>NZ_NQXW01000001.1:52554-353574 GCF_002287425.1 Megasphaera sp. ASD88 | reverse complement strand
TAGAATGGATGTGATCCATAGTGATTGCTCCTTTGTTGATGATTTCTCGCAAAACCATTTTAACATGAAGCTTCACTATGGATTTTTGTTTTTTGATTACCTGTTCAAATTCATTTTACAATTAACCGTTAAAAAAGTAGCTGCCTTGGCAGCTGCTAAGGCTAGTGAAAAATTGACACAAATCACGGTTGAGAAGAGTATTTCTACAACAGCCAAGTGAGTGTACTTTCTAAAACTGTCGGCAGCAAAGTGAATGCTGGATTGCAGTTAGGATTTCTTATGGACAATATTGCTGAAAATACCGACCTTGTTTCAAGCGTATGTACCAAGAATCTTGGGATGGATACGAAGGCAGCTGTGGAAAGCAGCGGCGTACTGCAGGGAAAGACGGTCCAAATTCAGGCAGGGGTTGTGCAGAACACCGGCCGCATTCAGGGCGGCGCCATTAGAATCCCAAGCAAATCAATTCGAGATATCGTGCTTTTTCCATGCGGAACTATTCCCGGATCGTTTTATAAATTTGCCGGGTGTTTAGTTCTTCGGTGCGGGGGCCAGCCTCCTTTTCAATATAAGTTTACACAGGTTCTCTTAAATTTATAGGGATAACGCATAAAAAGTACCCTCCTTACTGGGGTGTCCAGTAAAGAGGGGACGTATCATCTACTGATGGGTTTGATTGATGAGATATACTGTTTAAAAGAACCGGCCGATAAAGGGCATCTTTGCGGCGTCTTCTCTGGTTACGCCGCCGGTCAGGGCCATGAGGCCAATGTAGATCGCCGATCCTAACAGGCAGGTCAGGAACAGGCTGAGGAACAGGCCGATGTGCAGATAGAGGAAATTGTAGACGAAATACATGATGACGCCCATAATGGCGGCAGAAACGACGTTTTTCACGATGATATTGGCGTGAATGATATAGCCCGTATGGCGGTAGATGAAAAACAGGTTCAGGGCGGCGGCGACGCCGATGTCGGCTACAGTCGCATAGGAGGCGCCAGTAATGCCGAAGGACGGAATGGCGACTAAGAACCAGTTGCAGGCCACCTTGGCCACGCAGGCTACGGCCATGTTGATGACCGGAATCTTAGGCTTCTTTAAGCCCTGCAGGATGGCCGTGGTGATTTGGTGCAGGCCGAGGAAGCAAATGGCGATGGCAACGGCTCTCGTCGCATCCGTCGCAGCTGGCGCGTTGTAAATAAAGGTGACGACGGGCTCGGCCATGACGTAAAGCATGACGCTGAAGGGAATCGTCACGAGAAAGGAGATGCGCATGGCGCTGGCCGTGCGCTCGTATATTTCGTCGAAATTTTTCAGCGTAAAGCTGTGGCTGATGGCCGGCACGAGGCTCATGGCCATGGCCGCCGTCAAAATTGTCGCCAAGTTGATGAGGGGCACGGACATGCCCGTCAGATAGCCGAACAATTCCGTCGCCTGGGCCGTAGCGTATCCTGCGACTTCCAGACGGCGGGGAACGATGAGCAAATCCAGGTTCGACACGACGGGAAGCATGATGCTCGATAAGGAGATGGGCACGGCCAGGACGACGAGGCGCTTTAAAATATGCCGGATGTCTTCCTTCGGATATACAGGGCCGTCCGAGGGCAGGGAGCGCTTCAGCTTATAATAGTAATAAATTAAGACGAGCCAGGCTGCCAGACCGCCTGCGCCCGCGCCCAAGCTGGCGCCGCCTGCGGCGTAGTCGAGGCCGTAAGGCAGGAGCAGGGCCGCAAAGCCGAGCATGACGACGACGCGGACCAGCTGCTCTACGATTTGGGATAGGGCTGTCGGAGTCATTTGCTGCCAGCCCTGCAAATACCCGCGGTATCCGGCAATGACCGTCGTGAAGAAGATAGCCGGCGCTAAGGCGATGAGCGAATAATAGGCACGGCTTTCACGGATGATCTGTTCGTCGATGAGGAACTCCGCGCCGAAGAACATGAGGATGCTGAGAAATAAAGCCGTCGTGCACAGCATGGACAAGGACACGCGGAAGATGCGCTGTGCCCCGAGATAGTCCTGCTTCGCTACCTTTTCCGCCGTAATGATGGAAATGGCGATAGGAAGGCCGGCGCTGGATACGTCCAGAGCCAGCAGATAGATAGGGAAGGCCATTTGGTAAATGCCGATGCCTTCGCCGCCGAGAATACGGGATAAGATAATCCAGTTGATGCTGCCGATGGCTTTGACGACAAAGCCGGAAAGCGTCAGAATCAAGGTTCCCGATACGAACTTATTAGCCATGATACCCCTCTTGTCTCGTAATTTTTACATGATATAACAAACAATTAATTTTATCATATTTAACCTGCCGTTGCTAGAGATACGGGCCTATCCATGTAAATTTTCCGGCGATTATCTGTTCTCTCCTAGCCACGGCACTTCTTTTATGATATAGTAGCGTAGACAGTGGGTACAGTAATAGTATACCATACACTGCCTAATGTGCTGCTATAATCAAAGCGGCGCGATTATTTTACGATATCTACGTATAGCACAGAGGTGAGCATATGCGCATAGTAGTTGTAGGCGCCGGCAAGCTGGGATACAGCATTGCCGAGCTGTTGTCAAACGAGCAGTTCGACGTCGTCGTCGTAGACCACGATGAGGAGCGGCTGGAAGTCGTCAAAAATACCTTAGACGTCCTGACCGTCCATGCCAACGGCGCCAGCCCGATTACGATGAATAATCCCGATATACAAGGAGCGGACGTCCTCGTCGCGGCGACGGCTATCGACGAGGTCAACATGGTGGCCTGCATTCTGGCCAAGAAGCACGGCATTACCTATACGGCAGCCCGCATCCGGGACATGCAGTTTTTATCGGAAGCGAAGGATTACTTAAAAGAAAATTTCGATATCGATTTGATGCTGAATCCGGAGCTGATTACGGCCCAGGAAATCAACCGCATCATTATGACGCCGGCGGCGCTGAACGTAGAAGATTTCGCCAACGGCAAGGTGCGCTTGTTTGAAACGAAGGTGCGCCGCCATTCGCCCTTGGTCAATATTCCCTTCAAGGATCTGGAAATTCCGCCGTCTATACTGGTCGGCATGATTTTCCGGGACCACCGCATGATCATCCCCCACGGCGACGACCAGCTCCTGCCTCATGACAACGCCTACTTTATCGGCGATCCCAAGGCGATTGAGAAATTCAGCGTCAATTTCGTCCAGAGCGACACGAAGCGGGTAGAGCGGGCCATCATCATCGGCGCCGGCCGGACGGGGCGCTTTCTGGCCCCCATGCTGGACAAGCAGGGCGTGCAGGTTAAAATTTTCGACAAAAACAGGGAACGGTGCCTGCTGGCGGCGGAAAAAATGGACAACGGCATCGCTATCTGCGGCGACGGCACGGACCTGAACCTGCTGGAGCAGGAAGGCATCGCTGAAGCAGACGTCGTCGTGTGCATTACCGACGACGACCGGCTGAACCTCATGCTGGCTCTGATTGCCAAGCATTTCGGCGCGAAGAAGACCATCGTCCGCGTGTCGCGGGCTGAATATACGGATCTGATGGAAAAGGTCGGCGTCGACATCGTATTGTCTACGCGCCTCTTGTCGGCCAGCGAAGTATTGGCTTTCGTCCGCCGCGGCGGCGTCGTGTCCGTATCGCTGCTCGAAGGGGCCAAGGCCGAAGCCGTTGAAGTCATCGTGCAGGACGGCGCGCCCGTAGCGGGCAAGCGCCTGATGGACGTCCGGCTGCCCAGGGAATGCTTGGTATGCGCTTACGTGCGCGGCGAAGACGCCTTTATTCCAAACGGCCAGTCGGCGCTGATGGCCGGCGATCGGGTTATCTTATTTATCCAGACGACGCATTCCAAGGAAGTCATGAAATATTTCAAAGGCAGGGATTGAGATGCACATGTATTTGTTTTTCTTCCTCCTGGGAAGGATGGCAATCCTGAACGGCCTGGCCTTTTTGATTCCCCTGCTGTGCGCCTTTTCCTGGGGGGAGCCGGCGTATTTGTATTTCGGCCCTTCCATGGCGGTTACGCTGGCCTTGGGCGGCCTGATGATGGGCTTCGGCCGCCGGCACAGCAAGCAGCTGGGCGTCGCCGGCGGCGCCTGGTACATGGTTCTCGTGTGGGTTATGCTGGGCGGCGTCGGCATGCTGCCGTATTTGTTTTCCGGCGCCTTGACCGTCGCCGACGCGTTTTTTGAAAGTATTTCGGCCTATACGACGGTCGGCTTGTCCTGCGCTGTCGGGCAGGCCGGCGACGTACCCCGTTCGCTGGTCTTGTGGCACGGCCTGATGGAATGGCTGGGCGGCTTGAACTTTATTCTGCTGATGGTGACGATTATTCCGCAGGTCAGCGGCTGCTTTGGCCTGACCTTGTCGGTGCATCAGAGCATCAGCTTCAGCCCCATGCTGGGGCGCATGGATATTGCGGCCCGCCAGGTAGGGAAGATATACGCGGCCATTACGGTCCTGTCCGTCCTGGCCTATTTGCTGGCTGGGCTATCCCTGTTCGACGCCTGTATAAGCGCCTTCCGCAGCATATCGACGAGCGGCGACGCGCCCTTTTCCTTTATGTCCGGCGGTAATCCGGCCTTGGAATGGGCCTGCGCCTTTTCCATGCTCCTGGCCTGCGGCAATTTCCTGCTGTATTGGAAAAGCTTTGAGCGGCGGGACCTCAAGTCGGCCTTTCAGGATACGGAGCTCCGCGTGTTTTTAGGCGTCTTGCTGGGGACGGCCCTTCTCGTGTCCTTCCACTTGTGGAAGATGGGCGTGTACGACGGGGCGTACAGCCTGCGGTTCGGATTTTTCCACGTCCTTTCCTTTTATAGTACGAGCGGTTTTATTACGGCCGACGTTTCGGCCTGGCCTGATTTTGATAAATTTATCTTATTGCTCATCGTCTTTGTCGGCGGCTGTATCGGCTCGGCGACGGGCGGCCTGCGGGTCATGCGGTTTATCGTGCTGTTCAAGATAGCGGCTCAGGAAATGCGCCATCTCCTGCATCCGCGCATGGTCATCAGCTTAAAGGTCAGCGGCGTTCCCGTCGATATGAAGATCATCAGCCGGGTTCTCAGCTATTTTTTCTTATTTATGGCTGTATTTTTCGTATCGACGATTATCATCTCGTTGTCCGGCATGACGCCCCTGCAGTCCATGGGGGTTGCGGCGGGCTGCCTGACCAGCGCCGGCGCGACGGCTCACCTGTTCGGCGTCGTCGAATTTTCCGCGGAACCAGCCTGGCTGAAGGCATACTGCGCCTTTTTGATGATTCTGGGACGATTGGAAATCTTTTCCTTTCTCATCGTGCTGCAGACGGCAGCCCAGGCCTTTAAGCGCCGTTGGTAGGAGGCGTCGCGTCAAATGGATTTGAAAATAGTTTGGTATGTATTAGGCCGCCTGTCCTGGGCCTACGGCTGCGGCATGGTTCTTCCCCTGGGCGTGTCCCTGTGGTATAGTGAAAACAGCGTATTCGCCTTTGCCGTCGCCATCGGCGTGTGCCTGGCCTTGGGCAAGGGTCTGACGGCGTATGGAAGGGCTCCCGTCGGGGAGGTTACGAACCGCGAAGGCATTGCGATTACGGCCTTAGGATGGATTATGGTCATGTTTTTGGGCATGGTGCCCTATGCTGCCGGCGGTTATTTGTCCGTGCTGGACGGCGTATTCGAGTGCATTTCCGGCTTGTCCGGCACGGGGGCCACGGTCATTCCCGATTTAGAAATCATGCCGCAGGGCATTTTGCTGTGGCGTTCCCTGACCCATTGGTTCGGCGCCTCGGCATCATCGTCATCTTTATCGCCTTATTTCCTCAGCTGGGGCGGGGGACAGTCCATATGTTCAACGCTGAAAGCACGGGGCCGACGTCGGACCGGAACGTGCCGCGTGTAAAGGAAATGGCCAAGGCCCTGTTCTGCGTGTACGTCGTATTTACGACGGCGGCTACGCTGGCCTGCATGGCCTGCGGCATGTCGTTCCTCGTGGCTCTGAACCATGCCTGCTCGACGATTGCGACGGGCGGTTTTTCTCCTTATAACACCAGCGTGGCCTATTTCGACAGCCCGCTGATCGAATGGGTGCTGGCCTTTTTCATGATGATTTCCAGTGCCAACTTCGGCATGTACGTGGCGGCGTGGAAGCGGGGACCCAAGGTCATCCTGCATGATACGGAATTCCGCACCTATGTCGGCCTCGTCGCCGCAGCGACGATGCTGATGGCGGCCAATTTAGCGTCGGCTCAGGGCTGGGCCTGGAACGAAGCGTTCCGCCAGTCCTTTTTCCAGGCGGCGTCCTTATCGTCGTCGACGGGGTTCATTTCCAGTGATTTCGACAAATGGCCGGCCTTTTCCCAGTTTATCCTGGTTTTTCTCATCTTTGTCGGAGGCTGCGCCGGCTCGACAGCCGGTGGGCTGAAGGTGACGCGCCTCATGCTGCTGGTCAAGACGATTGTCCTGCGCATACGGCAGAAGATGCACCCGCATCTCGTCCTGCACGTCCGCTCCAATGGAGAGGATTTTTCCGAAGACGTACTGTACGGCGTAGCCCGTTTTTTCTTCGTATATGTCATGCTGGACATATTGTGGACCGTGCTGCTGGTCTTTGACGGCATTCCCATTTTTGACGCCCTGGGCGTAGCCATCACGACGATGGGCAGCTGCGGGCCGAGTTTCGGCCTGTTTGGGGCGACGTGTACCTATGCGGATATGCCCTCGTTCAGCAAGGCCGTCGTGTGCTTGTCCATGCTTATGGGGAGGCTGGAAATCTTTCCCGTCCTGGCCTTGCTGATGCCGTCATTTTGGAAGCGCCGCGTCTGGTAATCTTGCCGCTGCGCGTTCAATATAGAATTTCAACGAAAGGATGCCTATGGATTTACATGTCGTATGCCGGTTTTTAGGAAAAATTTCATTTATCCAGGGACTGACTATGCTCATCCCGCTGGGCATCGCTTTCTGGTGCGGCGAAGAGAGCGCCGTGCCCTTTATCCTGACGATCGGCGCGGCCGTGGCCGTGTCCTTTCTGTGCCAGCGCCGGGGACACGTCCGGACGAAGGCCCTGACGATACGCGAAGGCATTGCCATTACCGGCCTGGGCTGGCTGCTGGCGACGGGCCTGGGCATGCTGCCCTATGTATTGGGCGGGTACTTGGGAATCCTCGACGGGCTCTTTGAAAGTATTTCCGGGTTTACCGGCACGGGGGCGACGGTCATTGAAGACCTGGAGGTGCTGCCGAACAGCATCCTCTTTTGGCGCAGCATGACCCATTGGCTCGGCGGGCTGGGCATCGTCGTCATCTTTATCGCCCTGCTGCCTGAAGCGGGACAGTCGACTATGTCCATGTACAACGCCGAGGTGGCCGGGCCGACGCGGGAGCGCGTGCTGCCCCGCCTTCACGATATGACGAATGTCTTATTCCGCATGTATTCCGGCTTTACCCTCATCGCCCTGGTTATTTTCCTCCTGTGCGGCATGGATTTTATCAATGCCCTGAACCACGCCTTGTCGACTATTTCGGCCGGCGGGTTTTCAACCTTTAATGCCAGCGTGGCCCATTTCGACGATTCTGTTGTAGAAGGGTGGATTACCTTTTTCATGATACTGGCCGGCGGAAACTTCGGCTTGTACTATCAGGTGTATCAAAAGGGGCCCGGCGTCTTGCGGCGGAACACGGAATTTAAGGCCTATTTGCTCATATTAGGCGTTGTGACGCTCCTCATCATGCTGAATTTGGCCTATGCCTTCGGCGGCGAGTGGACGACGGCCTTCCGATACGCCTCGTTCCAGGTTGCATCCATTGCGACGACGGGCTTCGTATCGGCAGATTATGACACGTGGCCGGCCTTTTCCAAGCTGCTGCTGCTCTTTCTCATGATCTGCGGCGGCTGTGCCGGTTCGACGGCGGCGGGCCTCAAGGTATCCCGCGTCGTCATCTTGGTCAAGGCCCTGTGGATTACGGCCTTTCAAAAGGTTCATCCCAACATGGTGCGCCGCGTAGAAATCAACGGCCATTACGTCGGCGACGATACAGTCGTCCGCGTGAGCCAGTTTTTCTTTTTGTACATGGCCTTTATCGTATTATGGGCGCTGCTGCTTACGTGGGACGGCGTGAACATTTTCGATGCCGTCGGCATCAGCGTCAGCACCATGGGCTGCATCGGCCCGGCCTTTGGGATTACCGGCGCGACGTGTACGTATGCGAATTTGTCTGATTTTGCAAAAAGCATTCTGTGCTTGTCCATGCTGCTGGGCCGGCTGGAAATCCTGACCTTGCTGGTCATGTGCCGGCGCAGCTTCTGGAAATCCAAGGGCATGTGGTAACATATAAAAACAAACACCTTCTCGGTGCTGTGGTCAGCATGAGAAGGTGTTTTTATTATGCAGATATTATTTATTATTCTTCGTCGTCATCGAGGGCCAGCTCATCCGGCGTCGTGCAGAACGTAATGTCCGGATTGCGCTCGCAGATCCAGTTGGTCTGCCATTCGTTGGCGATGAGCAGGACCAATCGCTGCTTGTGGTCCTTGACCAGCATGGCGCTGTCGACGTTTTTCAGCTCCCTGTATTCGTGGCCGTTCAGCTGGAGCCAGCGGGCGACCGTGAAGGGAAGCATGTTCATTTCCAAGTCTACGCCGTATTCGTGCTTAAGGCGGTATTCCAGTACTTCAAACTGCAATTTCCCGACGGCGCCGACGATGTAGCTTTCCATGGAGCCGAGATTTTCATAAATCTGGACGGCCCCTTCCTGAGCCAACTGGGTCATGCCCTTAAGGAATTGCTTGCGCTTCATCGAGTCCTTAGCACGGATGCGGGCGAACAGCTCCGGCGGGAAGGTCGGGAAATCCTTGAAGGTGACCTTTTGCTTTCCGGCATAGAGGGTATCGCCGACGCCCATAGTGCCGTTGTCGAATACGCCGATGATATCGCCGGGGTAAGCGTCGTCGATAATCGTCCTCTCCGTCGCCAGGAACTGCTGAGGCTGCATGAGGCGCAGCGTCTTGCCTGACTGGCGGTGCGTGACGGACATGCCCTTTTCAAATTTGCCCGAGCAGATGCGCATGAATACGACCCGGTCGTGGTGCTGGGGATTCATGTTGGCCTGGATCTTGAAGACGAAGGACGTAAACTGCTCCGATTCGGGGTCGACTACGCCTTCCAGGCACTTGCGGGGCTGGGGTTTAGGCGCCATTTCCAGGAATTTTTCCAGGAAGGGCTTGACGCCGAAATTGGTCATGGCCGAGCCGAAGAACATAGGTGTCAGCTGGCCCTTTTTCACTTTTTCCATGTCGAATCTGTCGCCGGCCGCGTCAAGGAGCTCGATGTCGTCTATCAGGGACTGGTGAATTTCTTCGTCGAGGAGGTCCTTGAAAATGGGGTCGTCGGCAGAACCTTTCGTCGAAGCCAGTTTGCGCTGGCCGTGAGACGTGTCCTTTTCAAACAGCTCGATGGAGGCCGATTCCCGGTCGTAAATGCCTTCGTAGTTGCCGTTGATGCCGATAGGCCAGTTCATGGGGTAGGCGTGGATGCCGAGGATGTTTTCGATTTCGTCCATCAGGTCGAAGGGATTTCGTCCGAAATGGTCGATTTTATTGACAAAGGTAAAAATAGGGATGCCTCTGTCCTTACAGACGCGGAACAGCTTTTTCGTCTGCGCTTCGACGCCCTTTGCCACGTCGATGAGCATGACGGCGCTGTCGGCTGCCATAAGGGTGCGGTACGTGTCTTCGCTGAAGTCCTGATGGCCCGGCGTGTCGAGTATGTTGATGTGATGGCCTTCGTAATCAAACTGCAGGACCGAACTGGTGACGGAAATGCCGCGCTGCTTTTCGATTTCCATCCAGTCGGATACGGCGTGCTTAGCCGTCTTTCTCGCTTTGACCGATCCGGCTAAATGAATCGCGCCTCCGTACAGTAACAATTTTTCCGTAAGCGTCGTCTTGCCAGCGTCGGGATGAGAGATGATGGCAAAGGTACGGCGATTATTTACTTCGTCAACTAAAGACATATTCCACCTCATTTATACAATAAACCTAAAATACAACTGGTAATAATTATATAAGGTTTTTATCGGCCGTGCAAGAGGCGGCTTTCGTTTGCGGCTGCCGGCTGCGGCCATAGGGGGAGACACATGAAGGGAGTGTCAAAAGGACAATTATTTTGTAAAAAAAATGATGAAAAATAATGAAGAATTTAGTATAATAGTAACTATATAAAGTACTATTGAAGTGGATTGCAAGGAAAGAAGGCGAATCTGCGCTGCATTAAAACGGGTAAACGTAAGAAAAGAATTACATCAAAGTAAAAGGGGATTCAACGTGATCATTACAAGAGAAACTGATTATGCTGTAAGAATTTTACGTTCTTTAATTAACCTGCGGCTGAAAAACATCCGGGAAATCAGCGATGAACAGCTCATACCGCGGCAGTTTGCATATAAAATTTCCAAGAAAATGGAACGGGCCGGATACATCGAAATTATCCGCGGAGCCCAGGGCGGCTGCCGGCTGGTAAAGAATCTGCATGATATTACGTTGATGGATTTGATTCAGGTCATGGACAGGGAAAATATGCTCAGCAACTGTCTGGACGAAGGGTTTGTGTGCCCGTACCGCGAACGCAACGGCGGCGACTGCGGCCTTCATACGTCTTTCGGGCAGCTGCAGGAACAGCTGACGGCGTATTTTTCCGGCGTCAATTTGTACGACCTCGTCAGCGGTACGTGTCAGAATCAGAAATTGAAATAAACCGGCAATCGTCGGTTTATTTTCCCCAATTTAATTCGATTAATATAATCCAATACATAGCTTTCGCGGCGGCGTATATGGATTTTACATAAGAGGAGCAAGTTTTCGCCTTGCTCTTTTTTGCGTTTTTAGTGTAATATAATATATACAGTATTGTAATATAGTAATGCCTAGATATTGAAATGGAGAGTGTACTATGAAATTAAAGAAAATTGCTGTCGTATGTTTGGCCGGACTGGTCATTGCCGCGGCCGCGCCTGTCGTTTCGACGCCGGTCTTTGCCGCCCGCGGCGGCGTGCGCGTGTCGGCTCCCAAAGCCTTGCCGTCGGGATCGAAGGGGACCGTCCGAAACAACACGACGAACAGAGCGACGAATAATCAGACCAATCAGCAGACTCGCCAAAACGCGCAGCAGGCCAATGCCCGCACGAATACGCAGACCCGGACGAACCAATCGTCGGGCTGGGGCAGCGCCATGCGCAATATCGGCCTCTTGGCCGGCGGCATGTTTTTAGGCAGTATGCTGAGCAGCCTGTTCGGCTGGGGGAACATGGGCTTTATGGCCGACATCCTCGGCGTCATGTTCAATATCATCCTGCTGCTGGTCATCGTATCCCTTATTTCTCACTTGTGGCGCAAGTTCAGAGGCAAAAAAAATACTTCTGATGACGACGCCTACCGCCGCGGCTATGAAGCGGCCATGCGGGAAGAACGATTCCGCCATAAGGGCATGACCATCGACGTAAAACCTATTGACGACGACAAGGAGGACCGCCGCCGGTAAGTGGGGCCGCCAGGAGGAGATGGATTTCTGCTTGCCCTTTTTGTACTTTTATGCTATGATAATTGGCATGAAGTACGGCGATGCAGGAGAGGAAGTAAGCACGACGCCAGCGAGATAAGGAAGGTGTGAGCTTATCGTTTGGTGCTGAAGGCGCTCCGAAGGCCGCGGCAGGAAGTCACCGGCAGGTGATGCGTATGGCCGGCAAATGAAGCGGGTCTTTCGACCAACCAGGGTGGAACCGCGGGTAATGGATACTCGTCCCTGTAACATTTCACGATGTTACAGGGACTTTTTGTATTATTAGGAGGGAAAACGAATGAATTTTCAGGATATGATTTCTGCTTTGAAAGAATTTTGGTCCTCCCAAGGCTGCATCATTTATGAACCCTATGATGTAGAAAAAGGGGCAGGCACCATGAATCCGGCTACGTTTCTGCGGACGCTCGGTCCCGAACCGTGGCACGTCGCCTACGTAGAACCGTCCCGCCGTCCTGCCGACGGCCGCTACGGAGACAACCCGAACCGCTTGTACCAGCACCATCAGTTCCAGGTCATCTGCAAGCCTTCGCCGGACAACATCCAGGAGCTGTATTTAAAGAGCCTGGAAACCTTAGGCATCAACCCGAAGGAACACGATATCCGCTTTGTCGAAGACAACTGGGAATCGCCGACTTTAGGCGCCTGGGGCCTCGGCTGGGAAGTCTGGCTCGACGGCATGGAAATCACGCAGTTTACATACTTCCAGCAGGTAGGCGGCATCGACGTCGCTCCGGTCTCGTCGGAAATTACGTACGGCATGGAACGTCTGGCCATGTACATTCAGGGCGTAGAAAACGTCTACGATTTGAAGTGGAACGACGACGTGACGTACGGCGATATTTTCCATCAGAACGAAGTGGAACAGTCGACGTATTCCTTTGAATTGAGCGACTCCGATTTGCTGTTCCACCTCTTCGATCAGTATGAAAAAGAAGCGATGCGGGTCATCAAGGCCGGCTTCGTCATCCCGGCCTACGACTACGTGCTGAAATGTTCCCATACGTTTAACCTGCTCGACGCCCGCGGCGCTATCAGCGTCAGCGAACGGGCCGCCTTTATCGGCCGGGTCCGCAACATGGCCCGGGCCTGCGCCAAGGCCTATTTGGAACAGCGGGAAAAACTGGGCTTCCCCATGTTGAAAAAGGAGGAAAACTAAATGAGCAAAGACGTATTACTTGAAATCGGCACCGAAGAAATCCCGGCTCATTATATGCCGAGCATCCTCTCGCAGGTACAGCAGCTGGCTGCTGACAAATTGAATAAAGCGAACATCGCCTATGAAGATATCCGCGCCGTCGGAACGCCGCGCCGCGTAGCCCTCCTCGTCAAGGGCGTCGCGGAAAAGCAGGCCGATATTTCGTCTAAGAACAAAGGGCCGTCCGTCAAAATCGCTTACGACAGCGACGGCAATCCGACGAAGGCCGCCATGGGCTTTGCCCGGGGCCAGAAAATCGCCGTAGAAGACCTGGTCGTAGAAGACGGCTACGTCTACGCCAACGTTACCAGCATCGGCGCGGAAACGGCGGGCCTCTTGCCTGATATTTTGACCGGCATTATTACGGGATTGGGCTTCCCCAAGAGCATGCACTGGGGCTCTCTGGATTTCCATTTTGTCCGCCCGATCCGCTGGATTGTGGCCCTCTTCGGCGACGACGTCGTTCCCTTTGAATTAGCCGGCGTCAAATCCGGCCGGATAAGCCGCGGACACCGCTTCCTCGGCACAGGCGATTTCGAAATTCCTTCCATGGCCGCTTATGAAAGCACGGCGAAGGAACATTTCATCATCGTCGACCCGGAAGAACGAAAAGAACTCATTTTAGCAGGGCTGCAGAAACTGGCCGATGAAAAAGGCGGCACGATCATCATGGACGACGACCTGCTGGAAGAAGTCATTTTCCTCGTCGAATATCCGACGGCCTTGTGCGGCGAATTTGACGAAGATTACCTGAAGCTGCCCGAAGCGGCGATCATCACACCGATGAAGGACCACCAGCGGTATTTCCCCATGCGCGACAAGGACGGCAAGCTCATGAACCTGTTCCTGACAGTCCGCAACGGCGACGACTATCATCTGGAAATGGTGCAGCACGGCAACGAACGGGTACTCCGAGCCCGCCTCGACGACGCCAAGTTCTTCTTTGAAGAAGACAAGAAGCACAAGCTCGTCGATTACGTAGAAAAATTAAAGAAAATAGTCTTCCAGGACGGCCTCGGCACGCTGTACGATAAGGCCCTGCGCCTGGAACAGATTACGGTGTTCCTCAATCAGAAATTAGACCTCGGCTTGTCCGACGAAGCCTTGAAGCGGGCGTCCCTGCTGGCTAAGGCCGACCTGGCTACGCAGATGGTCATGGAATTTACGGAACTACAGGGTGTCATGGGCAAGGAATACGCCATGATCGACGGCGAAGGGGAAGATGTCGCCGAAGCCCTTACGGAACAATACCAGCCGCGCTTTGCCGGCGACGAACTGCCGCAGACCGATATGGGCAAGGTTCTCGGCCTGGCCGATAAATTCGACACTATTACGGGCATGTTCAGCCGGGGCTTCATCCCGACGGGCTCCCAGGACCCCTTCGCGCTGCGCCGTCAGACCATCGGTGTCCTGAATATTCTCATGGATGCCGGCTGGAACCTGAACTGCCATGAAGTATTCGCCTTCGTCCTCGACCTTCTCCAGGTGGATAAGGACAAGCAGATGGAAGTTATGGGCCAGCTCAACGATTACTTCGTCCTGCGCCTGAAAAACATCTTCCAGGACAAGGGTGTGGATTACCATATCATCGACTGTGTCCTCAGCGACGATACGCTCAACGCTGCCAAGGCGCCCGCCGCGCCCAGGCCCTCATCGACGCCGACCTCATGGGCAAGACGGAACTGCTCCAGGCCTTTACCCGCGTAGGCAACATGATCAAGGATGCGGAAGACACGACTGTCGACGTTTCCTTGTTTGAAACGGACGAAGAAAAGGCGCTGTACGCCGCCTGCCAGGCTATGGAATCGGGATTGGCCCAGGCGTACGCCGTTTACGATTACGCCGCTGCGGCTGATATCCTGTCCGAAGGCATCGGCGCTATCAACGATTTCCTCGACAACGTCCTCGTCATGCATGAAAATGCGGCCGTAAAGGAAAACCGCATCCACCTGCTGACCTTGACGTACAGCCTCATCAGCCCCATCGGCGACATCAAGAAGCTGTCGTAAGGCTATTGTCACAGCTTCTTTACAATTAGGCATGGACGAGCGTCCTTCCTTGTGTTTTAAAATTTATATGTGATATAATACATAGCAGGTGCGGTCTATTCCCGCATCTGCTATTGCCTTATGAAAATAAGCTTGGCGTAAAGGAGTGACTGCTTATGAATATGAAAAAAATCGCCTTAGTACTGGCGGGTATCGCATGCGTGGCCGGTTCGACGTCGTTTGCCGCCGACACCATGACGATTAAGAGCTCAAATAGAGACAGCTATGCGGAAGTATTAGTATATAAAGCCAAAGACGGCGACTACTATCAATATTACAACAGCATGTACGGCTACGTCGTCGATATCCCGAAATCGGCTACCCAGGCCGATATGAACGAAGGCGGCGACGGCTGCTATTTCCAGGATCCGAAGGACGACGCCTTGTTTATGACTTACGCGGCGAAAAATGCCCTGAATTTCTCCATCGACGAATTATGCAACATGGATATCGGCGTCAACGGCTCGCCTGAGCTGACCATGAACGTGCGCACGAAAAACAGCTATGCCATCGCCTGGACGGACGGCGCGAAATCGTATTATCATGAATTGTTCTTAAACGAAAAGAATCAGACCTACACGGCCTTTTCCGTCGTATATCCGACAGAAAAGAAAGATAAATACGACAAGATCATTTCCCACATGACGCGCAGCTTTGTGCCGAACGGCGTAAAGATGTAACAGGGCGCGGAAGCGCGTAAACGGGCATGCCTGAAACAGAAGAGGGCGTGCCCTTTTTTGTGCGCCTGCACTTTTTTGCGCGCCTGCAAGGGAAGAAGAGAGGAGACTGGACGTGGCACATTCTGCGACAAAAGGCCATATAGCGGCGCTGCTGACCGTATTTATTTGGGGGACTACCTTTATATCGACGAAGGTCCTGCTGGCTGATTTTCAGCCTGTAGAAATTTTATTCTTCCGCTTTGTCATGGCCTATACCGTGCTGTGGTGCTGCTTTCCCCGGTGGTTTCACATGTCGGGATGGCGGGAAGAGGCGACCTTTGCCGCCGCGGGATTTACGGGAATCTGTTTGTATTATTTATTGGAAAACATCGCCCTGACCTATACGATGGCGTCGAACGTCGGCGTCATTTGTTCCGTATCGCCCTTTTTTACGGCCATGCTGGCGGCTGTATTCATCAAATCGGAGAAGCCCCTGACGCCGCAGTTTTTCATTGGATTTTTTCTGGCCATCGCCGGTATCTGCCTGATCAGCTTCAACGGCTCGGCGATGGAGCTCAACCCGCTGGGCGACATGCTGGCCGTGCTGGCCGCCGTCGTATGGGCCTGCTATTCCATTTTAATTAAGAAGATCAGCCGTTTTGACTATCCCGTCCTCTTGACGACGCGGCGGACCTTTTTCTACGGCATATTGTGGATGATTCCGGCCTTATATCTCTTTGACTTTCAATGGGCGCCGGCCCGCTTTGCCGACGGGATCGTCATCTTCAACCTCCTGTTCTTGGGGCTGGGGGCGTCGGCCTTGTGCTTCGTTACCTGGAGCAGCGCCGTGGCGATCCTGGGGGCTGTGAAGACCAGCGTCTACATTTATTTGCTGCCCGTCGTCACGGTGGCCACGTCGGCTGTCGTCCTCCGGGAACCGGTTACGACGATGACCGTCGCCGGCACGGCCCTGACCTTGCTGGGGCTGGCCTTGTCGGAGGGGAAATTAGGCCGGGCGGCCCATGATAAAATAGAACATGTACATGCGAAATCAGAATAACAGAAAAGCGAAGGCCTTTCTTGAAATGCCCTGTGTAACATGCTATAATTATTTTCGTTAATTTAGGCAGTCCTCTGTTCGTTTTACGATTGTCGTGTGTTGGGCGGCAACGGGGAACACGAATGTCTTATAGGAGGAAAAAAAGATGAATATTATCAGCGTACTTGAACAAGAACAGCTTCGCAGCGACATTCCTGCATTCCGCCCTGGCGACACCGTCAAGGTTCATGTAAAGGTTGTCGAAGGTAACCGCGAACGTATCCAGATTTTTGAAGGCGTCGTCATCGGCCGTCAGAACGGCGGTGTCCGCGAAACCTTCACCGTTCGCCGCATTTCCTATGGCGTAGGCGTAGAACGTACTTTCCTGGTACATTCCCCGCGTCTGGCTAAAATCGAAGTCGTTCGCCGCGGTATCGTTCGCCGTGCAAAACTGAACTACCTCCGCGGTCTGACAGGCAAAGCTGCCCGTATTCGCGAACGTCGGTAATTCCCAAGCAAGAACACATAAAACAAGGATTGGATATATTCCAGTCCTTGTTTTTTTACTAGATACCGCGTCCGGCATATGATATAATATATTGAGTGCCAATCTAATGAAAGTCATAATTATGAATGAGGTGATGTATTGTGGCAAAACAGATTTTTGTTACAGGACATAAAAATCCGGATACGGATTCGATTTGTTCTTCCATTGCATTTGCAAAATTACAGCAATTAAAAGGCGTCGACGCAGTCGCTGTCCGCGCCGGTGACATCAATAAAGAAACGGCTTACGCCCTGGATTACTTCCACGTAGAAGCGCAGCCCCTGGTCAAAGATTTTTACGTAAAGGTCGGCGAAGCGGTCCGCAAGGACGTCGAAGCTCTGCCGTACAGCGCCAGCCTGAAGGACGCGGCGAAATGGTTTGCCGATCACGACAGCGACGTAGCGCCTGTTGCGGAAAACGGCAATTTTGTCGGCGTATTGTATAAGTCCAGCTTAGCCGGCGAATTCGTCAAGACTGTATTGGGCGAAGAACTGAGCACGGTAAAGAGCCTGGTGCAGGACGCCGCTACGATATTCAGCACGTCGGACAACGGCCATGACGTTCCGGCTGAAGGCCGCTACGTCGTCGTCGACGACGGCAAGTACGTCGGCATGGTCTGCGCAGACTGCGTAGCCGCCGTAGAAAAGAGAAAAGTCATGCTCGTCGACCACAACGAAAAGAAGCAGATCATCGACGGCATCGACGAAGCTGAAATCATCAGCGTCGTAGACCATCACCGCATCGGCGGCACCTTGGCGACGGAAGGCCCGATTTTCATTTTGTTCCAGCCCGTCGGCTGCACGGCTACGATCGTAACGTCCCTGTACGAACAGGCAAACATCGCCATTCCGAAGGAAATCGCCGGCCTGCTCCTGTCGGCCGTTATTTCCGACACCGTATTGTTCCGCTCGCCGACCTGCACCCAGCAGGATCGGGAAACGGCTGAAAAGCTAGCCGCTATTGCCGGCGTAGACCTGCAGGCTTACGGCATGGACATGCTGAAAGCCGGCGCCAACGTATCCGATTTGACGCCGGATCAGATTGCCCAGAACGACATGAAGGAATTCTCCGACGGCAGCGTAACCTTTACGATTTCCCAGGTACAGGTCATGGACACGACGGATTTGCTCGAACAGAAGCAGGTCCTTCTCAACGCCCTGGAAAAAATGCGTTCGGCTAAAAACTATGCCGCTTCGTTCCTCATGATTACGAGCATTATCGACGAATCGACGAACCTCATTTTCGCCGGCAACATGGACGCCGTCGTAGGCAAGGCTTTTGCCAAGGACGTCCTCGACAAGGAAGTATACCTGCCCGGCGTCATGAGCCGCAAGAAGCAGATCGTTCCGCAGATTTTGGCAGCCTTGAAATAAGCGGTTACCGTATATGAACCAAAGCCTCATCTTCCCGGTGAGGCTTTTTTACTGATTATGGCAAGGAGTTTGTATGAATCCTATTTTAGATACATTGAACGACCGGCAGCGCGAGGCGGTGCAGCTGACCGAAGGGCCGCTGCTCATCACGGCCGGCGCCGGGTCGGGGAAGACGAAGGTACTGACCTGCCGCATCGCCTACCTGCTGGAGAAGGGCGTGTCGCCCTATGCCATCCTGGCGATTACCTTCACTAACAAGGCGGCGAAGGAAATGCGGGAACGAGTGGAAAAGCTGGTCGGCCCGCGGGCGGAAAGCATGTGGATCAGCACCTTCCATTCGTTCTGCGCTAAATTGCTGCGCTTTGAAATCGACGGCCGCTTCGGCTATACCCGCAATTTTACGATTTACGATACGACGGACCAGATGACGCTCATTAAGGACTGCCTGAAGCAGGTCAATCTGGACGACAAGCAGTTTCCGCCCCGGTCCGTCCTGGGGACGATTTCGTCGGCGAAGAACGCCCTGATGGACGCCTATGAATTTACCGGCCGGGCCGATGATTTCTACGCCCAGAAAGTCGCCGAGGTATATACGCTGTATGAAAAGAAGCTGAAGGAAAACAACGCCATGGATTTCGACGACCTGCTGCGCCTGGCCGTGCGCCTGCTGCAGGAATGCGAAGACGTGCGGGAAAAATACCAGAACCGCTTTCAGTATATCCTCGTCGACGAATACCAGGATACGAACCACGCCCAGTACACGCTGACGAAGTTGCTGGCCCAGAAATGGCGCAACATCTGTGTCGTCGGCGACGCGGACCAAAGCATTTACGCCTGGCGCGGTGCGGACATCCGCAATATCATCGACTTTACGCGGGACTATCCCGACGCGGCGTCTATCAAGCTGGAACAGAACTACCGCTCGACGAAGACCATTTTGAACGCCGCCAACGCCGTCATCGACAACAACGAAAGCCGGCCGAAGAAGGTGCTGTGGACGGAAAATCCGGCAGGCAATAAAATCATCCATTACCATGCCCAGACGGAGCATGACGAAGCTGATTACGTCGCCGGCGTCATTTACAACCGCCACGAAATCGGAAATGAGCCCTACGGCGACATGGCGATTTTATTCCGTACCAACTCCCAGTCCCGCGTGCTGGAAGAGAAGCTCATGCGCTACGCCATTCCTTACACGATGGTCGGCGGGACGAAGTTCTACGACCGCAAGGAAATTAAAGACGTCATCGCTTACCTGCGCCTGCTGTACAACCCCGAAGACAGCCTGAGCCTCATGCGGGTTATCAACGTGCCGAAGCGAAATATCGGCGCGACGACGATAGAACATCTGGCCGACTACGCCGAGCAGAACGGCATTTCCCTCTTTGAAGCCTTGTCGTCGACAGACGATATCCCGGCCATTACGAAACGGGCCAGAACGTCGCTGGAAGAGTTTTCCGTCATGATCTTCGAGCTGCTCAATCACGTCGACGAATGGGACGTACAGACCCTTATCGAAGAGACCATCAAGCAGTCCGGCTACGGGGCCATGCTTGATAAAGACGCTGAACACGACGTGCAGGGTGAAAGCCGCAAAGAAAATGTCGGCGAGTTCCTTTCCGTCGCCAAGGATTACATGGATTCCAATCCTCAGGGGAATTTGCAGGATTTTCTGGAAAATATCGCCCTGGTCAGCGACGTCGACGAATTTGAGGGCAGCGAGTCCAAGGTGACGCTCATGACGCTGCATGCCGCAAAGGGGCTGGAATTCCCCGTCGTCTTCCTCGTCGGCCTCGATGAAGGACTGTTCCCGCACAGCCGCACCCTCATGGATTCGTCGCAGGTAGAAGAAGAGCGCCGCCTGGCTTACGTCGGCATTACGCGGGCCGAACGGCAGTTGTACGTGACCAACGCTTCGACGCGGACGATGTACGGCCGCATATCGGCGTATTTGCCGAGCCGTTTCTTAAACGAAATCCCAGCGGAGCTCATAGAAGAATTCCGCCGCAAGACGGCTATGCCTCAGCAGCCGGCGTCCGTGCCGGGGCGGCAGCGCGTATCGATTCTGTCCAAGCCCGTGGCGACGACGCTGCCGAAAAAGCATGCCGTCGACACGTCCTTTGCTGCCGGGGACAAGGTGCGCCATAAGATTTGGGGCGTTGGCACCGTCCTGGAAGTCATCGGCGAAGGGCAGAACATGCAGATGAAGATACAATTTCCGACAAAAGGCGTCCGGCAGGTCGTCGTCAAGTACGCGCCGCTGGAAAAGGCTTAGCAGGAAGCGAGGAGACAGACTATGACCAAGGGCTTGGAAACGGCCATGTCGTCTATCGACATTTGTTCGGCCAGACAAGCTACGATTAAGGATAAAATGGAAATGGTGCTGGATATCGGCCAGCTGCTCATGGAGAGCGGCGGCGATTCGAAGAGCATCGTCAGGGATATGCTGCGGGCGGCGGCCTATTTAGGGCTGCATTGGAAGCATTTGAACTTCCACATGACCTATACGACGATTATGGCCAATTACGACAGCGAGAAGAAGTCGTATACGGTGTTTCGGAAATGCCGCATTCACGGCATCAACATGACGACGATTGCCGACGTCAGCCAGCTGTCCTGGCGGGCCTTAGAACAGAAATATGAAACGGGGACTTTTAAGGCCGATTTGGAAGCCATGAAGGAAAAAAGCATGCAGCGCCATTATCCCCAGTGGGCGACGTCGCTGGCAGCGGGTATTGCCTGCGGCGGGTTCTGCAAACTATTTGGCTGCGACTGGATCGCCTTTGCCTATACGGCTCTGGCAGCCTGTATCGGATTCTGGGTGCGCCACGGCTGCAACCGCTTCGGCGTCAATCCCTACATCAGCATCGCTGCGTCGGCGTGTATCGCGACGGCGGCGGCCTATTGGACGCAGGTCCTGCCGGGATCGGATACGCCGTGGTTTCCCATGATCGCCTGCATGCTGTTTCTCGTGCCGGGCGTACCCATCATCAATTCCTTTGACGACCTCATGAACAATTATATCGTATCGGGCATGACCCGGGCCATGAACACGATGCTCGTCGTCCTGGCCATGACCTTCGGCATCGTCGGGGCCATCAGCCTGTGTCAGATTCCGGCCTATTCGACGTACGACATCGTACCTGACAGCATCTATGGCTCTCAAGCTATCGCCGCAGCGCTGGCGGCCATGGGGTTTTCCGTTATCTTCAATATCCCGCCGCGCCTGCTGCCCGTCGCCGGCATCGGCGCCGTCATGGCCGTCGGCACGCGGAATATCCTGGCGATTGGCTTTGACGTTCCTATGGCTTGGGCCTCCTTTTGGGGGGCAGCCCTCATCAGCATCGTCGGTTTCAAGCTTGCCGGCCGCCTTCGCACCCCCAGGTCCGTCGTAACCGTCCCGGCCGTCATTCCCATGATTCCGGGCGTCTTCATGTACCGCCTGCTCATCGGCATTTTTTATATTCCCTCCCTGGACCCGCAGGGGCTGCTCACGGCCATACAAAGCGGCGTTCAGGCCTTTATGATTATCCTGGCCATCGCCTTGGGCGCGACGATTCCCGACATGATCGCCCACCAGTTTATCGAGCGGTCGAAGCACCAGCGTCTCTGCCATCTGCTGGCCGTTGCCCGTTCCGGCGAGGACAGCGCCTTTGAAATCGAAACGGATATAGACCAGGCCAGCAACTTGAAATAGCTGCGCATATTTTTACAGGAGGCACGTATGGATGATGTAAAGCAAAAAGCACGTCTCTTAGAGCTGCGTCACATAATTGATGAACTGAGCTATCAGTATTATACCTTGGATAAACCGACTGTAACAGACTACGAGTACGACATGATGTACCGCGAATTGGAAACGATTGAAAAGGCCCATCCCGAATGGGTGACGCCCGATTCGCCGACACAGCGCGTCGGATCGAAGATTTCCGGCGGCTTTGAAAAATACACGCACGACCAGCCCATGCTCAGCTTAGGCGACGTGTTCAACGACGCCGAGCTCATGGAATTTGACCAGCGCGTCCGCAATGATTTAGGCGGCGAAGCGCTGGAATACGTCGTCGAGCTGAAAATCGACGGGCTGGCAGTCAACCTCATTTACGAGTACGGCCAGTTTGTCCGCGGCGTCACCCGCGGCGACGGACGGGTCGGCGAAGACATTACGAACAACGTCCGTACCATCCGGACGATTCCGCTGCGCATCGACAACGATTCGCCCCATATTGAAATCCGCGGCGAAGTGTACATGCCCATCGAGTCCTTCGCTCAGCTCAATGCCCAGCGCCGCGACGACGAGCTGGAGCCCTTTGCCAATCCCCGCAACGCCGCGGCCGGCTCGCTGCGCCAGCTCGATCCGCGCATTACGGCTCAGCGCAAGCTGGCGTTCTTCGCCTATGCCCTGGGCGGCAACGTCGGCGTGGAAATCCACAGCCAGGAAGAGCTGCTTGCAGACCTAAAGGCCTTCCGCTTCCAGGTCAATCCGGAATACTGCAAATGCAAAACCATGGAAGAAGTCATCGCCTATATTCACAGCTGGGATGAAAAGCGCGATACCTTGCCCTACGCGACAGACGGCATGGTTGTCAAGGTCAATTCCTTCGCCCAGCAGGAACGGCTGGGCAATACCGTCAAGATTCCCCGCTGGGCCATTGCATATAAATTCCCGCCGGAACAAGCGAAGACCAAGGTGCTGGGAATTTCCGTTTCCCTCGGCCGTACAGGCGTCCTGACGCCGGCGGCAGATCTCCAGCCCGTTCACTTGGCCGGCACGACGGTCAAGCGGGCGACGCTGCACAATGAGGATTACATCAAGGAAAAGGATATACGCATCGGCGATACGGTCATCATCCAGAAGGCCGGCGAAATCATTCCTGAAGTCGTCCGGGCCGTCGTATCAGACCGGGACGGCTCCGAACGGGAATTCGTCATGCCCAGCACCTGTCCGAGCTGCGGCGGCCCCGTCGTGCGCAAGGAGGGGGAAGCGGCGACGCGCTGCATCAATCCTGATTGCCCGGCTGTCGTCGGTGAGAAAATCGCCCACTTCGTGTCGCGCAACGCCATGAACATCGACGGTTTAGGCGACGCCATCGTGCAGCAGCTGCTGCAGAACCACTTGATTCACGACGTATCCGATATTTACACGCTGAAAAAAGAAGATCTCGTCGAGCTCGAAGGCTTCGGTGAAAAATCAGCAGACAACCTGCTTAAAGCCATTGAGGCCAGCAAATCCGTCGGCCTGGCCCGGGTCCTCTTCGCCCTGGGTATCCGCTTCGTCGGCGCCAAAGCCGGTCGCATTCTGGCTGAATGCTTCGGCTCCGTCGAGGCACTCATGGCCGCGTCGGCAGACGACTTGACGGCTATTGATGAAATCGGCCCGCGCATTGCTGAAAGCGTCGTTGCCTACTTTAGCGACGAAAAGAACCGCATCCTCGTCGGCAAGCTCGCGTCGTACGGCGTCGACATGACCGCGGAAAAACGCCAGCTCATCAACACATCCTTCGACGGAGAAATCGTCGTCCTGACCGGCAAGCTCCAGACCATGACCCGGAAGGAAGCGGAACAAGCCGTAGAATCCCGCGGCGGCAAATGTACCTCGTCGGTTACGAAAAAGACGACCCTCGTCGTCATCGGCGCCGATCCCGGCAGTAAATACGAAAAAGCCCGTCAGTTAGGAACCCATATCATCACCGAAGAAGAATTCCAGGACTGGCTGTCCAGAGAATAGAATATATCAGCAAAAGAAAGCAGCTCCATGTTATAGTATGAGGGCTGCTTTCTTTTGCGTGCTGTGAAATGTGAAGTGGTTTATGATTTAGTAAATCGTGATTGACTAAATTTTTTAATCAAATATAATAAACTATTTTGAACATAGGTTAGATTTACTTGATATTTATTTGCCTTGAACGGTTTATGTCAAACCATATTTTAGGCTATTTAAAGAAGTAGGACTTAGGTAATGTTTGAATAATGCTTCAGTATAAAAAAGCGTTTATATTGAAGTAAGAAGTAAATTAACTTATAATGATAATATATTCATTAAACTGTCTGATTAAATTGATAAGAAAGGGTGTTAATAAATATATGTCGAAATTGAATATAGATCAAAAAACTATAAAGGATTTATTTGCTGATAAAAAAGCGGACTTTTTGATTCCTGACTATCAGAGACCTTATGCTTGGGGAGAAAAGGAATGTCAGACTTTATGGGACGATATTTTTGCGTTTGCATTTCCTGAGAATGATTGCGATAAATTTGATAGTGATAATGACGAATATTTTCTTGGACCAATTGTTACTTTCAAAAATGAAGAAGGTAAGCAGGAAATTATTGACGGACAACAGAGATTAACTACACTGATGCTTTTGCTTCGAGCATTTTATGCCATTTATGGGCATATGCAAGATGACCGAGCTATAAAAACAAGCAAACTTATAGAGCAATGCATATGGAAAACAGATGAGTTTGGAGATCCTGATAAGAATGCGTTGAAAATTAATTCAGAAGTAGCGACAGACGATGAAAAAAATGAATTTTTATATATTCTTATCGAAGGAGATGCTGAAGGAAAACACAGCAGATATGCTGCTAATTTTAAATTTTTTCAAGTGAAAATCAGTGAATTTTTGAAGAGTTACCCTAGTTATTTTTCTTTTTTACCCATTCGTATTTTAAATAACTGCATATTGCTTCCTATTGAAGCAGAATCACAAGATACGGCGTTGCGCATTTTTTCAACGTTAAATGATAGAGGATTACCTTTATCCGATGCAGATATTTTTAAAGCGCAATTTTATAAATATTATGCGAATAAAGGAAAGAAAGATGATTTTATAAAAAAGTGGAAAGCATTGGAAACGCTATGTAATAGTATTTTTCATCCGCTCAGAGGTACGCCTATGGATGAGTTGTTTACACGGTATATGTACTATGAAAGGGCGCTGCAAGAAAATAAATCATCAACGACAGAAGCGCTGCGAAAATTTTATGAGCGTGATGGATATGCTTTATTAAAAAATGACCAGACGTTAGAAAACATAATTGATCTTGCAAATTTCTGGAAAGACGTGATTGCGCAGAATGCAGATCGTTTTTCTACACAGGTCCTTTGCCAGTTGTTTATTTTGAATTATGCTCCTAATGGAATGTGGACCTATTTCCTGTCTGTATATTATATGGCTAATAGAAATTCTGACGGAGAGTTAAATGATGAAGACTTATATACTTTTTTAAACCAGACTATCGCTTTCGTTTGGGCGTATGCGATAACCAATCCAGGTGTTAATGCATTACGTGCTCCAATATATGCGGAAATGATAAATATTGTAAAGCATAAAACTATTGAGTTTAGAGGATATATGTTTGATCGAGACCATGTGAAAAGAGCTTTTTTAAATTATCGTTTTGGCAATAATCGTGCTATTACGAAAGCGATGTTAGCTTGGTGGTGTTTCCAACAAGAAGGGCAAGAATTACTTTCTTCAGAAACAGTGTTTGAAATTGAGCATATCTATGCTAAAAATAGGCAGACTAAAGAAAAAAGCTTGGAAAAACCAGAGCTTCTCGAATCGCTTGGAAATAAAGCTATTTTAGAAAGAAGAATTAACATTCGGGCATCTGATTATCGGTTTGAAGATAAAATTAAATATTATCAAGGCTATATAAACAACAGAAATCAGCGCAAAGAAGGTACTAAAAATATAGAACTCCTTAAATTATCAAAGACAGCGACAGATTTTACGGGAGTCGATATAGAACATAGAAATCAACATATTATTTGGAGTTTTATGGAATATCTTACTCAGAATGGACTTATGAAATAATGAGAGTTAGGACAAAACACACATGATTAAACCAATCGTAAAAGACATGTTGTTTTTAAGTCAGAAAGCTGAACGGGCTGTTAAAGCCGATATGGCTGTTGGCCGGGATTTATTGGATACGCTGCAGGCGAATCGCGAGCGGTGCGTAGGCATGGCGGCGAATATGATCGGCGTGAAGAAGGCCATTATCGTCGTTCATATGGGCTCGGCCGATATCGTTATGTTTAATCCCGTCGTGCTGAAGAAGGAAGGACCCTATGAGGCAGAAGAGGGGTGTCTGTCGTTGGACGGCGTCCGCAAGACGACGCGGTATGAGTATATCGAAGTGGAATTTTACGATATGAGCTGGAAGAAGCGGCGGCAGAAACTGCGCGGCCTACCGGCTCAGATTTGCCAGCATGAGCTGGACCACTTGGAAGGGATATTGATTTGACGATGACCGATAGTGAATGGGATAAACTATTGCAGATTAAGACGACGGGGCGGGATGATACCCACGCCGACGTGTACCGCTACCCCTATGAGCCGACGCCCTATTCGGTACTGGAGCGGCTGGCTAATGCCGGTTATATCCGCAAGGGCAATACCCTTCTCGATTACGGCTGCGGCAAGGGGCGCGTCGATTTCTTCCTGTCTTGGCAGACACGTTGTCATTCTATTGGTGTCGAGTACGACGAGCGGATTTACGAAAAGGCTATGGATAATATAAAATCGGGTGCTGCTTCGGGACGGGTGTCCTTTGTCTTGGCTAATGCCGAGCACTTTGCCGTGCCGGAGAAGGTAGACCGTATTTATTTTTTCAACCCCTTTTCCCTGCAAATTTTGCAGAAAGCCATGAGCCGTATTCTGGCGTCGTATTATGCCGCGCCGCGGGACATACTGCTGTTTTTCTATTACCCCTCCGATGAGTATATGGCCTATTTGCTGGCTGCCGACGAGCTGACGGTGTTCGATGAAATCGATTGCCGCGACTTGGAAGGGAATAACGAGCGGGAGCGGGTCGTTATATTTTCATTGAAAGGAATGAACTATGGGGAAGATTAAAATTATACAGAAATACATAGAAGCTGGCGCCGGTTATGCCTTTGGCGACATCTTTGACGTTGCTGCTGTGGAGGACGAAGGCGTGGCGATCGTTACTGCGTCGGGAAAAACCGTTTCCCTGCGCCGCGGCGACTATATAGAGGTTACGGCAGAGCCGGAACCGCCGGAAGAGGATGTGCCAGTACGGGATATCCGCGCTGGCGACATCGTGCGCCATTTCAAGAGAGAATGGGTACCGGCCGACACATCGGAATATTTGTACAAGGTACTGGCCTTTGCCCAACATACGGAGACGGGCGAGCGGCTCGTCGTGTATCAGGCCTTATATGCGCCCTTTAAGATATGCGCCCGGCCGTACGCCATGTTTATGAGCGAAGTAGATCATGACAAGTATCCCGCAGCGTCGCAGAAATACCGTTTTGAGAAAGTGGAGGCGGCTCATGGCGACAAAGACTGATGAATTATACGAGCTCTTGCTGAGCAAGGGATATCCCCAGCCCTTTTGTCAGGAAATTGCCTATCATACGCTGAACACGGATTTTACAGCGACGCGGATGATCGGTTATTTATATCGGGTCAGCGAGCCGAGTCTGGAAATGGTCGTCGACGAGATGTTGGCTATTGTCAGCGACAGGGACCGTCTGATTCGGAAGAAGGAAACGGAACGGGCGCAGGCAGTGATCAACGATGTGTATACGAACGGTTTATAAGGAAATCGACAGAGAGCTTGTGGAAACGCAGGCTCTTTTTTGCGTTGCAGTCGGGCGGCAGTTGTAGACTGGCCGTGTTGTGGATTATAATAAAATAAAAAAAGTCTTGCTGTATATGACGATTGTATACGGCAAGAATGTTGCAGGGAGGGATGTAGTATGGCAATGTTAGGTGCAATCATGGTTCCCCATCCGCCCCTCATTATTCCAGAGGTCGGGCGAGGACAGGAACGGGGGATTCAGGCGACGATACAGGCATATCATGAAGCGGCCAAGAGGCTGGCATCGTGGAAGCCCGATACAGTCGTCGTCCTGTCGCCTCATTCGGTCATGTATGCCGATTATTTTCATATTTCTCCGGGCCGCGGGGCGCAGGGGAATTTCGGGGCCTTCCGGGCTCCCCAGGTAGAAATCAAAGTGCAGTATGATGCAGAATTTGTCGATATGCTGTCCCGCAAGGCGGCAGGATGCGGCGTTTCGGCCGGTACCCTTGGCGAACGGGACAGCAGTCTGGATCACGGGACGATGATTCCCCTTTGGTTCCTGAATCAGTATTACGAAGGGTACCAAACGGTGCGCATCGGCCTGTCGGGCCTGCCTTTTTCCCAGCACTATAAGCTGGGCCAGTGCATTCAAAAAACGGCGGAGCTATTAGAGCGGCGCATTGCGGTCATCGCCAGCGGCGATTTATCCCATAAGCTCAAAGACGACGGCCCGTACGGTTTTCAGGCCGAAGGGCCTGTATACGACGCGGAAATCATGGACATCATGGGAAGGGGCGACTTTGGCCGTCTTTTCGATTTGTCCGAGGAGTTTTGCGCCAAGGCGGCGGAATGCGGTCAGCGCTCCTTCGTCATCATGGCCGGCGCCTTAGATTGTCTGGCTGTCAAAGCCGAAAGCCTGTCTTATGAAGGGCCTTTCGGCGTAGGCTACGGCGTCTGCGTGTATGAAACGGAAGGGGCTGCGCCGCAGCGCGATTTCCTGCGTCAGTATGAAGAACGAGTCTGCGCGCAGGCTGCCCGGCGGAAAGAGGCGGAAGACGCGTACGTGCGCCTGGCACGGCAGACCATAGAAACGTACATACGGACGGGCAAAAAAATCAGCGTGCCTGACGGACTTCCTGACGAAATGTATGCCAACCGGGCCGGCGTATTCGTTTCCCTGAAGGAAGAAGGAGCCCTGCGGGGCTGTATCGGCACGATTGGGCCGGTACGAAACAGCATTGCTGAGGAAATCATCGAAAATGCCGTCAGCGCGTCGACGAAGGACCCGCGATTTCATGCTGTAAGGGAAAATGAATTAGACCGGCTGGAATACAGCGTCGACGTGCTTAACCCTGCTGAAAGCATCGCCTCGGAAGAAGATCTGGATGTGCAGCGGTATGGCGTCATCGTGACTAAAGGCAGCCGGAGAGGGCTGCTCCTGCCCAATCTGGAGGGCGTTGATACGGTACAGGAACAGGTGGCCATTGCCAAGCGCAAAGCCGGCATCGCCGCCGACGAGGACGTACAGCTGGAACGGTTCGAGGTGGTGAGACACTATTGATGACGAACACTACGCTGTCCCAAAGAGCGCGGGGAGAAGGCCTGCTTCACTGTCCCGTCTGTCCCCATCACTGCACGTTGGCTGAAGGCCAGTACGGCCGCTGCCGGGCCCGGAAGAGAGAACAAAACCGTATTGTCAGCGTCAATTACGGCAAGATTACGTCTCTCATGCTGGACCCCGTCGAGAAGAAGCCCTTGCGCCGGTTTTATCCCGGCAGCATGATCCTTTCCGTCGGCACCTTCGGCTGCAATTTATCCTGCCCGTTTTGCCAAAACCACGAAATCTCCATGGCCGGCCAGGCCGACGTTCCCTGGCGGGAGATTACGCCGGTACAGCTGGCGGCCTTGGCCGAGGCGTACCGAAGCCACGGAAATATGGGTATCGCCTTTACGTACAACGAGCCTCTCGTAGGCTATGAATTTGTCCGCAACACGGCGCGGCTGGTTCATGAGCGGGGCATGAAGAACGTCATGGTGACTAATGGTTTTGCCGAACTGCTCATACTGGAAGAGCTGCTGCCCTATATAGACGCTATGAACATCGACTTGAAGGGATTTACCGACGAGTATTACCAGAAGCTGGGCGGAAATCTGGAAACGGTCAAGGCGTTTATCGCCAGAGCGGCCCGGGACTGCCACGTTGAGCTGACGACGCTGATCGTTCCCGGTGAAAACGACGGCGAAGACGAAATGGAAGCCGAAGCGAAGTGGATTGCGTCGCTGGACGCGGCTATTCCCCTTCACGTTACCCGCTTTTTCCCGCAGTACCGCATGACCGACCGGGGGCCGACGAAGGTAGAAACCGTATATCGCCTGAGGGATATTGCCGGAACGTATTTGTCCCATGTGTATACGGGAAATTGCTGAAATGCGCCCATAGGAAACAGAGGCCTGCTGCGATCAGGCCTCTTTGCACGTATCAGATTAAAATGTATTGCGCCAGTAGTTGTTGCAGCGCATAGATGTTCAGGCTCTTGTTGAACCGCTTGCACAACGGCTCCGTGCCCATGCCGGAAATCCAGATTTTCAGCTCGGCGTCTAAATCGAAGTGGCCGGCTGTCTCGATACTAAAGTGAGTAATACTCTTATAGGGAATCGAGAGGTATTCCGTCTTTTTTCCGGTCAATCCCTGCACGTCGACAAGAATGAGCCGCTTATCCGTAAAGATGAACAAATCGCGAATCAGCCGGTAGGCGTGCTCAATGCGCTCGCCTGACGCCAGAAACTTGGCGTAGTCCTCGCGGATTTCATCAATATCTATTTCCGACGCATTGCCCATCATTTCACTAAAAAATCCCATGATACATCCTCCTTTGATGCGGTATGAAAAAACGAAGCATATATGTTCATGGTACGGTATGATGCATAGGCCTGTCAATGGGTAAGAGAAGACGAAAGGACCCTGTTGATTATACGATAAAAGACTGACCTGCGCAGAGCAAGCCAGTCTTTTTTGCGGGCAATTTACCGAATGAAATTGGTCATGACCTTAGCTTCTGTTTCAGGAGCTGTAATGCCGGCGGTTTTGCCGGCTTCGATGCATTTGAGGAGCCAAGCCATGTTGCGGCCTAAGACGCGCATGATCTGCATGCCTTCGGCATCCTGCTTCACTTCGTCAGGCGTGTTGCCGTGAACGACGTTCCAGTAGTTGGACGAAACGATGGGCATCTGATGATAGGCGAAGTACTTATTCAGTACGTCCAGCGTAGCTGTCGTGCCAGCCCGGCGAGCCGATGCGACAGCGGCAGCCGGTTTGTGGATCAGAGCAGAACCAGCCGCGCCGGCCAGCTTATCCATAAAGGAAATAATTTCTCCCGACGGAGAAGCCCAATACACGGGCGAACCGACGACTAATCCGTCGGCTTCCTTAACTTTTTCAGCAACGGCTTTGACGACATCGTCTGTCGGTACGGCATGAATAATTTCTGCGTCGACGCCGTTTTCCTTCAGGACATCGGCGACGACGGATAAGGCTGTATACGTGCAGCCCGCTTCACGGCGGCTGCCGTTTAATAACACAACTTTCATGAAATATACCTCCTCTATACGAATACTTAATTTGCACTATAGCACGGAAAGGACAAAATGTCAAATTCGTTTGGCCGAGACGCGGGGAAATGGGGGAGGATAAAATGCTGTCGGATTTAGCGAGATGTGGGACAATGTCGATCATAATGAGATGAACGGTAGAAAGGATTCATCTGGTATAATAAAGATAGCCATACGGATAGAGGAAAACATCATCATGCAGCTTGTGCGAACCAGAAGCATGCGGCATTTTTCCTTTGGTTCCGCACTAATATACATAGAAAGATGCTGTTTGGTGATGCGAAAAAGCGGTATAAATTACTAAGTATAGTTATTGATGCCTATATTTGCTGAGGTTGTTTTTGTAGTATACTAAATGTAGCAGTCACTTCTCGTGCGAGGGTGTGGATTGAAATCTGCTCGGCGTCCCAGACGGACCGTATTTTCCGGTGTCACTTCTCGTGCGAGGGTGTGGATTGAAATCCGGACGCTAATCCGGCAAGGGCAGGGACGACAGTCACTTCTCGTGCGAGGGTGTGGATTGAAATTCGTTGAATTGCAGGGTAAGGTCAGCCGTGGCCCTCGTCACTTCTCGTGCGAGGGTGTGGATTGAAATTTATGATTCGTACAAGGGTACTGACCAGACATTGTGTCACTTCTCGTGCGAGGGTGTGGATTGAAATCAAATGGATTGTTTGTAACTACTGTGGTATCGCTTGTCACTTCTCGTGCGAGGGTGTGGATTGAAATGTTCGGCGGCTTGCAACACCTTGAGGGAAAACAGGTCACTTCTCGTGCGAGGGTGTGGATTGAAATCTTGCGCAGACCCATATCCGCTATGGCGAGCAGGAGTCACTTCTCGTGCGAGGGTGTGGATTGAAATTGGCCGGTCGATGTAGGTATCTATACGCCGACAAGTCACTTCTCGTGCGAGGGTGTGGATTGAAATCATTGAGGCCGTCGTTGACGGCGGACTGGAAAACGTCACTTCTCGTGCGAGGGTGTGGATTGAAATGGCCTAAAACGCAACAAAGCGTACAACGTAGGTGAGTCACTTCTCGTGCGAGGGTGTGGATTGAAATCCAAAACTCCTCCAGCGTGCCGCTGCCGAATAGGTCACTTCTCTTGCGAGGGTGTGGATTGAAATCCTTATCCTGCAATTCAGCAGGAGCGGCAAAGATAGTCACTTCTCGTGCGAGGGTGTGGATTGAAATGGAGATGCCAATGTATTCGGCTAGCTCCGCATTGGGTCACTTCTCGTGCGAGGGTGTGGATTGAAATCGGATACCCGCGGCGTCGTAACGACCAATACGGATGTCACTTCTCGTGCGAGGGTGTGGATTGAAATGGGATGGACGAATGCTGGCTTGACGTTACGCATAGCGTCACTTCTCGTGCGAGGGTATGGATTGAAATATTAGAAGACCTGCTGGAACTGTAGTACTTGGCCGGCTGCTTCTCATGTAACAGTATATTTTTTACAGTGATCGGCAGCAGAAGTAATACCTAGCGTGATAACAGCATGAGCTGACGTATAGGCAGGTTAGAAAATCGTCGTATATCCATAACAACTTGATACTGTCATGCATAGAAATTGTACAAATTAAAGTTTGTAATGGTATAATGTATGCGTAGAATTGTAATAATATAACATGAATATCATGTAAGATGGCAGGTGTAGTATGATTACTGGTGAAATTAAAAACAAGATTGACCAAATTTGGACGAGCATTTGGGCTGGCGGCCTTACGAATCCGCTGACTGTTATTGAGCAGCTGACATATTTGATGTTTATTCGTTCTCTTGACGTAAAAGAGCAGGAGAACGAGAAAGCTGAATTTTTATTACACGTCAAAAGAGATCGAATTTTCCCGCAGTCGTCTATCGGTCAATCTATGCGGTGGAGCAAATTTAAAAACAAAGATGCCAACGACATTTTTATGATTATATCCCGGTATGTCTTCCCGGCGATTAAGAACATGAAGCATGGCAGACTGCCTGATTTCGATAGAAATGGCAATTTAATCGAACTTCCTGATGAATCGGGAGCGGAAAAGGCAGAAACAAGCTCCTTTGCCAAACACATGGCTGATGCAACATTTATGATTCCGACAGCTTTAGTGCTGCAGAAAATCATTACCGGACTAGATGATTTGTATACCCATGATATAGCCGATTTGGATATGCAAGGCGATGTATACGAATACATGCTGGGCAAGTTGCAGACTGCTGGTCAAAATGGTCAGTTCCGCACGCCCAAGCATATCCGCGATATGATGGTAGAACTCGTCGCGCCGACACCGCAGGATACGATTTGCGACCCTGCTTGCGGCACGGCGGGGTTCCTCGTATCGGCTGTAGAATATGTGCGCCGGAATTACGAAAGCAAAATGAGCAAAGCCGATTGGGATGCATTTAAAACGACGATGTTCAGCGGCTTTGATACAGATCCGACGATGCTGCGTATTTCCGCTATGAACCTCATGCTTCATTCCATTACGCAGCCCGATATTTCCTATAAAGACAGCATTTCAAAGCAAAACCAAATCAGCGACGCTTATACGGTATGTTTGGCCAATCCTCCTTTCAAGGGGACTGTCGACGCCGAAAGCATTAACGATGACTTAAAATCCGTCGTCAATACAAAGAAAACAGAGCTGCTTTTTCTGGCCTTGTTCCTGCGGATGTTGAAAAAAGGCGGCCGCTGTGCCTGCATTGTCCCAGACGGCGTATTGTTCGGCAGTTCTAAAGCTCATAAATCCATTCGCAAGGAATTGGTGGAAAACCATCAGCTGCGGGCGGTTATTTCTATGCCCTCCGGCGTGTTTAAGCCCTATGCCGGCGTATCGACGGCCGTCTTAGTCTTTACGAAAACGGGAGCCGGCGGCACGGATAAGGTTTGGTTCTACGATATGAAAGCCGATGGATTTTCCTTGGACGACAAGCGCAACGCCATAGATGATAACGACATTCTCGACATTATCGGACGATTCCATCATTTAGAGAACGAAGGGGAGCGCAAGCGGACGGAGCAGAGCTTTTTCGTGCCGAAGGAAGAAATCGTCGGCAACGATTACGATTTGTCCATTAATAAATACAAAGAAATCGAATACGTACCCGTAGAATATCCGCCGACGTCGGAAATCATGGCGAAACTACATGAATTGGAAGCCGAAATCGCGAAAAATTTGGCGGAACTGGATAATATGTTGAAGAAAGAGAATGAATTCTAATTTATAGGAGCAGAGAATGGAATATAAATTGGCAGATCTTTTTGACCTTCAAATGGGTAAAACTCCTAGCAGGAATGATATAAAATGTTGGGATAAAGGTGTGTATAACTGGATATCAATAGCAGATTTAAGTAATTGCGGACAATATATCCATGAAACAAAGGAAAAAATTTCTGATTATGCGGTAAAAGTTAGTGGTATAAAGGTAATACCAGCAAATACTGTGGTAATGAGTTTTAAATTGAGCATAGGAAAGGTGGCTATTACTTCTAAACCCATATATTCTAATGAGGCCATTATGGCTTTTATTGATAGAGGGAAAATTTATATTAATCCGGAATATTTATATTACCTTTTGATGCATAAGAACTGGGAAGATGGCAGTAACAAAGCCGTTATGGGGAAAACGTTAAACAAGTCTAAACTATCTCAAGTAACGATAAACGTTGATTCATCTGAATATCAAAATGAAATTGTTAGAAAGCTTAATTTGGTAAATAAGATTATAATGGACAGGAAAAATCAATTAAAAATATTAGATGAACTAGTCAAATCCCGATTTGTGGAAATGTTTGGAGATCCAGTGTTTAATCCAAAGGAGTGGCCTATTTACGAACTGTCTAAATATATTCAATTTCTTACATCAGGTTCTCGCGGATGGTCCCAGTATTTTACAGATAATGGTGAATATTTTATTACTATTAAGAATGTGAAGAACTGTCAAGTAATACTTAATGACGTACAGTATGTTGTTCCGCCTCATAATGCAGAAGCAAAGCGTACTCGAGTGCAAGAAGGGGATCTTCTTATTAGTATTACTGCCGACTTAGGACGAACTGGGGTTGTAACCAGAGAAATTGCTGATCATGGGGGATATATCAATCAGCACTTAACTTGTGTACGACTCGATCGATCTGCTGTACGACCTTTGTATGTAGCATTTTACATGGAAAGTGAGGCAGGAAAAAGACAATTTCAAACTAAAAATCAGAGTGCTGTTAAAGCTGGCCTGAACTTTCATTCTATTAAAACACTCCAGATAATGGTACCACCAATTGAATTACAAGATAGCTTTATTGTTTTCGTTAAAGAAATCCATAAATCAAGACTTGCAATCCAAAAATCCCTTGATGAAACGCAGCTGCTTTTCGACAGTTTGATGCAAAAGTATTTTGGGTAATGACGATTTCATTGCTATACTTACTGGTAAATAGATACAGGAGAGTGGATAGCAATGGAAAATCAAATTTTTAATATTATCAACGACATGGCCGGTATATTGAACGGGGCGCAGCTGAAACGGCTGCAGGAAGTGCTGATTTCTCGGCTGGCACAGGGAAACGAAGAGACGATTCCCGTTTCTAATGAAGAATATATGAATATGTTTTTGACGGCAAAGCGCATTGAAGGATGTTCGGAACGAACGATTGCATATTACGGCATGACGATTTCCGGTTTATTAGCCTATACGGATATGCCTTTGCGCTGTATGACGACGGAATTGCTGCGGGAATACTTGCAGGCCTACCAACAGCGCAACGGCTGCAGCAAAGTGACCGTTGATAACGTGCGCCGTAATTTGTCGAGTTTCTTTTCCTGGCTGGAGGAAGAAGATTATATCTTGAAGAGTCCCATTCGGCGTATTCATAAAATCCGAACGAAGAAGCCAGTTAAAGAAGTCATTTCCGATGAAAATATGGAGCTGCTTCGCGATAACTGCAAGGAAATCCGCGATTTAGCCATGATAGACCTGCTGTATTCGACGGGAATGCGCGTAGGCGAATTGGTGCGCCTTAATATTGACGATCTCAATTTAGAAGAGCGGGAATGCGTCGTTTATGGTAAGGGCGATAAGGAGAGAAAGGTTTACTTCGACGCCCGTACAAAACTACATTTGCAGGACTACATTGCCAGTCGCAGAGACAGCAATCCGGCTCTCTTCGTGAGCCTCGACGCGCCATACGATCGCTTGCAGATTAGCGGCGTAGAAATCCGCTTGCGCACCTTGGGGCGGCGGCTTAATTTGCATAAAATCCATCCCCATAAATTCCGCCGTACAATGGCGACGAGGGCCATTGACAAGGGAATGCCTATTGAACAAGTACAAAAGCTTCTTGGCCATCAGCAAATCGACACGACCATGCAGTATGCCATGGTCAATCAGAGCAACGTAAAAGCTTCTCATCGCAAATACATTGCATAATGGCCCTAATGCTCCTTCCTAGCTTCTAATTTATAAGTTGGAGTGAGGGATATATATTGAAAGTAACATTAGGCAGTGTTGCGTCTTATATTAATGGATTTGCTTTTAAGCCTACAGATTGGTCAACTTGTGGGTTGAAAATTATACGTATACAGAATTTAACAAATCCTACAAGTGAAGCTAATTATTATAGTGGTACATATGATTTAAAGTATGAGGTTAATCGAGGAGATGTACTAATTTCTTGGTCAGCTAGTTTAGGCATATATATCTGGCAAGATGAAAAAGCAGTATTAAATCAGCATATATTTAAGGTTGTATTTGATAAAGTATCTCTTAACAAAAAGTATTTTTTTTATCAGGTATCTTATATTCTAAAAAGAGCAGAATCAGAAACTCATGGCGCAACCATGAAACATTTAACCAGACCAGTATTTAATGCCTTGCCATTTGAATTACCGAGTATGGAGCAACAAAATTTTATAGCAAATGAGTTAGATATTATAGCTCGATTAATTAATGCTCATAAAAGGCAATTACATTTATTAGATGAACTAGTCAAATCCCGATTTGTGGAGATGTTTGGTGATCCTGTTAGAAATGAAAAAAAGTGGATTAAGGGAAATATGCAATCTATTTGTATACGGATTACGGATGGTGAACATGGAAGTGTTCCACGATCTGAAATCGGTCATCCATTTTTAAATGCAAAGCATATAAAACCTGATGGAGCTATTGATTGGAAAACGACGACTTTTGTAGCCAATGAAGTACATGAAAAAATATATAGAAGATGTAATCCTGAAACAGGAGATATTTTAGTGACGACAACAGGAACAATTGGAAATGTTGCAATCGTGCCGGATACGGAACCATTTTCTATGGATAGAGGTATAACCTTGTTGAAGCTACAAAAAGAAAAAATTTCTTCTATATTTATTGCATGGCTGTTAAAATTTGATTCAATACAAGAAATTATGAATGCAAATATACATGCTTCTGCTATTGGACATTTATTCTTAAATAAAGTAAAGCAATTACCTGTTATCATACCTCCTTTGGAATTACAAAATGAGTTTTCGTCTTTTGTTATTCAGGTCGACAAATCAAGATTGCTGTTCAAATGTCAACTTTTGCAGTATCATAGTATTGAAGACATCATAAGAGGACGTAATTATGGCTAATTTTGACTTTTTAAAAACTAAAACTGAATATCGTGCCTTTGCGGACGCAGCTATAGCAGCGGAACAGGTGTACAAGACATCTCCGGCTATGTGTGCCGTAGGCTGCCGAAAATCCTTGGAGCTGGCCGTAAAGTGGGTATATGCTGCCGATAATATCGAAATGCCGTATCGGGACAATTTGCAGTCCTTGATTCACGAGCCTTCGTTTAAAGAAGCTCTGCCGTACGATACGTGGAAGAAATTTCCGTTCCTTATCAAATTAGGAAATCTTAGCGTTCATACGAATCACAGCGTGACGGCCAGCAATGCGATTATGGCCTTGCGCGTGTTGTTTGAGTTCATCGAATGGATTGACTATTGCTACGGCGCCGACTATAAAGAACGCCGCTTTGACGAGAAACAAATTCCAACTGAAAAAGTCGTCCTTGATGAAAAGAAAATCAAAGAGCAGGACTGCTTATTGCAGGAAAACGAGAAGGAAAAACAGCGGCTGTATGCTAAGATTCGGGAATTATCGGCTCAGCTGACAGCCGAAAAGGAAAAGAATCAGCAGAACCGCACGTTTATGCCAGACGACCCGACGGAATACGAAACGAGAAAGAATTATATCGACATCAATTTGGGATTCGTAGGCTGGGTACTCAGCGGCCCGTCTAAAAACGTATGGGAAGAATATCCTGTAGAAAATATGGGCGGCGTGTCGGGAAAAAATGGCTTTGTAGACTATGTGCTGTTTGGGAAAGACGGCAGGCCCTTGGCGATTGTAGAAGCGAAGCGGTGGAGCAAAGATCCTAACGTAGGGAAGTATCAGGCGAAATTGTATGCCGATTGTCTGGAACAGAATTTCCAAGTCCGGCCTATGATATTTTTAACCAACGGCTATGAAACGTATTTTTGGGATGATGTAGGCAGTACGCCGCGGAATGTCAGCAACGTATTTAGCGAAGAGGATTTGGAACGGCTTATGAACCGCCGCACAGAATCACATCGTGATTTACATACGATTCCCATTGACGACGCCATTACGGACCGAGTATACCAGAAAGAAGCGATTCGCGCCGTGTGTTCCGAAATCCAGCGCGGCGTGCGTAAGCATTTGCTGGTCATGGCGACGGGGACGGGAAAGACGCGGACTGTTGCCAGCTTGGTAGACGTGCTGTCGAAGGGTAATTACGTGACGAACGTTTTATTTCTTGCCGACCGCACGGCGTTAGTGACGCAGGCGAAAGACTCGTTTAAAAATTATCTGCCCCGCATGTCTTTGTGCAATTTATGCAGTAATAAAAAAGAAAAGGACGCTCGTATTGTCTTTTCTACATATCCGACGATTCTCAACGCCATTGACGATACGAAGCGGCCCGAAGATGTGCGGGAATTTACGCCGGCTCATTTTGACCTCATCGTTATCGACGAAAGCCATCGCAGTATTTTCCGTAAATATAGGGAAATCTTTGATTATTTCGATGCAGTTTTAGTAGGGTTAACGGCTACGCCTAAAATGGATGTAGATAGAAATACGTATGAGTTTTTCGAGCTGGACGATAATATACCGACCTATGCCTATGGGTATCAGGAAGCCGTCGACGAAGGGTATTTGGTACCGTATTACAACTACGAGGTGTATACGAAGTTTTTAACCGAAGGGATTACGTATGACGACTTATCGCCAGAAGATAAAAAACGGTTTGAAGACGATTTCGTAGAAGACGACGGAGTGGTGCCCGATTTTATTTCCGAAGCATTGCTGAATAAGACGGTATATAACATAGAAACAATAGACAACGTGCTGCAGGAGGTCATGGAAAAGGGGATTCGGACAAACGGCGGCGATATGCTGGGCAAGACGATTATTTTTGCGCAGAACCAACGGCATGCGCAGCTTATTGTAGAGCGGTTCGACAAGCTCTACCCAGAGTATCATGGAAATTTTGCGGCCCGCGTAGTTTGTACCGATTCGTATGTTCAAAGTATCATTGACAAGTTTAAGCAGAAGGACAGCGGTCTTCAGATCGCCGTTTCCGTCGACATGCTCGATACGGGTATCGACGTGCCGGAATGCGTCAATTTGGTCTTCTTCAAAAAGGTCCGCAGTAAGACGAAGTTTTGGCAGATGATTGGCAGAGGGACGCGGCTTTGTCCGACGCTGGAGTGCAATGACTTCAGACGGGGCGAATACGTAGGAAAGAAATACTTCCTCATCTTCGATTATTGCAGTAATTTTGCCTATTTCCGCGAACATGAAAACGACGCCGGCAATGGAAATATTCGGACGCTGTCAGAAAATATTTTTATCAAACGGATTACTTTGGCTGCTGATTTGCAGGACAGCAAATTTGCAGCAGATACGTATCAGGCATTGCGAAATGAATTAGTTCAGACTTGCCGAAAGCAAATTCAGGCATTGAACACGAATTTGAGTACGGTCCGTCTGCACTTGCGGTATATCGATACATATCGTAAAGACGACGCATTGACCTATATCAGCGATACAGCGAAAGCGGAGCTGGAGAGGGAAATTGCCCCTCTTGTGCAGATGAAGGATCGCGATGAAATGGCCAAGCGCTTCGATAACTTCATGTACGGCCTGATGATTGCCCTTGCGGAGAAGAAAAAGGAGTACGAGTCGGCTAGAAGGCAGCTATGCCAAATTGCCAGTCAGCTGGAAAAGCAGATAAGCATCGTCATGGTCAAGGCGCAGCTCAGCCTCATTAAGTCCATTAATACGGAAACGTTTTGGATGGATGCCGACCTGTGTACGTTTGAACATGTGCGCTGCAGCCTGCGGAGCCTGATGCAGTTTTTGGATGGCCCCAGGCCAAAGCCTGTCGTCTATACTATGCTGACAGACCCGGTTATTGCGACTAAACTAGGCGAGCCGGTCACGCCGTATGCTTTTAAGGATTATAAGGAAAAAGTGAACCGTTATGTAAATGAACACAAGGACGACGTTGTCATTCAGCGATTGATTCATAATGTTCCTCTGACGGTAAAAGATTACCAGGAATTAGAACGGATTTTCACGGAAGATTTAGGTTCGAAGCAGGAATATGAACAACAATACGGACAATTAGGCTTTGGCCTCTTGGTCCGTCAAATTGCTAAAATGGATCACGATGCGGCAGAAAAGGCCTTTTCTCATCTTATTAACGAACGGTCGCTTAATGAAAAGCAAATTAACTTTATCCGGCAAATTATCAACTATATTGAAGTAAATGGATATATGGATTCTCCGCAGGTCTTATTAGATCCGCCTTTTGACCGGCCAAATAATATAATGGAAATTTTCGATATGCAGGAAATTACAGAAATATCGCAAATCATCGCTTCGATTAAGAAAAATGCGGAAATTTAATGCACAAAACGGGATAACGGTGGTGAAGAGGCCGTTATCCCCTTCGAATGTACATGGTATTGATTTTTTTCGTCTTCTATGACGAAACGGAGCCGTTCGTACAGAAATCCGCGTATTGACAGGCCCTAGGGGGCATGCTATAGTTAATTGAAATCTATTTATATGCAGGTCAGGTGTCGCAGACTTAATAGAGAAGTCCGGTGAAACTCCGGCGCGGTCCCGCCGCTGTAATGAGGAGCGACGCTGCAATATGTCACTGTACCCCATAGGTATGGGAAGGCGCAGCGGAGCGATGAATCCGAGCCAGAAGAACTGCCTGACTGATAATCACCGATAGACCTGCGAGCGATGGGAATGGAGATTCAATGGTGCGCGAATAGCCGTGAGGGATATCCCTGCGGCTTTTTTTTATTTAGGAAACGGTGACGGCATTGCCGGGGAGGGAGATATGGAATCCATAGCAGAAGGCCTGCAGTTGTTTCAAAGGGGCGGCATCGTCATGTACGCCCTGCTGGCCTGTTCGTTGTTTGTCGTGTACGTAGGTGTCGAGCGGTGGCTCTTTTATCAGCGCATGGACGCCGGGAAGGCTTTTGCCCAGCAATTTTACACGTACATGAAATTGAAAAAATATGACGAAGCCTGTGAAGCGGCCCGTCGGGGGCGGGGCGGTCTGGCTTTGATTTTGTCCGACGCCTTCGCTTGCGACGACGAGCGGCGCGGCGCCTTTGTCGAAGTGCAGTCTGGCGTATTGCTGGCCAAGCTGCGCAGCCGCTTGTATTATTTGAGCGTCATTGTCACCATGGCTCCCTTGCTGGGGCTTCTCGGGACGATCAGCGGCATGATTACGTCGTTCAGCATTTTCAACGTCGAATCGGGGCAGGCTATCGCCATTACGGGCGGCGTCGGCGAGGCTCTCGTGGCGACGGCCTTCGGGTTGTGCGTAGCCATTTTGGCTCTGGCCGTTCATGCCTATTTTACGCAGCGCCTGGACCGCATCATCACGGATATGGAACTGTGTTTTTCTGCTCTTGAGCTGATGCCGCGCAAGGAACGGGAGCGAGTATCATGAGACTGCGGGACAGACGGCAATTTACGAAGCCGGAGGTCATGATTATCCCCATGATCGACATCATGTTTTTCCTCCTGGTTTTCTTTATGATCAGCACGCTGTACATGGTCGACTTGAAGACCGTCGGCGTCGATTTGCCCCAGGCCGTCCATGCCGAGGCTCAGACGAAGGTCAACTACGTCGTGACGATGAAAAAAGACGGGACGCTATGGCTGGAAGATAAGAAAATCAGCCGCGGTGATTTAGTGCGGCAGGCTGCCGAAGCGCAGCGCCGCAGCGGGCAGTTTTCCGTCGTCATCCGAGCCGATCAAGGATTGGATTACGGACAAGTCATGGCCCTGCTCGATGAGCTGAAGGGTGCAGGCGTTACCCATTTCGGCCTGGCTGCGGAAAGCGGCGGTGCGAAGTGAGGCGCGAGGACAAGGATAAGCGGCTGGCTCTGTTCGTTTCGCTGGCCGTCCATGGGGCGCTGTTCGTCGTGCTGGCGGCGGCTGGCGTGTTCACCTTTATCCAGACCCGTTCCCAGGCCGAGCCAATCGACGTGACGGTGTACAATGAAGATTCGATGAACAACCTGCCGAAACTGGGCGGCGGAGACGGCGGCCCGACATATGACGCGCCGGCCAGCCCGATGCCGGCCATCGACGAGTCCTATACCGAAGAGGTGCAGGAACAGCGGGAAGTGCAGAAGATCATGGCCGAGACGGGCGTCGACGCTGCCCAGGCTAAGGAAATCGCGGCGGCTCATAGGACGCAATCTGCGGCTGGGCAAGGCCCTTCGTCTGAAGGACAAGGCCGCGATGCAGGGCAGGGAACGTCCGGTTCGGGGAGTGAATCCGGCTCCAGCGGAAGTGCTGCCGGTGTTCCCGGCGGCGACGGACTGCGGCCGGCGACGAAAGCCCGCCTCGTATCGGTACCCGACGTGAATTCCTATTATCCGGAAGAACTGCGGCGGAAAAATATCGGCGGAACCGTGACGGTTCACATCGTCGTCAGCGCGGACGGCTCCGTTGCCAGCGCGTCGGTTTCTGCTTCGTCGGGATATGCGGCCATGGACGAGGCGGCCGTGCAGATCGCCTACGGCTGCGTGTACGAACCGGCGCAGAACAGCTACGGTCAGGCTGTAGCTTCGGAAAGAGAGCTGAATATTCCCTTTCAAATACGTTAATGGTACTATATAGTATATAAGGAGCACATATATGACATCACATAAAACACTGCTTTCGCTGATCTGTCTGTCGCTGGCAGGGAGCGTATCTGTCGGCGCGGCGGCGGAGGAAGCAGACACGGATACGATCGTCGTGACGGCTGACCGCTATCAGCCGGTGCTGACGGCTCAGGCGTTGCAGGAAAAACAGTCGAACACGGCGGTTATTACGGCAGAAGATTTGGAACGAAATCAATACATCGACGTGCAGACGGCGCTGGAACAGGTCAACGGCGTTACCGTGACGGAACAGGTGCCGGGAACGTCGGCTTATATCCGCCTGAACGGCGACGACCGGGTTCTCGTCCTCGTCGACGGTCAGCCTATTACGAATCCTCAAAGCGCCGCCTATGGCCGCGGTACCGTTGATTTGCAGACCTTGCCCGGCATCGATCATATCGAACGGATTGAAGTGACCAAGGGCAGCGGGTCCGTCCGCTACGGTAGCGGCGCTGTCGGCGGCGTCGTCAACATCATTACGAAACGAGGCGGCCAAAACCGGACGACGCTGGACGTCAATACGGGCTCGTGGGGAACGCATAATTACTCCTTGACGACGAGCGGCTCCAGCGGCAATACGTCATGGTACGTCACGGGCAGCCTGGGCCATCGGAAGTATTACCAGTTCAACGACGACGGATACGATACGGATGAAAGCCGCGGCGATTACAATAAGGATTCCCTGACGGCCCGCATCGACCAGAAACTGAACGACAGCAGCTCCTTGACTTTTTGGGCCACCCATACGAATTTTCAGGGCCATGGCTCGACCTTCGACGACTCCGATGAACAGCCGGGTTTGCAGACGATTACGGCCAACAAGCGGATTGAGCGGCTGAACAACAACTACAGTCTTACGTATACCTTTGGCGAAGACGGCGATACACCGGGCTTTATCCGCTATTTCAATAACTATTCCAAAAATCTTTGGACCTACCATTTCCATTCCCGCTACCAGGGTGTGCAGGCTGAAAACAGCTGGAAACTGGGCGATCATAACGTATTGACGGCCGGCGTAGAATGGACGAAGGATGAAGGGACCAATGCCGAAGCAGGGTATGTAGATAAAGAACGAACAAATCGAGCTTTATACTTGGAGAATGTCATGACTTTTGGCAAATTGAATGTTACGCCGGGTATTAGATTAGATGATAACAGCGAGTTCGGCTTCCACAAGACGCCGCGCATCGCTATGAATTATCAACCTAATGAAAAATGGAATGTCTATGCCAACTGGAGCCGTGTCTTTGCTGCGCCGAAACTGAATGACTTGTATTATTATTTAGAAACACTAAAAGAAAATGAAGATGGTAGTTCTTATATTAAAACTTCGTATGGAAATTCTGACTTAGATGCCGAAACAGGATATACACAGAATATTGGCGTTTCTTACCAATACGATGAAAAGACTTTATTTAACGTGAATTTCTTCCGCAGCAGCTTGACCAACGCGATTCGCTGGGATAGAGGAAAGATAGAATCCTACGTACGCAATTTAGATAAAGAAAAGAAGACCGGCATAGAATTTTCTATGAATAAGACTATCAACGACAAGTGGGATTATGAATTAGGATATTCTTATATTCATACGAAAATTGACGAAGGCAAAGGATTACATAAAGACGAATCGTTCAACCGCCCCAACGGCTACCATGCAGGCCTGCATTTCCACAACAAGGCTTGGAAGGTCAATATGACCATGAACGCCGGCACGGGCCGCGACGACGATTACTACATGCATGGCTCCTACGTAACGTGGGATCTCGGCGTAAGCTATGACGTTACGAAAGATTTTACCGTATACGCCCAGGTGAATAACCTGACCAACGAAGGGTACGACATGTACCACGATTACCCGTCGGCCGGGCGGTTCTGGCTGGCCGGGGCGAAATACAGCTTTTAACCAATGACAGGAGGGGATAGGATGCATACGAAACGGTGGTTCCTTTGGGCCGGTCTGTGTTTGTACTTGTTTGCCCTGTTTGCCGCCGGCTGCGCGCCGCAGAACGCCGCGACGGCCCAAGAAAGAGATCAGGCCGACGGAGCCTATGCCGTTATTACGGACGATATGGGCCGGAACGTACGGCTGGCAGAGAAGCCGCAGCGCGTCGTCGTCCTGTCTACGTCCTTATTGAATATGGCCGACGCCCTCGACGGTGAGCTGGCCGGCCGGGCGACGGTCAAGGCCGAAGACGCTGAGCTGCCTGAGCGATATGCAGCGGTGCCAGACGTAGGGCCCGTGTATAACGTGAGCGTCGAGAAAATCATCGAGCTCCAGCCCGATCTAGTCATAGCCAGCGAGGTGCAGCACCAAAAACTGGTGTCCTTGCTGGAGCAGAACGGCATTCCCGTCATCGCCCTGCGCAGCAAGACCTATGACGACGTAAAGCGGAATTTAGCCGTCTTCGGGACGATTTACGGCAAGAAAGAGGCGGCCGAGGCTCGGGCGGCGGAAATGGATGAGGCCATAGAGGCCATCGTCGCCAAAGCGCCGCAGGATCATAAAAAGGTCGCTATCATCCACGCGACGCCCAGCTCGGTGACGGTACAGCTCGAAACCAGCATTGCCGGCTGCGCGGCCAAAATGCTTCATCTGGACAACGTCGCCGACGATACCCAAACCAGCGGAACGATGGAAAAGGTTCCCTACAGCATGGAAGCGCTGGCGGAAAAGGATCCCGACATTATCTTCTTCACCTCTATGGGGCCGGCGGAAAAAATAGAAGAGCGGATTCGTCAGGATGTCATGTCGAATCCGGCTTGGGCGACGCTGCGGGCTGTGAAGGCAGGAAAGGTATACGTTTTGCCTGAACGGTACTTCCTCCTGAATCCCGGTCTCGACTATCCCGACGCCGTAGCCTACATGGCCAGGCTCGCCTATCCGGAGGTCTTCTCATGATCAGGCCGCGCAACCGTCTGGCTTGGCGCTGGTTCATGCTGGTTGTTTTTGCGGCGGCGGCCCTTATTGGTATCGTCGCTTCTGTCGCCCAGGGGGCGGCGGTGATTCCGCCTAGTCAGGTGCTTTCTATTTTATGGAACCCGACGGCCCAGACGGCGGATCAAATCGTGTGGAACCTGCGCCTGCCCAGGGCGCTGACGGGGGCCATGGTCGGGTCGAATCTGGCCGTAGCCGGAGCTATCTTGCAGGCGGTTATGCGCAATCCCTTGGCAGACCCCCATATTATCGGCATTTCTGCCGGTGCAGGCATTACGGGCATCGTCGTCCTCGTCCTGTTTCCGGCCATGACCTATCTCATGACGCCCGTGGCGTTTCTCGGGGCGATGGCGGCGGCCGGAGCGATTTATGCCCTGGCCTGGAAAAACGGCATCAAGCCGGTGCGGATTATTTTGGCCGGCGTAGCCGTTTCGGCCTTTTTGAGCGCCGGCATTTCGGGGATTCTCGTATTTTACAGCGACAGGGTGCACGGTGCGCTGTTGTGGATGGTCGGCGGTTTTTCGGCGGCTAGCTGGAATGAAGCGGCTGTCGTCGCGCCGTACTGGTGTGCCGGCTTGCTGCTGGCTCTGATCGGCGCTTATTACCTCAACGTCCTGCAGCTCGGCGACGACATGGCCCGGGCTCTGGGACTGAATATCGAGCTGGCCCGGGTGCTGCTCACGGCGGTGGCCGCCTTATTGGCCGCCAGCTCGGTCAGCGTAGCCGGCCTGCTGGGCTTTGTCGGTCTCGTCGTGCCGCACATGGTGCGCCTTCTCGTCGGCACGAATTATAGCTATATCATTCCCGGCTCGGCCTTGCTGGGCATGGCCGTCGTGACGCTGAGCGATACGCTGGCCCGAGTGCTCTTTGCGCCGGTCGAACTGCCGGCGGGCCTGATCATGGCTTTCATAGGCGCGCCGTTCTTTTTATTTCTCCTGCGGAAGGAAGTGTGACAGCGATGGATTACGCCGTTTCGGCAGAGCATCTGTCCCTTTCCCTGGGAGGCAGGGATATCCTGCGCGATGTTACCGTTTTTATTGAAAAGGGCAGCGTCACGGCCGTCGTCGGACCCAACGGCTGCGGCAAGAGTACGCTCCTCAAGGCCATGAGCCGCATGCTGCGGCCGGACAAGGGGACGATTGCCATTTTCGGACGGGACATCACGTCCTTCAGCAGGCGGGAGCTGGCCCGTCATATCGCCGTGCTGCCTCAGCTGCATCAGGCTCCCGACGACATGACGGTCCGCGAATTGGCGCGCATGGGGCGGTTTCCCTATCGGACGTTTTACCGCCCGGCGTCGCCGAAGGACGAATTGTATGTGGAAAAGGCCCTGCACGCCGTCCGGCTGGAAGACAAGGCTGACGCCGTAGTTCAGCAGTTATCGGGCGGCGAGCAGCAGCGCGTTTGGCTGGCTATGCTCTTGGCCCAGCGGTCGTCCATTTTGTATTTAGATGAGCCGACGACGTATTTGGACATGCGTCATCAGCTGCACATGATGCGCCTGCTGAACCATATAAACGAAAAGTTAGGACTGACCATCGTCGTCGTCCTTCACGATATGAATCAGGCTCTGCAGTACACGCAGCAGGCCATCGTCATGAAAGACGGAGAAATCGTCTGCACAGGACGTACAGCCGACGTGCTGACGCCGGATCTGATGCGCCGCGTCTTCGGTGTACAGGCCGAGCTGGTTCAGATGTCAGACGGCCGCAGGGCTTTAATCCCCCTGGGATTGGAACGATAAGGAGGGGCCTATGGATTTATTTTCCGTAACAGGCGGCAAAAAGCTGCGCTGCGGCTATACGACGGGCTCCTGCGCCGCTGCGGCGGCGAAAGCGGCGGCCCGCATGGCTCTGACGGGAGAGGCCGCAGCCGCCGTATCGATTACCACGCCGAGGGGCGTCGTGCTGACCTTGGAAATACAAGACAGCACCATGCGGCCCGGCAAGGCGCGCTGCGCTGTCGTCAAGGACGGCGGCGACGACCCGGATATCACGAACGGCCTGCTCGTCTATGCCGACGTGGCCTTAACGGCGCAGGGCGTGGCTATTCGCGGCGGCGAGGGTGTCGGCACGGTGACGAAAGCCGGCCTTGCCTGCCCTGTAGGCGAATGGGCTATCAATCCCGTACCGCGCCGCATGATTTGCCAGGCTCTGGAAGATGTAGGGACAGCCTGCGGCTATGGCGGCGGCTTTGCCGTGACGATTTCCATTCCCGGCGGCGAAGAGGTAGCGAAGAAGACTTTCAATCCCCGTCTGGGCATCGTCGGCGGCTTATCCATCTTAGGGACGACGGGCATCGTCGAGCCCATGAGCGAGAAAGCTCTCGTCGATACGATACGACTGGAAATGGATTCCCGCAAGGCTGCCGGCGACAGGCATGTGCTGGCCTTCTTCGGAAACTACGGCGTCGATTTCAGCCGCAGCCGGCTGGGCGTTGACGTGTCCAGGCGGGTGACGATCAGCAACTACGTCGGAGAGCTTCTGGACTACGGCCTGTACTGCGGCTTTGAGGACATCCTGCTCATCGGCCATCTGGGCAAGCTGGTCAAGGTAGCCCAAGGTATTATGAACACGCATTCGTCCTATGCCGACGGGCGCACGTCTTTCCTGGCGCTGGCGGCTATGCTGTGCGGTGCGTCCCGAAAGACAGGACGGGCCGTATACGACGCCGTGACGACGGACGAAGCCATGCGCATCCTGACGCAGGAAGGGCTGCGGGAGGCCGTCATGGCCTTTACGTGTCAAAAGATAGAATATTACATGGAGCAGCGCGTTCATGGCGAAGTGCAGACCGGCGCCGTTATATTTTCTAATACGTACGGTGTTCTGGGCTGTACGAGCCGGGCGAGGAAGCTGCTTTTACATCATACGACAAGGGAGATACCATGATGAAGGGAACCTTATATTGCATCGGCGTCGGGCCGGGCGACCCGGAGCTCATTACGGTCAAGGCGTTAAAACGAATTCAAGTCTGCCCGGTACTGGCTGCTCCGCAGGGACGGGCCGGCGTAGGGACGGCCAAGGACATTCTGCTGCAGGCCGTCGCCGCGATGGCCGACGTAGATTTGCAGGGAAAAGACATATTGAACATCGATTTCCCCATGACCCGTGATGAAGCCGCTCTGGCTCAAGCCCATGCAGACGGCGCGGCGGCGCTGGAAGCAAAATTGGCGGCCGGACTGGACGTGGCGCTCATTACGCTGGGCTGCCCGACGATCTACGCGTCAAGCCTGTACGTCCAGCGCATCGTCGAGAAACACGGTTACAAGACGGAAATCATCCCCGGCGTGCCCAGCTTCTGCGCCGCCGCGGCCCGATTGGGACGGCCCTTGTGCGAAAAGGACGAAACGCTGACGATCATTCCCGGAAATCGGAGCGACCGCTGGGAATTGCTGGCCATGGACGGAAGCAAGGTCGTCATGAAGCCGGCGGGGCCGCTGGCTGATTTGAAACAGGATTTGGCCGCCGCCGGCAGGCTGGATGCCGCGTCTATGGTCGAGCGGTGCGGCATGGCTGGGGAGAAGATATATACGTCGCTGAAGGACGCAGAAGACGGGCCGTATTTTTCCGTCGTTCTGGTCAAGGAATAGGAGGCTGCCATGGTACATTTCGTCGGCGCCGGACCAGGCGCGCCCGACTTGATCACCTTGCGGGGAAAATCCCTGCTGGAACAGGCCGATGTCATTATTTACGCCGGATCTCTGGTGAATCCGGCTCTTTTGGAGTATGCTAAAGAGGGATGCGTCGTGAAAAACAGCGCATCCATGACCTTGGAAGAGGTCATTTCTGTCATGGAACAAGCCGAGGCGGAAGGAAAGGTCACGGTCCGCCTGCATACGGGCGACCCGTCCGTATACGGAGCGATCCGCGAGCAGATGGATATCCTGGCGGAGAAGGGAATCGCCTTCGACGTCGTGCCCGGCGTCAGCTCCTTCTGTGCAGCGGCGGCGGCTCTGCAGGCCGAATACACCCTGCCCGGCGTAAGCCAGTCCGTCGTCATCACGCGCATGGAAGGGCGTACGCCTGTGCCGGACCGGCAGAAAATCGCCGATTATGCCGCCCACCAGGCGACGATGGTCATTTTCCTCAGCGCCGGCTTGCTGGAAGGACTGCAGGAGGAGCTGCAGAAAGGCGGATACGACGGACAGACGCCGGCAGCGATCGTCTACAAGGCGTCGTGGCCGGAAGAACGGGTCTGCCGCTGCACCGTCGCCACGCTGGCTGAGACGGCTAAAGCGCAGGGCATCGATAAGACGGCCCTCATCCTCGTCGGCGAGTTTCTCGGCAGCGCCTATGACAGAAGCTTATTATATGATCCTGCGTTTACCCACGGGTATCGCCAAGGAAAGAGGAAATAAGGCGGCCCGGATACGGCAAGGTATGCCCGTACGAGGAGGCAGATTGGTATGGAAGCAGTCGTTTTTTCATTTACCGCCGCGGGGACGGCGCTGAGCTTGCGCATCGGCCCCGTATTATCTGAATTGGGATTCGTCGTAACCCATGAAACGATGAATAAATTTATTCCTATGAACCCGGCTGTGCTGCGGCCCTTTCCCCTGAATGTAGCTGAAAGTGTCCGCCTGGCTTTCCGCAACGCCGAGGCCCTCGTCTTCGTCGGCGCGGCAGGCATCGCCGTGCGCTCTGTCGCTCCGCAGCTGCGGGGCAAGGAGAAGGATCCGGCCGTGCTGGTCGTCGACGAAAAAGGGGAATACGTTGTTCCCCTGCTGTCCGGCCATATCGGCGGGGCGAACAACATCGCCCGCTATCTGGCGAAGGGATTAGGCGGCCATGCCGTCATCACGACGGCGACGGACGTCAACAATCTCTTTGCCGTCGACGAATGGGCGGCAGTGCAGGGACTGCGCTTGTCGTCTCTGACCGACGCCAAGGCCTTCGCCGCGGCTCTTCTCGAACGGGGACAGGCTGGCTTGTACAGCGACTTTCCCTTAGGCGGCGATGTGCCGGCCAGTCTGGTGCAGGCCGAACAGGGCCCGGCAGGTCTAGCTGTTACGGTAAAGGACGAATGCCATCCCTTCGCCGTGACCGTCGTAGCCCGCCCGCCGATCCTGCACATCGGTGTAGGCTGCCGCCGCGGCGCGAGCGCCGATTTCATCGCCCGCCGCGTCGGCGAGGATATGGAACAGCTCCACCTGAGCTGGGATGCCGTAGCCGATGTCAGCACGATTGATATAAAGAAGGACGAAGTAGGTATTACGGAATTTGCCCGGGCACGCCATCTGCCGGTGCGCTACTATACGGCGCGGCAGCTCAACGACGCGCCGGGAAAATTTATTTCGTCAGGCTTTGTGCGGCGCGTCGTCGGTACGGATAACGTCTGCGAACGGGCTGCCGTCTTATCCAGCCATGGCGGCCGGCTGCTGCTGGAAAAATCGGGCCGCGACGGCGTAACTGTAGCCATTGCCTGCGAAGAATACGTCGTCCAGTTCGGCAAGAAGGAGGACAAGGTATGAAGCATACGGTGTATGTCGTCGGTATCGGGCCGGGCGGCCCTGCCGGCATGACGGCCGAGGCTCGTCAGGTGCTGGACCGCTGCGACTGCATTATTGGATACACTACGTATATTGGACTGATAAAAGAAGAGTACTCTCATAAAGAGCTGTTAGATACGGGGATGACGAAGGAAGCCGACCGCTGCCGCTTGGTCATAGACAAGGCCCGCGAAGGCAAGACGGTGGCCCTCGTTTCCAGCGGTGACGCCGGCGTGTACGGCATGGCCGGCATCATGCATGAAATGGCGGCGGACTGCGATGACATCGACGTCGTCGTCGTGGCCGGCGTGACGGCGGCCTGCTCGGGAGCGGCTCTGCTGGGCGCGCCTCTGACACACGATGTCTGCCTCATTTCCCTCAGCGACTTGCTCACGCCCTGGGAGGTCATTGAAAAGCGCCTGCGCTGCGCCGCTGAAGGCGATTTCGTCATCGTCCTGTACAATCCGGCCAGCAAAAAACGGGCCGGCTACCTGCGCAAGGCCTGTCAGATTATCCTGCCTTATCGGCCGGGAAATACGCCGGCCGGCATCGTCCGCCATATCGGCCGCGACGGCGAGACGGCGGAAATCACGACGCTGACACAGCTGCAGGACATGGTGCTGGATATGTTTTCCACTGTCTTTATCGGCAACAGCCAGACCAAAGTGCTGAAGGAGAAGATGGTGACGCCGCGCGGGTACGTCCTGTGACGGCCGTCTGGATTGCCGGCGGCACGACGGAAGGTCGGCTGCTGGCGGAATACGCGGCGGGACTGCCCCTGACGGTATATGTGTCCGTCGCGACGGCTTACGGCGCGGCCCTATTGCCTAAGGCTGATAATATCCGCGTCGTCACGCGGCGCATGGACCGGCAGGCTATGATTTCCTTTCTGAGAGCGTATCATATCCGGCTGGCCGTCGACGCGACCCATCCCTATGCTGCTGCAGTGACAGATAACATACAAGCCGCCTGTCGGGAAGGGAGGGTTCCTTATTGCCGCGTCATCCGGCCCTGTACGGAACATGACGGCGTCGTCACGGTCGACTCGATGGAAGAGGCAGCGGACATGCTGAGCCATACGACGGGAAGGATATTCCTGACGACAGGCAGCAAGGATTTGGATATCTTCTCCGCCGTTCCCGATTACAGGGAGCGCATGTATCTGCGCATTCTGCCCCTGCCGTCGTCTCTGGAGCGGGCGCTGAATCTGGGCTACGACCCGGCCCATATGATCTGCATGCAGGGCCCCTTTTCGGCTGACCTGAACGCCGCTATGTTTGCCCAGACCCGGGCGGCCTATGTCGTCACCAAGGACTCAGGGCAGGCCGGCGGCTATGGCGAAAAGGAAGAAGGAGCCCGTCGGGCCGGCGCCGTCCTTATCGTCGTGAAGCGGACGGCGGAAAGGGGAATTTCATTGGAAGACGTAATAAAACGGCTGCGGCAGGCAGCTTGCGGGGAGGAAAGGGCATGAAGGTATACATCGTCGGCATGGGGCCGGGACATCCTGATTTTTTGACGATACAGGGGAAACGGGCTGTCGAAGAAAGCCGGGTTATCTTGGGCGACAGGCGCATGACTGAGGCCTTTTCCTCCTTGGGAAAGAACATAATTTCAACGTATAAACCGTCGGAAATACGGCGCGTCCTAGCGTCTATGGAAGACGGAGACGGGCCGGCGGCCGTCGTTGTGTCCGGCGACGTCGGCTTTTTTAGTTTAGGTCGGCTGCTGACAGACATTCCGGGCTGTACGGTCATATCTTGCCCGGGCATCAGCAGCCTCGCGTATTTTGCCGCCAAGGTGCGGACGCCATGGCACGACGCATACTGCGTCAGCCGGCATGGCCGCCGGGAGTCCGTCGCCGCCGCCGTATACGGCCATCAAAAGGTATTCTGCCTGACAGGCGGCAGCGATACAGTATCTCTGATTTGCCGGGAGCTGTGTCAGGCCGGCTTAGGCCATGTCCGCGTCGATGTTGGACAGAATTTATCCTATGAAGACGAGCAAATTCTGTCCGGCACGGCGGAAGAGATGGCGGCGCAGGATATTGGCGGCCTGGCCGTCATGATGATATACAACGATCATCCCTTGCCGACGACGACGCCTGTCCACGGCCTGCCCGACGACGCCTTTGTCCGCAGCGGCGCACCTATGACCAAGCGTTCTGTCCGGGCTGTCGCCATTTCCCATCTGGCGCCGCAGGCCGGCGACTGCGTGTACGATATCGGATCCGGTACGGGGTCCTGCACGGTCGAGCTGGCTCGCCAGACTCCTTTTGGACATGTATTCGCCTTTGAAATCGACGAAGAGGCCTTATCCCTGGTGCAGGAAAACTGCCGCCGCTTCGCCGTGGAAAACGTTTCCATCGTCCCGGGCGACGCCGCCGAAACGATGGAGCCTATTCCAGCGCCGGACTGCGCCTTTATCGGCGGCACGAAGGGAAAGATGACGGATATCCTGGACGGCATATACGGAAAAAACGCGGCCTGCCGCATCGTCATGACGGCTATTACCATCGAGACGCTGGCTGATATTACGGCTTATTATAAAGAAAAGAAACGGTATACGCTGGATATTACGCAGCTCAGCGCAGCCGAGAGCCGGCGCGTCGGCCCGTACCACATGATGACGGGGCAAAATCCCGTCTATATCCTGACGGCGCTGCCGAAGGAGGGACGCCTATGAAGGAGACGAGGACGCCGCGGCTGATGATTGCCGCCCCTAAAAGCGGCGGCGGCAAAACGACCATCGTCTGCGCGCTTCTGCGGGCCCTGCAGAAGATGGGATTGACGGCGGCAGCTTTTAAGAGCGGCCCCGATTACATCGACCCCTTATTTCACAGCCGCGTCCTCCAGACAGCGTCTCATACTCTGGATTTGTTTTTATTCGGAAGAGGCGGGCAGGGGGCGGCGACGGCCCGCTATCTGCTGGCCTCAGGCAGCGACGGCGCAGATATCGCCGTATTGGAAGGAGCCATGGGCTATTACGACGGCGTCGGCACGACGAGCGAGGCCAGTGCTTATGATTTGGCTAAGGTCACGAATACGCCCGTCGTCCTCGTCGTCGACGGCTCCGGCGCGGGACTGTCCCTGGCGGCTCAAATCAAGGGGACGGCGGCCTTCCGGCGGGACAGCCGGATTGCCGGGTTTATCGTCAATCACGTCAAGCCCGGCGTGTACGCCTACTTTAAGGACGCGTGGGAGAAAGAGACAGGACTGACCGCCTTCGGCTGTTTTCCCGACATGGCCGGCTGCGCCTTTGCCAGCCGCCATTTAGGATTGGTCACAGCCGGGGAGATTGAAGATTTCCGAAGTAAAATAGACGCGCTGGCCGAGCAGGCAATGCAGTCTGTCGATATGGACGCTCTCGTATCCCTGGCCCGGTCAGCGCAGCCTTTGCCGTACGAAGTGCCTGTGCTGGAGCCGGCAGGGCCTGCCCGCATCGCTGTGGCCAGGGACGAAGCCTTCTGCTTTTATTATGAAGACAGCCTGACCTTGCTGAAGCAGCTGGGAGCGGAGCTGGTATATTTTAGCCCTCTCCACGACGAAGGGCTGCCTGACTGCGACGGCGTCTACCTTGGCGGCGGCTATCCAGAGCTCTACGCAGAAGCCTTAGCAGACAACGCCGCGATGAAGGACAATTTAAAACGGGCCTTGTCGGGTTGCATGCCCTGCGTTGCCGAATGCGGCGGCTTTATGTACCTGTTGGAAGAATTTTCCGCAGGAGAGCAATCCGTTTCCTTGTGCGGCGTCCTGCCGGGAAGTTCGAAGATGACGGATCACCTGACCCGATTCGGCTACGTCACGCTGACGGCCGAAGAGGATACAATGCTCTGCCGCCGCGGCGATACCATCTGCGCCCACGAATTTCATTATTCCGACAGCACGGACAACGGCGCTGCCTTTACGGCCCGAAAGGCGTCGGGAAGGCGGTCGTGGCCCTGCGGGCGCAGCGAAGGCCGCATTGTCGCGGCGTATCCGCACATTCATTTCTGGAGCAATCCGGACTGGGCCCGCCGGTTCGTCGCCGCATGCCGTACGTACAGGGAGGAACGCCATCATGAAGATTGAACATATTTTGCCGGCTGACATCGAACGGCGCAGCATGGAAATTATCGAAGAAGAACTGGGAGAAATCTGCCTGCCGCCTATGGAAAAGGACGTTATTAAGCGGGTTATCCATACCAGCGCCGATTTCGAGTACGCCCGGACGCTGCGTTTCAGCGATGCCGCTGTGGAGCGGGGATTGGCTGCGTTGCGGCAAGGCTGTACTATTGTGACCGATACGAACATGGCCTGCACGGGCATCAGCCAGGCCGCCCTCGACAAGCTGGGGTGCCGCAAGGTCTGCTTTATGGCCGACGCCGACGTAGCTGCCGAAGCAAAGGCCAAGGGGACGACGCGGGCCGCTGCCTGCATGGACAAGGCCTGCCGTCTCGAGGGGCCGGTCATCATCGCCGTCGGCAACGCACCGACGGCCCTCATCCGCCTTCACGAACTCATGGAGCAGGGAAAGATACGGCCGGAACTCGTCATCGCCGTCCCCGTAGGCTTCGTCAATGTCGTCTATGCCAAGGAGCTCATCATGGCCGATAGCGCGCCTTATATCGCCGCTAAAGGCCGCAAGGGCGGCAGCAACGTTGCCGCGGCGATCTGCAACGCCCTGCTGTACAAGCTGACGCGGAATGCTTAACTTTATTAATATCTGTACTCGCAAAGCCTGTCTTTCCTTAGACTGCCGATAAAGGGAAGGACAGGCTTGTTTGTTCTTGTGCCGATAAGACAAGTCTGCTATACTGTAAGTAGATAGTTGATTAAGTCAACTGAATAGTTGGCGAAGGAGGAGGCCTTTCCTATGGATTACTCGCAGATTCGATATACCTTCGGCGTGCTGAACCGCCGTTCCCAGGCTTATATTACCGACGCCTGCCGGCCGTGGCGCATCGGCTACAGCGAATACGTGCTGCTCGTCGAGTTGTATCGCGGCGACGGCTGCAGTCAGGACGAGCTGAGCCGGCAATTATCCGTCGACAAGGGCTTGGTTGCCCGCTGCGTCAAATCGCTGGAAGAAAAAGGCTATGTACGGCGCAGGCAGGATGAAAAAGACAAGCGCTTTAAATATATTCATTTGACAGAAACGGCCCGGCAAGCTCAGAAAGAACTGCTGCGCCTGTCGGAAATATGGATTCGAGCCTTGACCAAGGATATGGATGACGCTCTTATAGAAACTACGATACAGGGGATGACGAAGGCGGCGGATAACTCGGCCTCCCTGACTTGGAACAAAGCCGACGGAGAAATGGAGGGATGACATATGAAGGCATCGCAAACGTGGCTGTATGTCGCGGCTCTCGTCGTGTTCACCGCGGCGGCGGCCGGATGCGGCCAGCAGCCGGCAGAGACGGAAGCGCCGCAGCTGGTCCGTACTGTCACCGTAGGCGCTGAGGCCGAAAGAGAAGGCAGCGCTTACTCCGGCACGGTGCGGGGCCGTTATGAAAGCGCCCTGGCCTTTCAGGCCGGAGGACGCATTACGGCGCGCAACGTCCAGCTCGGCAGCGTCGTCCATGCCGGCGACGTCCTCATGACGGTGGACCCTAAGGACGTCGTCCAGTCCGTGTACCAGGCTCAGGCCCAGGTCAGTGCGGCCCAAGCCCAGCTTCAATTAGCCGAAGCGAATCTGGCCCGCTACAAGCAGCTCTTTGCCCAGGACGCCGTGAGCGCCGCCGCCCTCGACCAATATCAGACGGCTTACGACCAGGCGGCAGCCCAATACCAGCAGGCGGCCGCTCTGCAGCAGGCTCAGGAGAACCAGCTGTCCTATACGAATTTGACGGCTGACGCCGACGGCGTCGTATCGGCTCTTTCTGGCGAAGTAGGGCAGGTCGTTGCCGCCGGCCAGACTGTGCTGACCCTCGTCCATTCTGGCGAACTGGAGGTGCAGATCGACGTGCCTGAAAACAAGCTGGCTGAATTCCCCGTCGGACAGGCCGTAACCCTTTCCTTTTGGGCCCTGCCCGGTCAGACGGCTCAGGGGACGGTACGGGAAGTATCGCCCATGGCTGATGCGGCTTCCCGTACCTACGCCGTGCGCGTCGCCGTTCCGTCACCTCCAGAAGGCATGCAGCTGGGCATGACGGCCAGCGTGCATGTCAGCGCGGCAGATGGGAGCGGCTCGTATACCTTGCCCTTATCTGCCCTGTACCAGACAGGCGATGCGCCGCAGGTCTGGGTCGTCGGCAAAGACGGGACCTTATCTTTGAAGACTGTTTCCGTCGAAGGCTTCGGCGATAATACCGTCGCCGTGACGGGCCTTGCCGCCGGCGATGTCGTCGTCACAGCCGGCGTCCATATGCTGCGCGAAGGGCAGACGGTACGAACGGAAGGTGAGGGTACATGAGAAACTTATCGGAACTGGCTATTAAAAACAGAACCCTCGTCTGGTATTTCATCATCGTCATCGCTATTGCCGGCGTCTTTTCCTATATGAAGCTGGGCCGCATGGAAGACCCGGCCTATACAGTGCGGCAAATGGTCGTCACTGCCGCCTGGCCCGGCGCGACGGCCCGGCAGATGGAAGAGCAGGTGACGGATAAAATCGAAAAGAAGCTCCAGGATACGCCGAACCTCGACTACCTGAAAAGCTATTCCCGCCCCGGCCAAACGGTCATTTACGTGTACCTGACCGACCAGGCGCCGCGGGACAGTATCCGCGACACGTGGCACGAGGTGCGCAATTTGACGGAAGACATGAAATCGGAGCTGCCTGACGGCGTCGTCGGGCCGTTCTTCAACGACCGCTTCGACGACGTATACGGCTCGGTGTACGCCGTAACCGGCGACGACTACTCCTATGAAGAGCTGCGGCAGAAGGCCGAGGAAATCCGCCGCATCATGCTGACCGTCGACGACGTGAGCAAGGTAGAGCTCGTCGGCGAGCAGTCGGAAGCAGTCTACATAGAAGTTGCCAACGATAAATTGGCCGAGCTGGGAATTCCGCCGACGGCTATTTCCGACGCCGTCAGCGGGCAGAACGCCATGACGCCGGCCGGCATGGTCGATACGGAATCAGACAACGTATACCTCCGCGTCAGCGGCGTCTTTGACGATTTGGAAAGCATCCGCAACCTGCCCATAAACGCCAACGGCCGTCTGTTCCGCCTCGGCGATATCGCTTCCGTCGAACGGCGCTATACGGAGCCGGCAGACCCGAAGATGTTTTTCGACGGCAAGCCTGCCGTGGGCATTGCCTTGTCCATGAAAAACGGCGGCAATATATTGGAATTAGGAAACAATCTGGAAAAGATGCAGCAGTACGTCAAGCAAAATTTACCAGCCGGTATGGAGCTCCATCAGGTGTCGGACCAGCCTAAGGTCGTCGAGGAATCCATCGACGACTTCGTCGATACCCTCCGCGAAGCTATCCTCATCGTGCTGGCCGTCAGCTTCCTGAGCCTGGGCCTGCGGACGGGCCTCGTCGTAGCCTGCTGTATTCCCTTGGTCCTGACGGGCATATTCTGCGTCATGGAAGTGGCCGGCATCGACCTGCACAAGGTATCCTTAGGGGCCCTGATCATTTCCCTGGGCCTTCTCGTCGACGACGCTATCATCGCCGTGGAAATGATGAGCGTCCAGCTTGAGAGGGGCATGAACCGTCTCGACGCGGCCTGCCATGCCTTTAAGGTGACGGCCAAGCCCATGCTGACGGGGACCCTCGTCACCTGCGCCGGTTTTATTCCCGTAGCCTTTTCCGACGGCGCGGCATCGGAATTTTGTCAGGCCTTGTTCCCGGTCATCTTGTCGGCCCTGGTGCTGTCGTGGCTCGTGTCGGTCATGGCTGCGCCCTTGTTTGGGTACTATCTCATCCGGGTGAAAGCGGTTAAGACGGAAGAGACGCTGTACCAAAACCGCTTTTACGATGGGTTCCGCACCGTTCTCGTATGGTGCCTGTCTCATCGGCGGGCCGTCATAGGCGGCACGGCGGCGTTGTGCATTGCCGCGGCGGGACTGATGAAGTATATTCCCCAGGAATTTTTCCCGCCGTCCCTGCGGCCGGAAATCATCGTCGAAATGACCCTGCCCGAAGGCTCGTCGCTGGCGGCGACGGAAAAGGAAGCGGCCCACTTAGCCCGGTATCTGGATACGAAGACCGGCCAGATAAAAAATTATTCTTATTATGTCGGCGAAGGGGCGCCCCGCTTTGTCCTGACCCTGGAGCCCGTCCTTCCGGCTGACAATTACGCCCAGTTCGTCGTCGTAGCGGCCGACGTAGAGGGGCGGGAAGCCCTGGCCGAGGATATACGGCGCGAAATAGAAGAAAGACAGCCCGGCGTGCGCTGCAATATCAAGAGCATCCCCCTGGGGCCGCCTTCGGATTATCCTATCATGCTGCGCGTGTCCGGCTATGACATAGACAAGGTGAAGGCCTACGCTGCCCAGGCCGCCGACGCGGTGCGGCAGGACCCGAATGTCCGTCAGGTCTTCCTCAACTGGGAACAGAAGAGCGAAATCGTCCAGGTCCGCCTCGATCAGGAAAAGCTGCGGGCTATGGGCGCATCGGGTCAGACCATTGCCCAGACGCTGTATACGGAACTGAGCGGCGCGACGATTGCTGAGTATTACGGGGCTCCTGACAAGACCATCGCCATCCAGCTTCGCCTTTCGCCGGACGGGCGGAATGATTTATCCCGTATCCGCAGCCTGCCCGTCTACGCCGGCACGGCAGGCTACGTGCCGCTGGAGCAGGTGGCGACGATTTCCTACGGCGCTGAAGAGGGCCTTATCTGGCGGCGCGATTTGAAGCCGACTATTACCGTCGAAGGGACGATACGCTCCGGCACGGCCAACGACGCAACGCAGAAGGCCTACGACGACACAGCGGCTATTCGCAGCCGTCTGCCCTTCGGGTACTCTATTGAAGTAGACGGCGATTTGGAAAACAGCCAGAAATCCTTGGGGTATCTGCTTAAGCCCGTGCCGGTCATGGTGCTGCTCATCATGACCCTGCTCATGATCCAGCTCCGCAGCGTCTCTCTCATGGCCCTGACCTTGATTACGGCTCCTATGGGCATCGTCGGTGTAGCCGTTGCCATGCTGCTGCTCGGCAAGTCTTTGGGATTTGTGGCTTACCTGGGTATATTAGCCCTGGGCGGCATGATTATCCGCAATTCGGTCATCCTCATCGACCAGATCAAGCAGCATTTGGCTGCCGGCGAAGACCCGTGGCACGCCGTCATCGACTCGGCTGTCCTGCGGTTCCGCCCGATCATGCTGACTGCTGCGGCGGCAATTCTCGGCATGGTTCCCCTCATGACCAGCATCTTCTGGGGGCCGATGGCCGTGGCTATTGCCGGCGGCCTTCTCGGCGCAACGGTGCTGACCTTGCTGGTTTTGCCGACGATGTACGCGGCATGGTTCCGCATTTACCCGGAGTAGGGTAGACGATTCATACCCGGCAGGGGCGCGAGCAGCCCGCTTTGTCCGTCGGTTATCGGGCAGTATCATCTGAACAAAAAGAAATACAAGGCGCATCTTACATATTTTTGAAAGAAATTATATGTAAAATGCGCCTTTTTCTCTCATTTTCATGTGGCAAGATAGAAAAATTTTGCTATAATAGAGAACGTACCCAAAGATGGAGAATACTAAGCAAGGGAGGTGCGACGATGAAACGAAATATTGTTCTCGTAGGCATGATGGGAAGCGGCAAAAGTCATATAGGACGAAAACTGGCCCAGCGTCTGGGCTGGCAGTTCGTCGACACGGACCGGCGCATCGAGCGGGCCGTCGGCATGACTATCGCTGAATTCTATGCCCATGCCGGCGAAAAGGGGTTTCGCGAACGGGAGCTCAACGTCCTGCAGCAGGTCAGCCGCTATCATGAAGCGGTTATTTCCTTTGGCGGCAATTTTCCCATGAGTATAGAGACCTACCGGATTTTGCACCGCCATGGTTTCATTATCGCCCTTTTGTCGGAGCCGTTCCGCGTGGAAGAGCGGGTGAGCCGTCACATCGGCAAGCGGCCGACTGTCGATTACGACAACTTACGGGAATTTGTTCATAAGATGATGCGCCAGTGGGAAGAAATTTATCCCTACTGCGACTGTGTCGTCGACACGACGCGAGGCGGAGCATCGCAAATCGTTGATACGATTGTCCAGAAGATAGAAGAAAAGAAAGTGCAGTTTATTGCCAGAGAAAAAGGAGTATGATGTCATTATGATTAGTAAAATCGGCGTATTGACCAGCGGCGGCGACGCCCCGGGCATGAATGCGGCTATTCGCGGCGTAACGCGCTATGCGATTGAAAAGGGTTTGGCTGTTGAAGGGATTATCCGCGGTTACGAAGGACTGCTTCGTCATGAAACGATAACCTTGGATCGCAGGACTGTCGGCGGCATCATCCACCGCGGCGGTACGATCCTGCGCACAGCCCGCTGTCTGGAATTTATGGAAAAAGACGTGCAGAAAGAAGCGGCAGATTACCTGCGGTCCCTGGAAATCGACGCCCTCGTCGTCATCGGCGGCGACGGCTCCATGCGCGGTGCCCAGGCGCTGAGCCACTGCGGGATTCCAACGATGGTTATCCCCGGAACTATCGACAACGACATGATGGGAACCCAGTACACCATCGGTTTCGATACGACGGTCAATACCGTTCTCGAATCGATCAATAAAATCCGCGATACGGCCTCATCTCATGAACGGGTTGCCGTCATCGAAGTTATGGGCCGCAACGCCGGCTTCATCGCCTTGTACGCCGGCATGGCCTCCGGGGCGGAAGCGGTTCTCGTGCCGGAGCATGAAGTAAACCTGCCGCGCTTGTGCGAGCACTTGGCAGAATCGCACCGCATCGGCAAGCTGAGCAGCATTGTCGTTGTTGCGGAAGGTGCGGCTAAGGGAACGGATGTCGTGGATTACATCAAAGAGCACACCTATCTCGAACCGAATCTGACCGTTCTCGGATATGTACAGCGCGGCGGCGCGCCCAGCGCCCTCGACGCTACCATGGCTGGCTTATACGCTCAGAAAGCCATTGATTCCCTGCTGGCGGGAACATATAACTGCGTTATCGGACTCATTGGCCGCCGCATCGCCGCGACGCCGTATTCCGAAGCGCCGCATTTCCATTTCCCCATCAGCGATAATATGTACCAACTTGTTCATATGTTGGGCCGATAAGGGAATAATGCGTTGACAACGCATAAAAATGCAATTATAATAGGTCAAGGTATAATTTATCTGGTAATTGCATGTTTTATGCATATTGTTGCGGAATAGGAGTGTTTTTTATGTCATTTGATTTTAGTCTTATTATAGACTCCTTGCCCTTGCTGCTCACCGGTGCTGCCGTTACGATTGAAATCACGGCTATTGCCGTGGCCTTAGGCTTTATCCTGGGCCTGATCACCAGCGTCTGCCGCCTGTCGAGCATTAAGATCCTGCGGGTCATTGCGATTTGCTATGTAAATATCATCCGCGGTACGCCTATGCTGGTACAGATCTTCCTGATTTACTTTGCCCTGCCTATGATTATCGGCGAGCGCATCAATCCCTTTGTCGCCGCCGTTGCCGCCTGCTCGATCAACAGCGGCGCCTACGTATCGGAAATCTTCCGTGCCGGCATTCAGGCTGTCGATAAGGGACAGATGGAAGCAGGCCGTTCCCTGGGGTTGTCGTGGATGCAGACGATGCGGTACATCATCCTGCCTCAGGCTTTTAAAAATGTCATCCCGCCCTTGGGCAACGAATTCATTTCCATGACCAAGGAAACGTCCTTGGTTTCGGTCATCGGCTTTGAAGAATTGACGCGCCGCGGTCAGCTCATTATCGCAAAGACCTACGGCTCCTTTGAAATCTGGATGACCGTCGCGGCCCTGTATTTAATCATGACCCTGAGCATTGCCCAGCTGGTCAGCTTCTTGGAACGGAGGTTTGCAACGGATGATAGAAATTAAAGGATTAAAAAAGAGCTTCGGCAAGCACGATGTCCTGAAGGGCATCGACTTGACCATTCACGATAAAGAAGTCGTGGTCATCATCGGCCCGTCCGGTTCCGGCAAGAGCACTATCCTTCGCTGCATAAACTATCTGGAACATCCTACTGCCGGTGAAATCATCGTTGACGGCATCAGCATGAGCGATGCCAAGAGCATCAACAGTATCCGCAAGGAAGTCGGCATGGTCTTCCAGCGCTTTAATTTATTTCCTCACATGACCGTATTGGAAAATATCGTCCTGTCGCCGATGAAGACGAGAGGCGAATCGCGGGAAGATGCGGAAAAAACGGCAATTAAGCTCTTGGAAAAGGTCGGCTTGGCCGATAAGAAGGACGCCTATCCGGGAACCTTGTCCGGCGGCCAGCAGCAGCGTGTTGCCATTGCCCGCGCCTTGGCGATGAAGCCGAAATTCATGCTCTTTGACGAACCGACGTCAGCTCTCGACCCGGAAATGGTCCGGGAAGTACTGGACGTCATTAAGGACTTGGCCAAGGAAGGTATGGCCATGGCTATCGTCACTCACGAAATGGGCTTTGCCCGCGAAGTAGCCGACCGCGTCTTGTTCATCGACGGCGGCTATATCCTCGAAGAAGGCAAGCCTGACGATATCTTTTTCCATCCCCAGGAAGAACGGACGAAGTCCTTCCTTTCGAAAATTTTATAAGCAAGGCACAACGCGGCTGTCCCGAAAAGGGGGCCGCGTTTTTTTTGTGCGTTTATCCTTGGATTGATATGATATAATGAATATAAGCGGGCGCTGAGCGGCGGCTCTAGCGCAATGGACAGACAGGAAGGTAGAAACGATGGCAAAGAAGAAGGCAAAGGCCGGCGACGTCATATTTGTAGACCGGGGGCTGTTTCGCCATTTCGGCGTATATGTCGGACACGACCGGGTCATACACTATGCGCCGCCAAAGGGCGAATTCAAGTTTGACGCCGACGAGGCCTGTATTCATGAGGCTTCTATGGAGGAGTTTTTAGACGGCGATGAGACCTACTATGTATGCGACTTTTCTGAGGACGACCATCGCGATGACGATGATGATTCGTGGTGGGACATATTTCGCTCGGCCTTAGAGGCCATCGTCGGCGAAGAAGAGCCTAAGGAGCAGTTTCATCTGTATACGCCTCAGTCTACCATAGCCAGGGCCAGGCGGCGCATTGGCGAAAAATCCTACGATTTGCTGGAAAACAACTGCGAACACTTCGCCTTGTGGTGCAAGACGGGCATTTCCGAATCCCGCCAGGTCGACGGCCTGATGGGTTGCATCTCGACGGTAAAGCTCGTGGCAAAACTGCTGGATTAGACTGGGCGCAAAAAAAGTCTCAGAAATATATTCTGGGACTTTTTTGGCAGCGACAAGATCTGTCGTCTTGTGATAATATCCTATACATAAAGGCGATATTCTTTTAGGAGTGAAAGCAGCGGCGGGTATACTCGACGTAATACAGGGCTGCCGTGACCAGTACGACGGCTGGGCAGAGGACGCCGTAGAGCAGGCTGTAGCCGAACCATTGGGCGACGAGGCCTAAGGTCATGGCGGCCAGGCCGACGAAGATATCCAGGAACCAAAAGTACGTGGCCGTAGCGGCGCCGGCCCGGCTGGCAGGAACGCTTTGAACGGCCAGTGTCTGAAATACGGGACTGAGAGCGCCGAAGCCGAGACCGAGGATAGCCGCCGACAGGAGAAACCACAGCTTCGTACTGACAAAACCGAAGAGAATAAAGCCGATGATAAATAAGGCGAAGCCGGGATATACGACGTGGCTGGGGCCGACGCGGTCCAGTACGTTTCCTACGACGGGGCGGCTGGCGACGATGACGACGGCAAAGACGGCAAAAAATAATCCTGTGCTTTCGGCCATGTGCAGGGACGCGGCGTACAGGGGAATAAAGGTCAGGATGCCGCCGTAGGCGAAGAATACCAGTCCGCCTAAGAATGACGCTAAAAGAGAGCGCTTTTCGATGAAATGTTCAAAAAAAGGCGTTTTAGAGGCAGATGGCGATGGCTGCACCGCCTTTGGCGGCAGGGAAATGGCCGAGGCCGCGGCGAGAATCAGAGCGGCCAGGACTGCGAGGGCCAGAAACAAGCCAGATATGCGGAGCGTCTGGTATAACAGCAGCCCGGCCAGCGGCCCGACGACCATCGCCATATTGGTCGTGACGGAAAAATATCCAATGCCTTCGCCGCGCCGCGACGGCGGAATGACTAACACGGCGATAGAAGCAGCCGTCGTCGTAGCCAAAGCGAAGACGATGCCGTGGACGAGGCGCAGGCCGTACAGCGCTTCGACGCAGTCGGCGGCGTTGAAGGCGGCCATGACCAGGAAAAATAAAACCAGGGAGCCTAAGAGGAGGCGTCTCTTCTGCTTTTCGTCTACCAAATATCCGGCGACAGGCCGGAAGACGCTGGTGCCGATCTGAAAAAACGTCATGGCCAGGCCGGCTTCGAGCTCGCTGCCATGAAATTCGTCGATGATACAGAGGGGCAGCGTCGTAATCAGGATATATTGGGTAAACAGCTGGAAAAAATTGACGCCGCCCGTCAGCAAGAACGGTTTAGTCCACAAAGCTTCTTTTGTCATGTCGTCACGTCCCTTTTAGTTATGTTGTTACTTGTAGTGATGACTTTCATTATAACCGGCAGCGGCTTGTTGTCAATTTTTTTCTAAATGAAGTGATATGGAATACTGTATTTAGCATAGGAGGAATGTAACATGACGAGAACTATTACCGTGCGGGGCGTAGGAAAAGCGACGGCGAAAGCCGACTTCGTTACTATCAATATGTCTATGAAGACGAGCGACATGGAATATGATACGGCGATGGATAGGGCGGCGGAAAAGATCGACGGCCTCAGCCGGGCGCTGAAACATGCCGGATTTGGAGCCGACGACCTTAAGACGACGAAGTTCAGGGTCGATACGGCATATGACACGATAAAGGACAGAGACGGCAATTATAAGCGCATATTTGAAGGGTTTGTCGTGCATCACGACGTAAGGCTGCAGTTTGATTTCGAATCGCGCCGCCTGTCGCAGGCTCTTTCAGCTATGGCGGCCTGCATATCCGCTCCGGAAATAGAAATCCGCTTTTCCGTAAAGGACTCGGAGAAATTAAAAGACGACATCCTTCGCTCGGCTGCGGAAAACGCGCGGCGCAGGGCTGAAATCCTGTGTGAAGCGTCGGGGGCGTCCCTGGGCGCTCTGCTGTCGATACATTACAGCTGGGACGAGCTGTCTATCTATTCGTCGACCCGTTTTTCCTACGAAAGCGAATGTCTGAGCAGCGTGAAGAGCGTGAAATCCATCGATATGGAACCGGAAGATATTCACGCCGGCGATTCGGCGACCTTTGTATGGGAAATCTGCTGAGAGGCGATAGAGCCGCATTCAGGCCGCCGGAATGTAAAATTTAGGTAAACGATAAAGGACAACGAGACGCTGGAGCTGCTTCAGCGGCTCGTTGTCGTTGACTTTTTGCGCATCGTATATTACTATAAAATACATAAATAGTATATTTTACAACAACGTATAATGGAGGAACATACATGTTTGATTTCAACATATTGCATATCGTCGCCGGTATTCCCGGCCTGCTCATCGCCATGGTCATGCACGAATACGCCCATGCGCTCGTGGCCGATTATATGGGCGACGACACGCCGCGCCTGATGGGACGGCTGACGCTGAACCCTATGGCCCATATCGACCCCATCGGGGCGCTCATGCTCCTCGTAGCCCGCTTCGGCTGGGCCAAGCCGGTCATGATCAACCCCAATAATTTCCGCAGCTGGCGGAAGGGGGAGCTGTGCGTAGCCTTTGCCGGTCCGGCGGCCAACCTGATCGTGGCGTTCGTCGCCCTCATCGCCCAGGTTGTCTTCAGCCGGCTGGATTTATTTACCGGTACGGCCCTGCAGCTTGTCCTGAGCATGATCGTCATATATAATATCAACTTTGCCATCTTCAACTTGCTGCCCCTGCCGCCGCTGGACGGCTCGCGCATCCTCATGTGCTTCCTGCCGTCGGAATGGAACTATCGCCTGGCGAGCCTGGAACGGTACAGCTTTATCATCCTCATTGCCTTGATGATGACGCCGGTCTTCTCGTATATTTTGATTCCCCTGCAGCGGCTCGTATTCAGCGTATTTAGTCTGGCATTGCTTCCTTTTTTATAAGAGAAAGGCAGGTTTAAACTATGAAACGGATTTTTTGCGCCCTCGCCTTTGCCTGCTGCTTGGTGCTAGGCCCGATGACGGCGTCGGCCTTCGACTACGATCAGTCTGTCGACGAGATTTCCCTCAGCCCGACGACGGCCTATGACACGGTGTACCTGGGCATGTCCCGGGCAGATTTCGACGCTAACTTTTCCGCGTTGCCCGGCTGGACTTTTTACGGAAATACGACGTCCAAGCTGGAACGGGCGGAGCGGTCTGTGACCCGCGACGGCGTGACCGTGCAGGAAGGCCTGGTCATCCTGACGGACGATACGGCGGCTGACAGCAAGGTATTAGCCTTCGACAATTATTTCCGCACGGCCGACAAAAAGACGGCCCGCGACATCTACCGGCGTCTTCGCGCCAGCATTTACGCCGCCATGGACGACTTTCCCGTCAGGCAGAGCGGCCGCATGACGACGTGGGTCCGCGGCGACGTGACTATCGTCGTCTTCGCTAAGGCGGAAAAGGATAAGGACGGCATGTATGCCGTCGTCATCCGCCGATACAATAATCATGTTTTAAAGGAATGACAAGACAAAAGTCCATGTTCTATTGACATAAAAAAGATTCTCATATATAATAATAGTACACCATTTTACTTTTTGACTTTTATATTCCTTGAAGAGTGAGGAGACGTCACCATGAATAGTGTAAAAACAGTGTTTTTGATGACTTTGCTGGCTTGTATTATGATGCTCATCGGCGGAGCCTTCGGCGGCCGCGGCGGCGTCATGATCATGCTGGTCATCGCCTTAGGGATGAATTTCTTTTCCTATTGGTTCAGCGATTCGATTGTCTTAAAAATGTATAAAGCCCAGGAAGTAGGCCAAGGCCATTACCTGTACCATATCGTCGAAGACCTAGCCCGGCGGGCGGAACTTCCCATGCCGAAGGTATATGTCATTCCGACGGACGTGCCCAACGCCTTTGCTACGGGCCGCAACCCTTCCCATGCAGCCGTCGCGGCTACGGAGGGCATCATGGAGATGCTGGACGAAGACGAAATCCGCGGCGTCTTGGCCCATGAAATGTCCCACATCATGCACCGCGATATCCTGATTAGCACGATTGTCGCCTGCTTCGCCAGCGTCATTTCCATGATCGCCAACATCGCCCAGTGGGCGGCTATCTTCGGCGGCGGCCGTGATGAAGACGGCGAAAGCACTAATCCCATCGCCCTGATCGGCACGATTATCATTGCGCCCATTGCGGCGGCGCTGATTCAGTTCGCCATTTCCCGTACGCGCGAATACATGGCCGACGAAGAAGGGGGCCGCATGATCGACGACCCGCTGGCTCTGGCCAGAGCGCTGGCTAAAATCGATAACTACGCCCATTACCGGGTCATGCCCGGTGCGACTCAGTCGACGGCCCACATGTGCATCATCAATCCCTTCTCGGGTCTCAAAGGCAATTTGATGAATTTATTCAGCACCCATCCGTCTACGGAAAACCGCATTGCCCGCTTAGAAGCCCTGGATCGGGAACTGCACGGGTAATAGCCCTGACAACGACATATGAATGACGCAAACGTCCCGTTTCCCTTAGGAGCGGGGCGTTTTGTATGAAAAACAGCTTCTCTGCCTGCCGGTGATATTTGGCAGAGAGAAGCTGTTTTTGCATAGCCCTTTATTTTACTTTGTTAGTCAGCGTTCCAATATCGGAAATGGAGATTTCTACGACGTCGCCGGAATGGATGAACTTAGGCGGATTGAAGCCTACGCCTACGCCGGACGGCGTGCCCGTAGCGATGATGTCGCCGGGCAGGAGGGTCGTTCCCTGCGAGAGGGTCTGGATGAGCTGGGGAATGGTGAAGATAAATTCGCCTGTCGTCGCGTCCTGTCGCACTTCGCCGTTGACCTTGGTGACGACCGTAAAGGTATCGGGCGCAGCGTCCCGCAGGAGCAGGAAGGGCCCCATAGGGCAGAACGTATCCAGGCTCTTGCCGTGGAACCATTGGCCGTGATTAGCCTGGAGGTCGCGGGCCGTCACGTCGTTTAAAATCGTAAAGCCGTATACGTAATCCATGGCTTCGCCGACGGGAATATCGGAGCCTTCTTTGCCGATGATGACGGCCAGCTCGCCTTCATAGTCGAGGGCGCTGGTGACGTTTTTATGGGGATCGATGAGGTCGTCAGGGCCGATGACCGACGTCGTGGCCTTGGTGAAGATCATGGGATATTTCGGCAGCTCCGGCACGGCGGTCTTGTCAAATTCGGCAATGTGGTCGGCATAGTTCTTGCCGATGCAGAAGATATTGCGCTCTACATGAGGAATGGGAGCCATAATGCGAACCGTATCCAGGGGCTGAGCCGCGACGGCGTAGGTCTTTTCATTCTGCTCCAGCGCGTCGGCTAAGGCCAGCAGGCCTTCATTTCCCTGACGGATGAATTCGAGAAGCGTTTCCGGCAGCGGCGTAAAGAAGGCCTCTTCCAGGGCGATGGCACCGTATACGCCTGTTTCCGTCTCGTCGAGGACGCCCCACTGCACCAGGCCCATATCCTCGTAGGTTACTAATTTTTTTATCATCATGTCCAATCGTCTCCTTTAATTCTTAAAGATATATGTATATTTTATTATATCACATATGTTATAAGCAATATAGCGCTGAGACGAGAATGCGTATTGACTGCGGAAGAAATGTTTTGTAAAATATAAATGAAAGAAAGCGGTGAGCCTCTACCATAAAGTGAGGACCTAAAAAAGCGGTGAGCCTCTACCATAAAGTGAGGACCTAAAAAAGCGGTGAGCCTCTACCACAAAGTGAGGACCTAAAAAACGATGGAGGGCGTGAAAACGTCCTCTATTTTTGTATAAAAAGGAGAAACTATGCGTCTGTATCATGTCAGCGATACGTATATACAATATCTAAAGCAGTTTGATGAAAAAGTGCCGGATAATAAAAATCAAAAGCGACCGTATGTGGGAATTGTCGTAGAAGTAGGGGGCGTGACGTATTACGCGCCTTTATCGTCGCCTAAGCCCAAGCATTTGAAAATGAAAAACGGAAAAGATTTTAGAAAAATTAATAAAGGCGTATACGGCGCTATTAATTTTAACAATATGATTCCAGTACCTGTCGCGGAATTACTGCTCATTGATTTCGACGCAATTCAAGATAAACAGTATCGGCGGCTGCTGCAGCATCAATATGAATACATCAAAGAAGACGAAGCGAACATTATAAAAGTTGCAAGGGCGTTACGAAACCTGTTCTTTGTCGGGGGCGATACGCTGAAATCGATTGACAAAAAAATTATGCAGCGATGCTGTTGTTTCCCGCTGCTGGAACAGGCCTGCCGCCAATATATGCAGAACGATTCCGACAATATGTGATATAGGTGAATTTTGGCTGCGATTCTGTAGAAAAATATCTTGAAAATGCCAGAAACCGGCTGGTTTGCTGAATTTATAAGTAGAAAGGCTCTGTAATTTGTGATAAAATAAAACATCATACATAAGGCATAAAGGGGAGACTCGTTCATGGATAACGAAATCACAAAGAATTTTATTGAAAATATTATCGATGAAGATAACGAAAAAAATACATATGGAAAGCGCATCCATACTCGTTTTCCGCCGGAACCGAACGGCTATCTCCACATCGGTCACGCGAAATCGATTTGCTTGAACTTCGGCATCGCCAAAAAGTACGGCGGTATTACGAACCTGCGCTTCGACGATACAAACCCGTCCAAGGAAGACGTAGAATACGTCAATTCCATCAAGGAAGACGTCCAGTGGCTGGGCTTTACCTGGGACGACCGCATGTTCTACGCTTCCGATTATTTCGATACCCTGTACAACTACGCCGTCAAATTGATCAAATTGGGCAAGGCCTACGTCGACGATTTGTCAGGCGATGAAATCCGCGAATACCGCGGTACCTTCAGCACGCCGGGCAAGGAAAGCCCGTACCGCAGCCGCAGCGTCGAAGAAAACCTGAAGCTCTTTGCCGAAATGAAGGAAGGCAAATACGGCGACGGCGAAAAAGTACTGCGTGCTAAGATCGACATGGCCAGCCCGAACCTCAATATGCGCGATCCCGTCCTGTACCGCATCGTCCATGCCCATCATCACCGCACAGGTGACAAATGGTGCATTTATCCGATGTACGACTTCGCCCATCCCGTATCGGACGCCATCGAACGGATTACCCACTCGATCTGCACCCTTGAATTTGAAGACCACCGCCCCCTGTACAACTGGGTCCTCGAAGACTGGGACGACCCGGAAGGCCAGAAGCCGCGCCAGATTGAATTCGCCCGCCTGAACGTTACCAATATGATTACGAGCAAACGCAAGCTGCGCACCCTCGTGGAAAAGGGCATCGTCAGCGGCTGGGATGACCCGCGCATGCCGACCATTTCCGGTATTCGCCGCCGCGGCTACACGCCCGAAGCCATCCGCGACTTCTGCGAACGTATCGGCGTAGCCAAAGCCGACAGCATGGTCGACATATCCCTTCTCGAATACTGCATCCGTGAAGACCTGAAGCTCAAAGCGCCGCGTCTCATGACGGTCATCGATCCCCTGAAGGTCGTCATTACCAACTATCCCGACGGCCAGACGGAAACGATAACGGCGGAAAACAATCAGGAAAACGAAGCCATGGGCACCCGTCAGATTACCTTCAGCAAGACTATCTATATCGAAAAGAACGACTTTATGGAAGAACCGGTTAAGAAGTTCTTCCGTCTGGCTCCGGGCAAGGAAGTCCGCCTGAAATACAGCTATATCATCAAGTGTGAAGACGTCGTCAAGGACGAAGCCGGCAACATCGTCGAGCTGCACTGCACGTACGACCCGGAAAGCAAGAGCGGCAGCGGCGCCAATGCAGGCCGCAAGGTGAAGGGCACCCTCCACTGGGTCAACGCCGAAGACGCTGTCGACGTCGAAACGCGGGTCTACGACTACCTGTTTAAGACCGATGAATCGGACGACGCCGAAGGCGACAAGAAGGATTTCCTGTCCCAGATCAACCCCAACAGCTTGGAAACATTTGCCAGCAAGGGCGAAGCCGCTCTGGCTTCCTACCATGCCGGCGACAAATTCCAGTTCCTCCGTCAGGGCTACTTCGTCATCGACAAGGACTCGACGCCGGAACGCCTCGTCGTAAACCGCATCGTCGGGCTGCGCGATACGTGGGCCAAGATGCAGAAAAAGCAGTAAGATGAGAGAAATCTTAAAATGAGAGAAATCTTAAAAGAAGATTAAAATAGCATGAGAAAACGAACCGGTCTTTCCATCGGTCTTAAATTTCGATGAGAATACCGGTTCGTTTTTGTATTTCAGTTGCAGTGCCGCAGGGAACACTGTATAATGAAATCACACCATTACCGGTAGAGGGGGAACTATAAGTTATGAAATCCTTTGGGTCTCATGGCGTGCTGCTTCTCATATTGTTTCTGTTGGCAGGCGGCCTGTTGGGCGGCATTCTTGGAGAAGTTTTATCGGGAATCCAGCTGGGCGACCTCATGCCCATGCTGTCGCAGCATTATGAAATCTTTAATATTCAGAACGTCGATTTGAACTTATATATCATGCAGATTAATTTTGGCATTCGCTTTGCTCCCAACTTGCTGAGCATCCTTGGGATCTTCGTAGCGTTGTTTATCTATCGTCACGTCAGTTAGAGGAGGTCATTCCCGTGTTGATTTTAGCTTCAGGGTCGCCGCGGCGGCGCGAATTACTTACTCAGGCCGGTATTACCTATATGGTGAATCCCAGTACGTATCAGGAAGATTCGCCGAAAAAGAAAGATCCGGAAAAATACGTACAGGCCCAGGCCGTCGGCAAAGCTTGCGACGTCGCTGAAAAATATCCCGGCCAATGGGTGCTGGGAGCCGATACGATCGTCGTCATAGACGGCGAAATCTTAGGGAAGCCCCGCAATGCCAAGGAAGCGTCGGCCATGCTCCACCGCCTCTCTAACGGGAAGCACTCCGTACTGACCGGCGTGGCTCTGGTGCGCGATAAGGACGTATACACGAAGGTCGTCGAAACGAAGGTGTGGTTCCGCCGGCTGACCGATGAGGAAATCGAAACCTACGTATCCAGCGGCGATCCCTTGGATAAGGCAGGGGCCTACGGCATTCAGGGACGGGCCGCAGCCTTTGTAGACAAGATCAACGGCTCTTACACGAACGTCGTCGGCCTGCCTTTGTCCCAGGTCTGCCGGATGCTTCACAAGGCCAAGGTAAACGCCTGATGAGCCCGGTCCAGCCTATGGCCTGCTGCGAAAAGCCGCGGGAAAAATTTCTCCAGCAAGGCGCGCAAGCCGTGACGGATCAGGATTTACTGGCTATTTTGCTGCGCACGGGCGTGAAGGGCCATTCCGTCTTGGACGTGTCGCGATCCCTGCTGCGCTCTCTGCCGGGAGAAAACCTCTATTACCTCAGCGAGGCCAGCGTAGCCGACTTGTGCGCTATTCGCGGCGTAGGAGCCGACAAGGCCGTGACGATCTGCGCGGCCGTCGAGCTGGGACGGCGTATTGCCCGCCAGCGGGTCAAGCAGAACGCTCCCGATTTCAGCACGCCTCAGGCCATTGCCGAATACGTCATGGAAGACATGCGCTTCCTGCCGCAGGAGCAGCTCCGCGCCGTGTACTTATCGACGAAAAATCAGCTCATCGCCGTGCGGACATTGACCATCGGCACGATTAATTCCAGCCTGGCAAAGTCCCGCGAGGTCTTTCGATTTGCCATTCAGTACAACGCCGCTGCCGTCGTACTGGTACATAACCATCCCAGCGGCGACCCGTCTCCCAGCAGCGACGACATCGCCGTGACCAGGCAAATCGCCCAGGCCGGCCACATCATGGAAATTCCCGTCCTAGACCATATCATTATCGGTGACGGGATCTTCACGAGCCTGTGCGAGCTGGGGTATGTGTAACATACTATGAGATTGCTTATATATGTGATATGAACGGAGCTGCCGTGCAGAGGAAGGATACGGAGGCTCCGTTTTTTGTATGGAAATGAGCTGTTAAGACGAATCCTTGCAAGCTTTGATAAATTAAATTTTTCATGGCATCAGCCTTTCTTTCAGTTCTAAACGATAAAATAATGAATGCGTATTGAAAATAGTCAGGATATTTGTTACACTAGAACTCAAGATTGGAGAGGAGGTGAAAAAATGAGCGCGAAGTGGAAGCGAAACAATGTAGTATTCGCATGGAGCGGCGCTGTGAATAAATTATATACCGGGGGGGGGTATGGATTAAAGCATAATATCTTCCTGCAAGCACAAACACAGGGATACGTATACCTTGTTATAGATACATATGGCAGACAGCATACAGACGAACGATGTAGGCTGTCTTTTTTGCGTGCTTTTTTCTGGAAACATCGTTCATGGTGCAGAGATACGATGCGTGCTGCGGCGTCATGAACCGGCCGGCAGTCTGTCCAGTTTGCGGCAAGAAATTTACCGCTATCCGGATGACGCAGAAATACTGCAGTACAGCCTGCCGGCTGTAGGCGTACAGGCATCGTCCTGTTAACTATGAGGTTGCTTCTGTTAATGGAGAGTTATTGCGGACGTTTCGCTGTTTGCACTGCGGCAAAGTCGTCAGCGTGAGAAGCTCAGCCGATAAGCGGACGAAGTTCTGCTCGCCCCACTGCGAGCGGCTGTACTGGAAGCATTCCAAAACAAAAGGAGTAAAAGCTCAGTCGGTGAGTCGGACTTTTCGTTGTCGATAGTGCGGTAAGATAGTAAAAGTCACGGAGCCGAAGGACAAGCGTATGGCCTTTTGCAGTAGTGAGTGTCGGGAACGGTGGGCATATGAAAATAGAATAAGACAAACACGTAAAAAATATGTATATGACAAGGAGAACCTTACATGAAAAAGAGAGAATTTCTTGCGGTGTGTGTCGTAGTTACTTTGACTGGGAATTTGGCTTTAGCGGCCGAATATCCTTCCAAACTGTATGAGGTACATGAAGATGCGAATTGGGATGATATCGCACAAAAATTTACCGGAGGATTGGGCGTAATTCCTTATGGCGGTGACACGGTGAAAATTGACGATGGAGTGACGCTGACTATGAATTTTGCCGATGGTACTTCGACATCCGGTTCTGCTGGCGGATTGGCTCTTTCCATCGATGAGATGGGTTATGGGTTTGGGCATGAGGATCGAGATCTGAATATGTCTGGAGGCAAATTTGTGGCCGTAGGCGAAGGACAGGATGCCAACGGTATAGGAGGGGGGGGGGGGGATTACGGATACTGCTACTGGACAGATTAAAATCACCGATACAGATTTGGAGTTTAAGGATTTTACTTATGGCTTTGCAATCAAAGGTTCTGAAGCTCATGTTAAGAATAGCAACACGTACCTTGAAAATAAGTATGGTGTTTACGCGTATAATACGGGGAAGTTTTTTGCCGAATCCCAAAATTTTTCCGCTGTCAACGGTGAAGTGGGCCTTTACAGCGCGGGACAGGGGGACATTTCAGTAACAAGCGATATGGCCCTGTTTCAGAATAATGCCTGTGCCGTCACGACTACTGGAGAAGGCCAAGTCGAGCTGACTGGTAAGAAGCTGCACATGATCGATAATAATTACGGCGTTTCCAGTAACGGCAAGAGCGTGAACATCAATGTGGATGAATTTTCTTTCGGGACGTCCTCAGCAATCGATTTCCCGATTACAGCGGTTTATGGCGGCGGGAACACAAAAGTCGATGTGACGGCGGGAAAAGCCGAATTAAACGGACAGATCATGGCAGAAAATAATGCGGAAATACGGTTTCTGGAAGACGCGGATGCGGGAGATGCCCAGCTGATTGGTGTGTATTCGCCCTTCGGGGATGCAGTTTCTGCTGGTACGGACAGCGGCATGGCGAAGATCGGATTCCAGGCGAATACAGTTATCAATTCGCAGGGCGATGAAGAATATCATGCAGACAAGCAGGGCGTGCGTACTATTGCAGCTGTCCGGGCGCTGCGCAATTCTGAGATTTCTCTGGATCACGCTGTCGGTATCTATGGTGACGTCATTGCTGGAAAAGGCCAGATGGACGAGGATTCTGAGCTTGCTGAGTGGAAAGGCGGCAGCGTAACGATCAACAGTGTAAGCGGCGCGGAGTTTAAAGGCGACGTGCTGGCTGGTAATAAAGGGACGATTAATTTTATCTTAAACAATGGGTCTTATGAAGGCCGTGCAGATGATTATGCCGATGCAACATTGAAAAATATGGTATTCCGTTCGGAAGAATTTGATGTAGAGGTTACTGACGGTGGTACCGTGAACATGACGCTGAATCATTCGACATGGACGGCGCGCGGACAAAACTTCGTTACAACCCTCGCTTTTGGGGATGAAGGCGGCTTAGTTGACCTTTCGAAGGATGAGAACAATTCTGTGACGATTCGAAATTTGAAAGGCGACGGCACGTTCAACATGCTTTTGAATTCGGAAGACCATTCCAAGAGCGACATGCTGTATATAGGGAAAAATGAGGGGAATCAAACTATTAATATTGTCGGCGGCATTACGGGTGGTCTGGAAAATATCAGCAAGGACAATCCCCTGCGGTTCGCCACGGTCGGTATCGATACGGACAGCGACGTGCCGGAAGTAAACAACAGCGGCATTCGCGCGTATACTCGTGATGCTGGCGCATTAAACTTGGAATACGTTGTAGCAAAAGAAGATTTTAATAAAAACGATATAGAAAATGAGAAATATAACGGCAGCGGTAATGGACAAGGCGTAGATAAACCGGGTAATGATTTCGTAGAAAATGAATTGGTCGGTGACCGCAATGCCGTGAACTGGATTATTACCGGTGCAAAAGAAGCCAAGCCGTCTGATGCCGGCAAGACCATCATAGATATGTCGAAAATCAACTACTCCAACGCCGTGTACATGGACCGCCTGAACAAGCGTATGGGAGAGGCGCGGTATATCGACGGCGACGAAGGCCTTTGGGTACGCATCCGTCACGACCGCATCGGCAAATCCGACGCCTTCCGCAGCAAGAATACCATGTTCGAGCTGGGCTATGACCGCAAAGTAGGCGACCGGGAAGACGGCGAGCACCGGCAGGGCTTTGTACTGGATTACATGCGCGGTACAGCCGATTATCATAATGTGGCCGGAGACGGCGACGTACGGCGAGGGGGCATTTGGCTGTACGATACATGGTTGGGAGACAAAGGTCATTATACGGATTATGTCCTCAAGATTGGCCGCTTGTCCAATGATTTTGAAATCTATGCCAGAAGCACCGGAGAAAAGATTACCGGCGATTACAGCAACTTCGTGTACTCGGCCAGCGCGGAATACGGCCGCAAGAAGGATTTGGGCAACGACTGGTATATCGAACCGCAGGCGCAGATTCAGTACGCTCATGTTACCGATGCTGATTATACGACGAGTCAGGATACGCAGGTTGATCTCGACGCTATCGACAGCCTTATCGGCCGCGTAGGCTTCCGGCTGGGACGGGATATAGGCGAAAACAATAATTTCTACATCAAAGCGGATATCCTGCATGAATTCTTAGGCGATCAAGATATCAGCGCCAAAGATAACACCGGGCTTTTGCACACGACGTATGAGAACGAAGGCACGTGGTACGACGTCGGCCTTGGATTTTCCCATGAATTCAGCAAGGGGACGTATATGTTCTTCGATGTGGAAAAATCTTTCGGCAACGACAATGAAGACACGTACCAATTTAATGTCGGGATGAACTGGAAAGTATAATATATACATATAAGTATGGCAAGAAGAGCCGAGGGGGAGTTCCTTCGGCTCTTTATGTTTTATAACAGAACATATATTTTAAGGAGGCGACACCCATGAACAACATCATTCGGCAGTGGATACGGCAGGCGCAGACAGGAGACGGAGAGGCTGTGTTGGCCATTCTGCAGGTCTTCCGGCCCTTGCTGTACAAATATGCCCGGAAATACCGCTATTGCTACGATTCGCTGGACGAGGCTCTTTCGACGGCCCATCTGGCCGTACTGGAATGTATTTATTCCTTTGAGCTGGACGGAAAGGAGGAAGGGCCAGCGGCGTTGCGGCGAGCCGTACAGACGGCGTTTCGGCGGGAAAACCGGCATTTCAAGGCTTATTGGCAGGCTGTCGAACGGATGCTGTTCCCGCAGGAGGAGAGGGCAGAGATTGCTTTATTCCGTCATTCGGTCTGCGCATTTGAGACGGCTGTACAGCGTATAGAGCTGCAAGACGAGTTGGCGCCTTATTTGCAGTGTCTGACCGAACAGGAACGGCGCTTCTTGTATTTGCGGTACGTAAAGGACTATACCTTCGACACGATCGGCGCGCTTCACGGCCTGTCAACGTCTCAGGCGTGCAAAATCGTCGGACAGGCAGTCGATAAGGTCAAGACGAAGATAAAAGGCGACAGCCTGTGGCCGGCTGTGCATCCTCCTTGCGGGAAAAGAAACAGGATTCATTAAATAGATGTGCCGGAAAGCTCAGGGCCTATCGAAATGGGGGTATGGCAATTTATATTTGCATTCCCTGCGCAAGTATATTATAATAAGACGAGATAACTAAAAAAGCTAGGGGCGCCGCAAGGCTGAGAAAGCGTTTGGATTCGCGCTTGTCCCTCATGTACCTGATTCGGATAATGCCGACGTAGGGAAGCTTTACGGGATTATAAAGCTCACCTGCGGAGGTGAGCTTTTTTATTTACCTGTTTCTATCATTTCTTTCTATATTTAGGTTAAACTCATTAGCAGGAGGTACGTTTTATGACTTACACAACTCAGATGGACGCAGCCCGCAAAGGCATCGTTACGCCGCAGATGAAAATCGTTGCGGAAAAAGAAAAAATGCCGATGGAAAAGCTCATGAAGCTCGTAGCTGAAGGCAAGGTCGCTATCCCGGCCAATAAGCTTCACACCAGCCTTTCGCCGGAAGCCGTCGGCCAGGACTGCCGCACGAAAATCAACGTCAACCTCGGCGTATCGCCGGAACACAACGATCATGAATTGGAGCTGCAGAAGGTCCAGAATGCCATCAACATGAAGGCTGAAGCCATCATGGACTTGAGCAACTTCGGCAAGACCCGCGAATTCCGCCGCAAGCTCGTCGATATGTCTACGGCTATGATCGGTACCGTTCCCATGTATGACGCCGTCGGCATGCTGGAAAAAGACTTGAAGGATATTACTGTAGATGAATTCTTCTCCGTCGTCGAACAGCACGCAGAAGACGGCGTAGACTTCATGACCATCCACTGCGGCATGAACCGCAAGACGGCTGAACGTATCAAGAAGAACCCCCGCCTGACCAATATCGTATCCCGCGGCGGCTCGCTGCTGTTTGCCTGGATGGAAATGAACAATCAGGAAAACCCCTTCTATGAATACTATGATCGTCTCCTCGACATCTGTGAAAAATACGACGTTACCCTGAGCTTGGGCGACGCCTGCCGTCCCGGCTGCACCCACGACGCGACGGACGCAGCCCAGATCGAAGAACTCATTACCCTCGGCGAATTGACGAAACGGGCTTGGGAACACAACGTCCAGGTCATGATCGAAGGCCCGGGCCACATGGTCCTGACGGAAATCGCCGCCAACATGAAGATTGAAAAACGCCTGTGCCACGGCGCGCCCTTCTACGTATTGGGCCCCATCGTCACGGATATCGCTCCGGGCTACGACCACATTACAAGCGCTATCGGCGGGGCCATTGCCGGCGCATCCGGAGCCGACTTCCTGTGCTATGTTACGCCAGCCGAACACCTTCGCCTGCCCGACGTAAACGACGTTAAGGAAGGCATCATCGCCGCCCGCATCGCTGCGCACGCCGCCGACCTGGCCAAGGGCATCCCCGGCGCGCAGGAATGGGACGACGCTATGAGCAAGGCCCGCGTGGAAGTAGATTTTGAAACGATGATTTCCTTGTCCATCGACCCGGAAAAGGCTCGCCGCTACTATGAATCGAGCAAGCCCGAATGCGAAGGCACCTGCACGATGTGCGGCAAAATGTGCCCGGCCCGGACGATGAAGAAAATCCTCGCCGGAGAAGACGTATCGATCCGCTAACCTGAAACTATCTGATATACAGACATAAAAAAAGACACTTTCTGACATGTCGTTGGAAAGTGTCTTTCTTTATACTATTACATGGCCTCCTTACAGGCTCACTTCCAGACGAGGAGCAGGGAGATGCCGAATTCCTTTTTGAATTGCTTGGTCAGCTGGTTCATTTCGTAGTCCGCCGCGTTGTAGGCTACGCCGGGAGCCGTCGTAATGACGGCGACGGCGACGTTTTCCGCAGTGGTGACGTGAATATCCTGGACGACTTGCTCGTACGTAATGTCCGATGCTTCGGCCAAGGCCAGGAAGGTGGAGAGCTTGCGGACCATCGCCCAGTCTTCTGCCGTGACCATGTTGGCGTAGCGGTAGGCCCGCAGGGTCTTGCGGCTGATGCCGTGGTGGAAGCCGGCGATGAAGCTGACGATGAGCTGCTCGCGCTGCGTCAGGCCGTACAGGGGCGCGTGGCCGATCATGAAGGCCGAATGGCGGGCGTGATCGTAGAAATTGATGATTTTGCCTACGTCGTGAAGCTGGGCCGCCGTCGTGAGGTACAGCCGTTCCCGCTCGCCGTAGCCGTGCAGGTCTTTCAGCTGGTCGAAGAGAAGGCCTGCCGTATGGGTGACCTGCTGGCAGTGGGATTCGTTGACGATGCCGCCTAGGGTGCCGACGAAGTTGCGGATGCTGAATTTCAGGATATCGTCGAAGCGAGGCGCAGGCAGGTGGAAGTAAGAGGTATAGTATTCAAAGAACAGCCCTTCACGCAGGCCGCAGCCACTGACGACCAGTTCCGGGCTGCCTGCCGTATCGAACAGGGTCTTAATGACGGCGGCGCCGGCGACGATGAGGTCGGCCCGTTCGCTCGACAGGCCGGGGATCTTCTTGCGGTTGGCGCTGGTCCGCGTCGTAATTTCCGTATACAGGGCGTCGAAGTGCTCTGCCGGCAGGATGTAGTTATGTACCTTCGTCAGCTCGTAATTCGTTGTCCGCTGATCCATCTTGGCAAAAGTACGGGCCGTGCCGCCAATGCCGACGAGGGGGAGGCGCAGATTTTTAATCCAGTCGGCAGCGAGGAGCTTTTTCCGTACGAATTTCAGGCAGTCCTGCAGGGCGATTGCGTCTACGTTGCCCTGGAGATTGAATTTTTCCGTAACCGTTACGGCGCCGATGGGGATGGAAACGGAATGAACTGGTTCGCCTTCTTGCACCAGGGTCAGCTCGACGCTGGCGCCGCCCAAGTCGAACAGGAGAAAGTCCTTCATGGCGATGGTGTTGATGACACCCAAATAGCCGAGATAGGCTTCCCGTTCGCCTGTAATGACAGTCATGGCTACGCCCGTTTCCGCGTAAATCCGCTTCAGGAACTCGTCGCCGTTCGAGGCGTTGCGCACGGCGGCGGTGGCGACGGCGATGCAGTTTTGGATTTCCATAACCTCCATGATGTGCTTATATACCTTTAAGCATTTCATGGCCCGTTCCATGCCGGCGTCGCTCAGTTCGCCCGTCTGGGTAAGGCCTTGTCCGAGGCGTATGGATTCTTTTTCCTGATACAGGAAGGAATACGATTTGTTGTCGTTTATCTGGAGGACGACAAACCGGATGGAGTTGGAGCCCATATCGATGATGGCTAATTTTTCCATTGTATACCTCTTTTCTTTGTAATCCATAATCTTCTGTTATTATACTACATCTTGCCGAGACGATGAAACGATTTTGCAAAATTTGCCGTTAAAACGAAATGGAAATAATTCGTATGACTAAAGAAAATGGGGAGGATTCTTCCGTATTTTTTGCAGAGCCGCCTATTATACAAGCTTTTTTCATTTTTTACACAAATTATACAAAAAAGGTCGCCACCATCGCCGGTATTTCATGTATAATATATGAAGAGACGGCGGGGAGAGAGTCTTCGCGTCATCAGCAAGGAAGGCGAGGAACTACTATGGAATATCAGGCCAAGCGGCAATTTGGCATCATACATATCGGCACGGTCAATATGACCTTGAAAATCATCGCGTATTCGTCGCTGGACGATATGGAGGTCATTGAAAATGTATCGCGGGAAGTCCAGTATGGCGGGGAAGTCTTTACGCGCCATCACGTCAGCTTCCAGTCTCTCAACGAAATCTGCACGATTTTAAATAAATTCAAGCAGCTCCTGCGGGACTACGACGTCACGGACGTGCGCGTCTTGTCGACGACGGCTATCCGCGAAGCCGACAACCTGCTCAATGTCATCGATCAAATTTATTTCCGCACGGGCTTCCGCGTCACTGTCGTGCGCATGGCCAAGGAAATTTACTATAAATTCTTCGGCTTGTATTATCACGTGCTGAAGGGGAAATTCAACTTTGCCGACAAGGCCGTCCTCCTGCTGGATATTACGTCCGGCGGCGTAGGGCTGACCTGCTGGAAATCGGACGAGCTCCTGTTTCAGCAAAACGTCCACATCGGCTCGCTGCGCATTTTGGAAAACTTCACGCCTAAGCAGCGGGAAGAGCTGACCTTTCCGACGGCAGCCCGCGAATACATCTACGGCGCCTTGTCCCCCCTGTGGGCCAGCGTGCGCCATCACGATATTAAATACATCGTCCTGTCGGGCCGGGCGGCAACGCTCATCGGCAAGCTCATGCATAAGGAAGAAACGAACGGCGTCCGCCTCATCAAGGCCGACGAGCTGCGCCAGTTCGTCAATTCCTTCCACGGCATTACGCCCTTTAAGCTCATGCAGCGCTGCAAGCTTTCGGAAAATCTGGCCAACGTCATCATGCCGACGCTGCTCCTGTATTACGAGCTCCTGCGCATCATCGACGTCGACCTGCTGGTCATGATGAGCACGACCTTTACGGAGGGCTATTCCATGCATTACGTAGCCGAGCAGACCGATAATTCTTACGTAGCCCATCAGCGGGGGCTGCTGCTCAACTTGACGCGCCGCATTGCCGGCAAGTATTGGTACGCGCCGGAACATGCCGCCTGCGTAGGCGAGTTCTGCGGTATTTTGTTCAACGCCGTGTATAAGGAAATCGGCTTGAAATTCTCGTGCGGCTACTTGCTGCAGCTGGCGTCGATCCTTCATGAAACGGGCAAATACGTCAACATCCGCAAGCACAATCTCTGCACGTATCACCTTATCATGGAAACGGACTTATTCGGCATTACAGACGAAGAAAAGGAAGTGCTGGCCAACATTGCCTATTACGCCGACGGCGGCGTGATACAGGATTCGTCGGACATGTACGACGTCCTGTCGCCGGAGCAGAAGATTACGGCGGCCAAGCTCGCGGCGATTTTCAGCCTGGCCGACTCCCTCGACAAGAGCCATTTAGGAAAGATAAAGCGCATACAGGCCGAATTGGTCGGCAACGAACTCATCGTCCGCTACCATTCCGATTTGGATATTTCCCTGGAACGGTGGACGTTCATGAAGACGGCCGTCAATTTCGCCGAAGTCTTCGGCATTTCGCCTAAATTACTGAAAGGATAAGTGACTATTTTGAAGTATACAGAACCAGAAAATTATTTAAACCGGGAATGTACGTGGATCAAGTTTAACGAACGGGTTCTGCGGGAAGCCATCGTGCCGTCCAATCCCTTGCTGGAACAGCTGAATTTCGTAGCTATTGCCGCGTCAAATCTGGACGAATTCTTTATGATCCGCGTGGCCGGCGTCAAACACCTCATCGAAAGCGGCGTTAAGCATATCGACATTGCCGGCATGACGCCGCAAGAGCAGTTTGAAGCCATCCAGTCTATGGTACACACGCTGGTGGACCAGCAGTACGAATATTATTCGGTCATTCAGGACAAGCTGCAGCAGGAAGGCCTTCATTTTGTCAGCGTCGACGAGCTGAATGAAGAGCAGCGCATCTGGCTGGACAGCTATTTCGAGCGGGAAATTTACCCCGTCGTCACGCCTATGGCCGTCGACTCGAGCCATCCCTTTCCCTTCCTCGCCAGCCTGAATCTGAATCTGGCCGTCCTGCTGCGCAAGAAACAGGGCGATACGTCGGTAAAGACGGCCATTTTGCCCGTGCCGTCGCCGATCATTCCCCGCATCATCAAGGTGCCCGTAGCTGCCGGCGACGCGAAGCAGTTCCTCTTTCTGGAGGACATCCTCGGCGCCTATGCCAACCGTTTCTTCCTGGGCTGCGATATCCTCGAAGCCGTGCCATTCCGCATAACCCGCGACGCCGACCTAGATATTGACGACGAAGCGGAAGATTTGCTCGTAGAAGTGGAAAAATCCCTGAAAAAACGCCGCAAGGGCGCAGCCGTCCGCTTGGAACTGGCCCAGTCGGCGAGCCGTATGGTCCGGGAATTCCTGCGCGGCGAGCTGCAGCTGGAAGACAAGGACTTGTATATGATACCCGGCCCCTTGGACTGCAAGGTATTTTTCTCCTTTACGGGAATCGAGGGGTATGATCATCTCCGTTATCCTGCCGCGTCGCCTCAGCCGTCGTATGAATTGGAAGAACTTGGCGCACCTGATATGTGGACGGCCATTGCTAAGCAGGATATTATGGTACATCATCCGTACGAAACCTTTGATACTGTAGAGAACTTTATCAAATTAGCTGCTACAGACCCGGATGTGCTGGCTATCAAGCAGACCCTGTACCGCGTCAGCAGCCGGTCTCCCATCATCGCCGCATTGGCGGAAGCTGCAGAAAACGGCAAACAGGTCACGGTCCTCATGGAAGTTAAGGCCCGGTTTGACGAAGAAAACAACATCTTCATGGCCCGCAAGCTGGAAAAGGCCGGCTGCCACGTTATTTACGGCATCATGGGATTAAAGACCCATTCGAAAATCACCCTGGTAGTCCGCCGAGAAGAAGAAGGCATCCGCCGTTACGTCCATTTGGCGACGGGCAACTACAACGGCAAGACGGCCCGCATTTACACGGACGTAGGCATCCTGACGGCCAATACGCTCATCGGCGTCGACGCCTCAGCCTTTTTCAATCTCCTGTCGGGATATTCTGACCCGCCGCAGTGGAACAAGCTGGCCGTCGCGCCGCTGAATCTGCGCGAACGGATTTATGAAAAGATAGAACAGGAAACGGCCTGGGCTAAAAAGGGCAAGAAAGCCTTCATCGTCGCCAAGATGAATTCCCTCCTTGACAAGGAGGTCATCGCTAAATTGTACGAAGCGTCGGCTGCCGGCGTTAAAATCCATCTCATCGTCCGCGGGATCTGCGTCCTGCGGCCGGGACTGCCGGGAATCAGCGAAAACATCGAAGTGCACAGCGTCGTCGGCCGGTTCCTCGAACACAGCCGTTTATTCTACTTCTACAATAACGGGGAAGAAGACGTATTCATCTCGTCGGCCGACTGGATGCCCCGCAACCTGAACGAACGGGTGGAACTGATGATTCCCGTCGAATACGGTCCCCATAAGGAACGCATCAAGGGAATCCTGTCGCTGTATTTCAACGACAATGTAAAAGCCTACGCCATGAATTCCGACGGCACGTATCGCTACATTGCCGACGAACGGCCGACCGATGCAGCGCCGATTCACGCCCAGATGATGCTCCAGCATGAAGCAGAAGAAAAACACAAAAAGCATAAGAAAAGCAAGCGCCGTTAAGCGCCGTGCCTTCGACGTCCCCTCCCTGCGGAGGGGACGTTTTTTGCGCTTTCATGGAGCAGAAAACCAATATAAAAGGGACGGCATATGAGGAAAGTGGGGGACAGGATATATTTTGCAAGAAAAACAGGATTTTTTCACCACAAAAATATACTTTTTTGAAAAAATTTTACTTTAATGTGGGAAACCATGTAAAGCTCTCTCAAAATCGCCCTTATCACGCAGTATAAACAGCCTTTTCGCAGGCCCTTTAATGTTGACAATCGTGCTGAAGATATGATATTTACCTCATTTTTGCTGTTATTGTTAACCGATAAAAATTGACAGGGTAACAGGCCTTTGATAGAATGATTTCCAGTTAGGAGGGATTTGATGAACAAACGATATCAAGGGCCCATTACTCGCATGTATGCAACCTTAGTCGCTTTATTAATCATAGTTTCCTTAGCTGGATTTATTGACAAAGGAAAATCCGTCACAATCCAGACCGACGGCGCGACTCGTTCTGTCTATACGCACGCCGTCAATGCTGACGCGCTGATGCGCGAAAATAATATTGCGCTCGGGTCATATGATGAAATTGAAATGTCCACATCCGAATTATTAGAAGGAACTGCCGTTACGGTTCGCCGGGCCGTTCCCGTCATATTGGAACATAAGGGTAAACAACAAACTGTTATGTCCGCCAAAAAGACCGTACAGGAAGTAGCCGAACAATATGGATACGACGCGGAGAATTATCGTCCCTACGGCGATACGTCCGCGCCGGTCGTTCCTGATATGACGATACGCATTGGGAATATTTCCCGCAAGGCCATCACGGAAGACGAAGTCGTTCCCTTTGCCATTGAAAGCATCCCTGATGAAAATCTGAGCCAGGGTCAGGAAGAAATCGTCCAGGAAGGGATGAACGGCCGCAAGAAGGTCACTGTTCATATCATCAGCCTCGACGGCCAGGTCGTCGGGAAGGAAGTCGTCTCTACGACGCTGGTGACGGAAATGCAGCCCCTGATCCGCCGCGTAGGCACGCAGGAGACCGTAACGCTCAATACGGGCGACGTGTCCAAGTATAAGGAAGTCTTTACGATGGAAGCGACAGCGTACCTGCCGTCGGACGGCAACGGCGCGGGCATTACCAAGATGGGTACCGTCGCCCGTTACGGCGTCGTCGCCGTAGACCCCAACGTCATTCCGCTGGGAACGCGGGTGTATATCCCGGGATACGGCGTAGCCATTGCCGAAGATACGGGCGGAGATATTTTAGGAAACCGCATCGACTTGTGCATGGAAGATTACAATTCCTGCATGGTCTTCGGACGGCGCACCGTGCCGGTATATATTTTGGAATAGAGGCGGAGCCGCTCCGGGCAGTACATGCAGGAGCGGCTTTTTTTGCGTAAAAACGGCTTGTGCAGTCGAAGACAATGTGATATAATAGCAAAGGTTTAAGTACTATGCTTAAAAATACGCACGCTTGGTGAGCCTGCAGCTGTGCTGCTCGGCAGTGACGGCAGGCGATGACCGGGCGGAGGAACAACAGGAGGAGTAACAATTATGGCAGTAGTATCTATGAAACAATTATTGGAAGCAGGCGTTCACTTCGGTCACCAGACTCGCCGCTGGAACCCTAAAATGGCTCGTTTCATCTTCACGGAACGCAACGGCATCTACATCATCGACTTGCAGAAAACCGTAAAGAAAATGGACGAAGCTTACAATTTCGTACGCGACCTGGCTGCTGAAGGCGGCAAGATCCTTTTCGTCGGAACGAAAAAACAGGCTCAGGAATCTATTAAAAACGAAGCCGAACGCTGCAATCAGTTCTATGTAAACGAACGCTGGCTCGGCGGCATGCTGACCAACTTCCAGACGATTGAAAAACGCGTAAAACGCTTGAAGACGCTGGAAAAACAGGCTGAAGACGGCACGTTCGACGTATTGCCGAAGAAGGAAGTTACCATTTTGAAACACGAAATGGAAAAACTCCAGAAATACCTCGGCGGCATCAAAGACATGAAGAAACTTCCGGACGCTCTCTTCGTTATCGACCCGAAAAAAGAAGAAATCGCCGTATCGGAAGCCCGCAAATTGAACATCCCCATCATCGCTACGGTTGACACGAACTGCGATCCCGACCTCATCGACTACCCGATTCCGGCAAACGACGACGCTATCCGCGCCGTAAAACTGCTGACCGGCAAAATCGCCGACGCCGTTTTGGAAGGCAACCAGGGCGAACAGGTTGAAGAAGGCGCCGCTGAAGAAGCAGCCGTTGAAACGGAAGCTGTCGCTGAAGAAAACTAAGACATCGGCCCTTTGAGAACTACATGGCTCATTATATAAAGGTAAGGAGTGCTTCATTCCTTACCTTTATTCAAACTGTATATTATGTTTAGGAGGAATATCTAAGATGGCTATTACAGCAAGCATGGTAAAAGATTTAAGAACAAAAACTGGCGCTGGCATGATGGACTGCAAAAAAGCGCTCGCAGCTACGGATGGAGATATGGAAAAAGCAATCGACTTCCTTCGCGAAAAAGGCTTGGCAGCCGCTGCTAAAAAAGCAGACCGCATCGCAGCTGAAGGCTTGGTTTACTCCTATATCCACGGCAACGGCCGCATCGGCGTTCTCGTAGAAATCAACTGCGAAACGGACTTCGTAGCCCAGACGGACAACTTCAAAGACCTCTGCAAAGACATTGCAATGCAGATTGCCGCAGCTAACCCGGCATACCTCAAGAGAGAAGACGTTCCGGAAGACGTTCTCGAACATGAAAAAGAAGTTCTCCGCCAGCAGGCTCTGAACGAAGGCAAACCGGAAAAAATCGTCGAAAAGATGATCGTCGGCCGTATCGAAAAATTCTACAAAGAAAACTGCTTGCTCGACCAGGAATTCATCAAAGATTCCGACAAGACGATTCAGCAGGTTATTACTGAAAATATCGCTAAAATCGGTGAAAAAATCGACATCCGCCGTTACACCCGCTACGAATTGGGCGAAGGCCTCCAGAAGCGCAACGACGATTTCGTTTCCGAAGTTATGGCACAAGCTAAATAAGATTGCATATAAGAGAACACCATTTTCGTGTTCTCTTATTTTCTAATGTGACTTTATACGGCGCGGCAGCGCCGGGAGCAGGAGGCCTTGGTATGGAAACGAAAAAATATAATCGCATTGTATTGAAATTGAGCGGCGAAGCGTTGGCGGGAGCCCAGGGATACGGCATCGACCCGGAAACGGTCGAAACGATTGCCAAGCAAGTCGTAGAAGTAAATAAGCTGGGCATTCAGGTAGCTATCGTCGTAGGTGGCGGTAATATCTGGCGCGGCCTGTCGGGCAGCGCAAAAGGCATGGACCGCGTATCAGCTGACTACATGGGCATGCTGGCAACGGTCATGAACGCCCTGGCGCTGCAGGACGCTATGGAAAAGAACGGCGTTGCGACGCGCGTACAGACGGCTATCAACATGCAGCAGGTTGCAGAACCGTACATCCGCCGCCGGGCGATCCGCCACATGGAAAAGGGCCGCGTCGTCATCTTCGGCGCTGGTACGGGCAATCCCTATTTCTCTACGGATACGACGGCGGCACTGCGGGCTGCAGAAATCGAAGCCGACGCAATCCTCATGGCAAAGAACGGCGTAGACGGCGTATACGACAGCGACCCGAAGCTCAATCCCGACGCGAAGATGTTCCGCCGCTTGTCCTACATGGATGTCATCAATAAAGAGCTCAAAGTCATGGACGCGACGGCTACGACGCTGTGCATGAACAATAACATTCCCATCGTCGTATTCAACATCGACGTCGAAGGCAATATCATCGCCGCCGCCAGCGGAAAAGATTTGGGGACATTAGTCGACAAAGAAGGCTAAAAGCTGTATTATATACATATATACCATTATTACGATTAAGGAAGTGAATAGTATGGACGTAAAGACCTTATTAACGCAGAACGAAGAAAAGATGGATAAGACCATAGAAGCATTGAAGCGCGATTTGGCTTCGATTCGCACTGGCCGGGCCAGTACGACGCTCCTGGACCGTATCAGCGTTGATTACTATGGTACGCCTACGCCGGTCAAGCAGGTTGCAAACGTATCCGCCCCGGAACCGCGCCTCATTACGATTGTTCCCTGGGAACGGAAAATGCTCGGCGACATCGAACGGGCTATTTTGAAATCCGATCTGGGCTTAAACCCGAACAACGACGGCACGATGATCCGCCTGGAAATCCCCCAGCTGACGGAAGAACGCCGTAAAGAATTAAGCAAGAAGGTCAGCAAGGACGCCGAAGACTCTAAGGTCGTCATCCGCAATATCCGCCGTGACGCGAACGACGCCATCAAGAAGATGGAAAAGAAGAAGGAAATCACGGAAGACGACAGCAAGGAAGCCCAGGAAAATATCCAGAAGCTGACGGACAAGAAGATCAAGCTGATCGACGAAATCAAAGCGAAAAAAGAAAAAGAAGTCATGGAAGTATAATGGATATACGAAATTTTATTGGCATGCCGTTACGGTATGCCATATCTGTATTACAGGAAAAAAACGTGCCGTATGAAGTAGAGCGCACGACGGCGCGAAGCCGCTTTTTTCCCCGCGATGAAGAAGATCCCTACGTCGTCCGGGCCCGCGAGCGGGACGGCGTCGTATATCTTCTGGTAAACGCGAATTTGAAGAAAAGCGAAAGCGTAACTCGCATGCTGCAAGGTGGAGAAGTGCAAGAATGATTAACTTTTTAGGAAAAAAGAAGAAGGAAGAACGGCATACAGGAATAGAACTGCTCGATACGAACAACATTCCCCGCCACGTCGCCATCATCATGGACGGCAACGGCCGCTGGGCTAAACGGCGGAGCATGCCGCGCAGCTACGGCCACAGGGCCGGCGCGGACACGCTGAAGAAAATTGTCGCCGCCGCCGGGGAATTAGGAATCAAGGTGCTGACGGTATACGCCTTTTCGACGGAAAACTGGAAACGGCCTGACGAGGAAGTTTCCTATATTATGAAGCTCATGAAGGAGTACCTGAGCAAAAACCTTCTGGAACTGAACGAGCATAATGTGCGCCTGCACTTTATCGGCGATTTGAGCCGCCTTTCCCCGTCGCTCCGCCAGGCCTTTGACGAAGCGGAACGGAACATGGCCGGAAACACGGGATTGATTTTAAACGTCGCCGTCAATTACGGCGGCCGCCTGGAACTGACCCAGGCCATGCAGAAGCTGGCGTCCGACGCCAAGGCCGGCCGTCTGGAGCCGGAGGATATTACGGAAGACTCCCTGGCTTCGTATTTGTATACGGCGCCGGAAAACGACGTGGACCTGCTCATCCGGCCCGGCGCGGACAAACGGGTCAGCAATTTCCTGTTGTGGCAGATGGCTTACGCCGAATTCTGGTATACCGATTTGTGCTGGCCTGATTTTACAAAAGAGACGCTCATAGAGGCGATTCTCGCCTTTCAGGGCAGAGAACGCCGCTTTGGCGGTTTGAAATAAGGTAGGTAAACGAAACATATGTTGGCAAAACGAATTATAACCGGCGTCATAGGCGGCGCCCTGACGATAGGGATTATCTATGAAGGGGACTGGCTGTTTTTTTTCATGATAATCCTGCTGGCTATTTTGGGATGGCATGAGTATTGTAATTTAGTCCGCAAACTGGGCGCGAATCTGTCGGAACGGATGGGAGCGGGATGGATCGTCTGCTTTTTTGCCGCCTATTGGTTCGGCAGCGTAAAGGTGATGATGCTGCTGGCCGTAGCCGCCATGCTGTGGCTGCTGCTGCAGACCGTCCTGTTTCATGGGAAGATAAAGCCTGTAGACAGCGCCTATACGCTGTACGGCCTGCTGTACGTAAGCGGAGGCTTTTTAGCTATGCTGGCGCTGCGAAACGGGCAGATTGCATCGTATATGACCGACGCTTTTTCGTCCGTCATGCTGGAGCCGGCGCGCTTTTTCATGTTTCTCCTGATTTTTTCCACGTGGGCCAGCGATACCTTTGCCTTTGTCGTAGGAAAAGTTAAGGGGAAAAATAAATTGTGCCCGTCCATCAGCCCCGGCAAAACGCAGGAAGGGGCTTTGGGAGGCTTTATCGGCACCGTCGTCACGGCTCTCGTCTTTTCGCTTATTTTCCAGTTTTCCCTCATCCACGCCTTAGCTATCGGCATCATCGTCGCCGTGGCGGCTCCTCTCGGCGACTTGGTAGAATCGATACTGAAACGAGTCTGCCAGGTAAAGGATTCGGGGACGCTGATTCCGGGGCACGGCGGCGTGCTGGATCGCTTTGACAGCCTGCTGTTCGCCGCTCCGGCCGTATATGTATATCTCACGCTCATCGCCTGAGAGGAGGCCCTGCATTGAAGAAAATTATCATCCTCGGCAGTACGGGGTCGATCGGCACCCAGGCCGTCGACGTCATTGAAGCTCATCCGCAGCTGTTTACCCTCGCCGCCGTTGCCGCTCATTCGAACTGGGAGCTGGCAGCTCGCCAGATTCAGGCCCACGGCGCAGCCTTTGCCTGCATGACCGACGAGCCGGCAGCCGAAAAGCTGCGGCAGGAAGTAGGCGAAAGGTGCACGGTTTTTTCCGGGCCTGAAGGTCTGCTCAAACTCATTGACGAATGCGAAGCCGATATGGTGCTGACGTCCTTAGTCGGGGCTGCCGGCATTGAGCCGACGCTCCATGCCATCGAGAAGGGGCTGGATATTGCCCTGGCCAACAAGGAAACCCTCGTGGCGGCAGGCGAGCTGGTCATGGCCGAGGCTGCGCGCCGCGGCGTCCGCATCCTGCCTGTCGACAGCGAGCATGGAGCGATTTTCCAATGTCTGGAAGGACGCAGCGGCAGTGAAGTCGACAAGCTGCTGATTACGGCCTCAGGCGGCCCCCATTTTCACCGGCCATTGGAAGAATTCCCGTCCATTACGGTAGAGCAGTGCCTCAAGCATCCGACGTGGAATATGGGCGGCAAGATTACGATTGACTCGGCGACGATGTTCAATAAGGGCCTGGAAGTCATCGAAGCGCACTGGCTGTTCGATATGCCCTACGACCGCATCGAAGTCGTCGTCCAGCCCCAAAGCATCATCCACTCGATGATACAATTTACGGACGGCTCCGTCCTGGCCCAGCTGGGAATGCCCGATATGAGGCTGCCGATTCAATATGCCTTTACCTATCCGCAGCGCTATCCCGTGCGCGGAGCTAAGGATATTGACTGGAAAACGTTGGGCAGCCTGGAATTCTTCGCGCCGGATCCTGAAAAATTTCCATCCCTGCCCCTGGCCTATGAAGCAGGGAAGGCGGGAGGCACGATGCCCTGCGTGCTGAACGGGGCGAACGAAGTCGCCGTATACGCCTTTTTGCGGCGGGAAATTTCTTTTACACGCATATTTGACGTCGTACGCACCGTCATGGAACGCCATACGGTATGCCGCGACGTTTCCTTAGACGCGATTCGCAGCGCCGACGCCTGGGCCCGTCGCTGCGCGGCGTCTTTACTGTAGAAAGGTGTTGGGACATTGGGTATTACCATTGCAGCGACTGTATTTGTATTCAGTCTCATCGTATTTGTCCATGAATTTGGACATTTCATTACAGCAAAATTAACGGGCATGCAGGTCGACGAATTTGCCATCGGCTTTGGCCCCAAGATTTACAGCTGCACCTATGGTTCGACGCTGTATTCCCTGCGGGCCGTGCCCTTGGGCGGCTTTAACCGCATCGCCGGCATGACCGAAGACGAGCCGCTGAACGAACGGTCGTTTTTGAATAAGCCCGTTCCGTCCCGGCTGCTGGTCATTGCCGCCGGCGGCATCATGAACTTTCTGCTGGCGATTCTCATCTTGTGGGGCGTTACCTTTGCCGTAGGCACGATGACCGTATCGCCTCAGGCCGTCGTCGGCTCGGTCATTGAAAACTCCGCAGCCAGCCAGGCCGACATGCAGGAGGGCGACCGCATCGTATCTATCGGCGGCACGGCTATTACGCAGTGGAGCGATATTTCTCAGGCCGTAGCCGAACACAGCCGATCTGTCGTCACCGTCGTCGTTGAACGGGACGGCAAGGAGCTGAGCCTGGACATGATCCCTCAGGTAGACAGCCAGTCGCAGCGCGCTACCCTCGGCATCATGCCGGTCATAACGAAACAGTCCCATGGATTTTTTGAATCGGCCGGCATGGCCGTTCAGCGTACGGGGCAGCTTTGCCAGCTCATGCTCGTCGGCATTTATGAAATGATTACCGGCGAAACGAAGGCTGACCTGGCCGGACCCATCGGCGTAGCCCAGCTGGCCGGGCAGGTAGCGTCCGTAGGCTTTGTAAACCTTCTCGTCTTTACGGCCTTCCTGAGCATCAACCTGGGTATCTTAAATCTGCTGCCCATCCCGCTGTTAGACGGCGGATATATTATCCTGCTGATTTTAGAAGGAATTTCTGGCCGGCGCATGCCTAAAAAGGCGTTGCAGTACATCCAGGCGACAGGCATGGTAATTCTGGGAGCGCTGTTCTTATTCGCCATGTTCCAGGACATCAGCCGTTTTTAGAAAGGCCGGATTACTATGAAACGAAGACATTCACTTCCCGTAACTGTCGGGAATCTTACGATAGGGGGCGACGCTCCCATTTCGGTACAGACGATGTCGACGATTACTCCTGCCGATGAGGAGCGGGCCGTCGCCGACGTGCGCCGTCTGGCCTCTTACGGCGCGGAAATCGTGCGGTTTGCTGTTCCTGATATGGCTGCCGCTAAGGGCTTGAAGGCCGTAACCGCCGCGTCTCCCGTACCGATCGTCGCCGATATCCACTTTGACTATCGGCTGGCTTTGGAGGCCGTAGACAGCGGCGTCCATGCCCTGCGCATCAATCCCGGCAATATCGGCGCCGATGAAAACGTCGTAAAGGTGGTGGAAAAGGTGCGTTCGCGCCAGATTCCCATCCGTATCGGCATCAACGCCGGATCGCTGCCGGAAGACCTGCTGGAAGCCAACGGCGGCCATCCTACGGCCGAAGCCATGGTGGAAGGGGCCTTGCGCCATATCCGTATTCTGGAACGGCTGGATTACCGCAATATGGTCATTTCCCTGAAGGCGTCCGACGTACCGCTGATGATCGAAGCCTACACGGCCCTGGCCGAAAAGGTTCCTTACGCCCTGCATTTAGGCGTGACGGAAGCCGGTCTGGTCCGTGAGGGCAGCATTAAGTCGGCCATCGGCATCGGCCATCTCTTGTACAACGGCATCGGCGATACGATCCGCGTGTCCCTGACGGGCGATCCGGCGGAAGAAATCGCGGCCGGGCAGACGATTCTCACAGCCCTGGGCCTCAGGACCTTCGGACCGACGCTGATTTCTTGCCCGACCTGCGGCCGTACGCAAGTCGATTTAATCGGCCTGGCTCAGGAAGTACAGGAAGCCTTATCCGGCATCACTGCGCCGATTAAGGTCGCCGTCATGGGCTGCGTCGTCAACGGTCCCGGCGAAGCGCGGGAAGCCGATTTCGGCATCGCCGGCGGCAAGGGAATGGGCATCGTCTTTTCCCACGGCAAGGTGTTGAAGAGCGTGCCTGAAAATCAGCTCGTACCGGCTTTGCTGGAAGAAATACATAAATCTATTACAAAGGAGTCTTAAGTCTATGTTAGCATCAAAATTATATAGTCCGACGCTGCGGGAGATTCCGGCAGACGCTGAGATTGCTAGCCATCAATATATGCTGAAAGCGGGCATGCTGCGGAAAAACGGCAGCGGCTTGTACAGCTTCCTGCCCTTGGGCCGCCGCGTGACGCTGAAGGTAGAACAGATCGTCCGCGAAGAAATGGACGCTACAGGCGCCCAAGAAATCATGATGCCCATCATGCAGCCTGCCGAAATCTGGCATGAATCGGGCCGGTGGAGCGCTTACGGGCCGGAAATGTTCAAGCTGCAGGACCGCCACGACAACGGCTACTGCCTCGGGCCGACTCATGAAGAATTGATTACGACGCTTCTCCGCAACGAACTGCGTTCGTATAAGCAGATGCCCCTGATCCTTTGGCAGATGCAGAATAAATACCGCGACGAAATCCGTCCCCGCTTCGGCCTCATGCGCAGCCGCGAATTCGTCATGAAGGATGCCTATTCTTTCGATGTTGACGAAGAAGGCCTCCATAAGACCTATCAGATTATGTATGACGCTTACGACCGTGTATTTACGCGCTGCGGCTTGAATTTCAAGCCTGTAGAAGCAGACAGCGGCCAGATTGGCGGCAGCCACACCCATGAATTCATGGCCCTGGCCGCAGCCGGCGAAGCCGAAGTCGTCTCCTGCTCGAAGTGCCAGTATGCCGCCGATATTGAAAAGGCCGTCCCCAATACGCTGGACATGGCAGCTGAAGACGCAGCCGACGTAGAGCTCATCGAAACGCCGAACTGCTCGACCATCGAAGATCTGGCCAACTTCCTGCAAATTCCCGTAGAAAAGACGATTAAAGCCGTAGCCTTCGACGTAGACGGAAAAACGGTCCTCTGCATGGTTCGCGGCGACCATGAAGTAAACGACGTAGCCGTACAGAATCTTGTCGGCGGCAATACGATTGAACCGGCGACAGACGAAGAACTGAAGGCTCACGGCCTCCAGCCCGGCTATATGAGCCCCATGGGCGCAGATACGCCGGATAATGAAAGCTTTTATGTCATCGTAGACCCGACGGCAATGAATGTACCGAACGGCGTGACCGGCGCTAATAAGCACGGCTATCATTATAAGAACGTCAATCCCAAACGGGATTTCCAAAACGTCACGGTTGCTACGATCCGCCTCATGACTAAAGACGACGTCTGCCCGCACTGCGGCGCGCCTATCGACATCGTCCGGGGCATTGAAGTCGGCCAGGTATTTGAACTGGGCACGAAATACTCCGAAGCCCTGAATGCGACTTTCCTCGACCAGAACGGCAAGGCCAAGCCCTATGTCATGGGCTGCTACGGCATCGGCGTAACCCGGACGATTGCCGCGGCTATCGAACAGTTCCACGACGACAAGGGCATCATGTGGCCCGTAGCCATCGCGCCGTACGAAGTCGTCGTCGTACCCGTCAGCAGCAAGGACGAAGAACAGATGAAGATTGCCGAAGGGCTGTATACGCAGCTGAAAGGCATGGGCGTCGACGTCCTCTTTGACGACAGGAACGAACGGGCCGGCGTAAAATTCAACGACGCCGACCTCATTGGATATCCCGTCCGCATCACCGTAGGCAAGAAGAGCGCCGCCGATCAGACCGTAGAAATTAAGGTGCGCCGTACGGGCCATGAAGAAGTCGCCGCCATCGCCGACAGCGCCGCCCGCGTGCAAGCTATTTTAAACGAACTCCGCGCTAACAATATGTAATACCTGTACATACTAAGAGACGATAAACGGATACTACCGCATATCGTCTCTTTTCTGTTGCCTCTTGACAAATGCAAAATGATAAGGCCAATCCAATTTAATATAACTTTAATGCCTTTCTTGTCAAAGTTTAATCATTATTCGTCATACTATAGATAAGAATAACCTTTCATCGACAAGGAGGCGACAAGCATGAACAAGATAGAACGGCAGGAACAACAGCTGATGCAGCACATCCGGCAGAAGCGCTGGAATGAGTGCTTGCAGCTGGCGGAGCAGCTGCGTAAAGAAAGCGGAGAGAAACGTCTGCTTCAGCTGGCAGAACAGGCCTACTGCGCCGTATTGGCAGATCCGGCCCGTCGGGACGACAGATGCGCGCTCCAAGGATTGGCCTCGTTATACTATCGGGATTATATGGTACGATTTACGAGCCGGCCTTTCGGCGCCTTGCCCTATGACAAACAAGAGTGCTTTCAGAAGGCTAGGGATACGTTGGAACTCTTGCTGGAAAAGGGGCGGCAGCCGGAGCAGCTGTACCGCTATGCGCAGATATTATACAGAAACGCCAAAGATGGACAAGGACAAGGCGATTTTGCCGCTCTCTGCCGGCAAAAGGAGCAAGCCTATAGGGTGTATGACGAAACGGTATCCTTGCTGGAAAAATGGGGCCCAGCCGATAAAGGGCTGTACTGCCGCGCCTGCTACGGCTTGTCCCGCTGCGGCCTGGAATCGTTTTCCCTTAACTCCTTCGTACTGGAAGAGCTGATGCTCGTATTTTCCGTACCGAGCAGCGTATACGGCAGCCGCGGCGGCCATCTGGCCCGGCTTCGCCGCATCTATGACTGCTTGGAACGGGTGCTGGAAATAGAAGGCTTGCCGCGCCATATCGAAGACATGGCCGCCGTCATACAGGCCAAGCAGGCCTACGAGAAATCGTGGGATATATACTACCTCTTAGGTAAGCTGTTCGACTGCGCCGGCCAATTTTCCCTCTGCCATAACAAAGAAAGCGCCCGTCGCCTGGCAGAACGTTATTACAGCTATGCCTGTGAAATAGACGCAGCCCGACGCCGGGCTCAGCAACGGGTCCCCGGCTTTCAGCACATGTATACGGCATTGCTGACCTTTTATCAGCGTCATCGCCGGGAAGACCAGTTTTACGCCGCATGGGAGCAATACCATCCGCTCGTCGGTTTTTCCGCCGAGTTTCACTTTTTATCGCAGGCTCGCTGGCTCATCATCCGCAAGGAATACGAGGCAGCCCGGCATTACCTGGCGGCGCAGCTGCAGGAGAGGCAGTGGAGTCATAGCGTTGTACGGCGAGCTGTCGTCCTGCAGGACATGGTTCAGGTAGCCATCAGCGGCAGTACAACCGGATTACAGGGGATATATAAGCCGTTTCAGATGCAGCAGCTAGATAAAATCAGCCGGCAGGAACCGTATATGTCTCTGTGCAGGGGATAAAAACTTACGCGTTGCGGCAAACCTATGCTATAATAAAAAAAACGACAGCAAAGGATCGATGATAGCATATGGTTCCTCATCTTTCATATGAAAACCGCATTTTAGCAATTGTCATGATTGTTTCTTTTATCAATCCCTTTACGAGCAGCGCCTTGAATTTAGCCCTGCCGGATATCGGCCTGACGTATAAGGTAACAGAATCCCACTTGGGATGGGTTATCGAAGTATTTCTCATCGCCTCGACGATATGCATCATGCCGATCGGCAAGCTAGCCGATAAGTTCGGCAAGCGGCGCGTATTTCTCTGGGGCGCATCTATCTTCATGATATCATCCTTAGGCGTTTCCCTTATTTCGTCCATTTACGGCCTCATCGCCCTGCGCGTGCTGCAGGGCATAGGCAGCGCTTGTATCTTCGCTACGAGCTTCGCTATCATCACGCTGGTCTATCCGCCGGAGCGTCGTGGAAAAGCCATGGGCTTTACGGTCAGCGCCGTATACTGCGGCTTGTCCCTGGGGCCAGTCATCGGCGGCTTCCTGAATTACTACTGCGGCTGGAAGAGCATTTTCTACTTTATCGCCTTTTTCTGCGCCGTCGCCGTCCTTTCGACGATAGCCTTCATGAAAGAGGAGTGGATTGCCGACGCCAAGGGAAAATTCGATACGGCAGGAGCGATTGCCTATTCCATCGCCTTGGTTCTTATGATGTTCGGCCTGTCGGAAATCCTGAATTTAGGATATGCCAAATACGTCCTGTTAGGCGGCATGGCGCTGTTCGCCCTGTTTCTCTGCTGGGAAAAAAGGCAGACCAATCCCATCATACCCATACAGCTGTTTCTCCGCAACAGGACCTTTTCCTGTTCATCCTTTGCGGCGATGCTGAACTACAGTGCGACCTTTGCTATCAGCTTTCTGCTGTCCATGTATCTGCAGCGTATTTTGGGCTTTACGTCCCGCGACGCCGGATTGGTACTGCTACTTCAGCCCATACTGATGGCCGTCCTGTCGCCGGTCACGGGTTCGCTGTCCGACCATGTATCGGCCGCCTTGTTGTCTTCGGCCGGCATGGGCTGCATTGCCGTCGGGCTGGCATTCTTGGCTTATGACGTGCCCTTGCAGTCCGTGTGGGTTCTGCTGGCCTGCCTGATTATCATCGGCATCGGTTTTTCCCTGTTCACCGCGCCCAACAACAACGCTATCATGGAATCGGTTCCGAAAGAATACGTCGGTATGGCCTCTTCTATGATCGGCACGGTACGGCTCGTCGGCCAGGTCCTCAGCGTGGCCATCGTTACGCTGGTCATGTCGCGGACCGGGGAGGGCGGAGAAGCTATGCTGACCGATAATATTCAACTCGCCTTTATCATTTTTACGATTCTCTGCATCGTCGGAATACTTCCGTCGATGGTCCGCAGCAAAAAATAAGAATATCAGGACAAAATACATCCCCGCTTTACGACAGAAGATTTCTGCTGTAAAGCGGGGATGTAATTTTTTAGGATATTAAAAGTGAGTATGTAATCAGGAAAAAAACGCCTTCCCTAGTATTTACGGAATAAGCCCGTTACTTTTCCCAAAATCGTGCAGTTCTGCGTATAAATTGGCGCATAGTCGTCGTTTTCCGGCTGCAGGCGAATGGCGTCGGCTTCGCGGAAATACCGCTTGACCGTAGCTTCATCGTCCAAAAGGGCTACGACGATTTCGCCGTTTTCTGCCGTGTGCTGCTGGCGTACGACAAGAATATCGCCTTCAAAAATGCCGGCGTTTTTCATGCTGTCGCCCTTTACCGTCAATAAGAAGCAATCTTCGTCGCTGCCGATAAATTCTGCGGAAAAGGGGTATACGTCTTCTACGCATTCTTCTGCCAAAACCGGCGCGCGGCCCGAACCTGGCCTACGAGCGGCAGGGGGATGATCTTTTTAGAACGCCAGGAGCCTTCGTCGAGAAGCTCGATCGTCCGGTTCTTGGAAGGGTCGCGGCGAATAAAGCCCTGTTCTTCCAAGCGGTTTAAATACCCGTGGACCGTAGACGTAGAACTCAATCCGACTTCCTTGCAGATTTCCCGTACCGACGGGGGATAGCCAAATTTATGCACGCATTCCCGAATATATTCCAAAATTTGTTTTTGACGCGTCGTCAGCATTTTATCATTCATCAGCATGGTTTCATCACTCCAGAGTAGTTTGTCTATATTATACCGTAATTCAAACGTTTGTTCAAGCCCGTTTCAACAGAATGATTTAGAACGATTGTTCCATAATTATCTTGACAAGAACAACTGTTTGGCGATATAATATAACCATCGACGAACGAACGTTTGTAAAAACATTTGTTTTTGCATGCATAGGAGTGACGCCATATGAAAAAGAAAAAGAATATTAGACAGCGCCTGTTTGGCTATATATTGCTTCTCGGACTGCTGGCCATCGCCAGCACTCAGCTGGGCTGGGTATATCGCGGAGAAACAGAATATACGCCGGTTCGCGTGGAGAAAGGCGATACCGTGTGGGAAATCGCTTCTCGCAGTACGAACGCCGAAACGGATATTCGCTACGTCGTCAGCGATATTATGGAAACGAACCATTTATCAGATACGCAGGATATCTATCCCGGACAAATTCTCAACGTCCCCGTTCCGTCTGGAGACGACTGAGGCCAAGGAATACATACAAAAGAGCGGCTTTATTCGCCGCTCTTTTGTATGTATGGTCACTTAGTTTCCGTTATCTTGAAAATGGGATTGTCGATGAGCCGGTCTGCTTCGTCAATATACCGCCGCACGATAGCCTGCGATTTATGACGGGTTTGTCTCATGATTTGCCGTTCATCGACCTGGTGCTGGGCTGCCGACGTGGCAAAACCGTGCCGCAGGCTGTGAGCTCCGTAATCCTTCGGGTCCATGCCCATGAGTCCGACATAATGCTTGACGATGAGAGCGATGGTTTTATCGGAGATCTTCGTCTTGCGGATTGTATGATTGCGCGTAAAGCCCCGGAATACGGGACCCGACGAGATGCCGCTGAGCTTCAGCCAATGCTTTAAAGCACGTACGGCGCAGATTTCTTCATCCTGTACCAGGGGAATGGCGATCATCTGGCCGCGGTCAAACTGGTCGGTCTTGGATTTGCGCAGTGTAAGCAGGAGCCCAAGGCGGGTAAACTGCAAGTCGTCTACTTCCAGATTGGCGATTTCTGAGCGGCGCATAGCTCCGTAAAATCCGATAAGCAAGATGGCCTTATCGCGGGCCTGCTGCAATTCATCTCCTTCGAGATAGGTCAGCATTTCCTTGATATCGTCAAATAAAATCGGCAGCTTGCCGCGCTGTATCGTACCTTTCATGCGCTTGATACCGCGCAGGGCGTTTCGGACGATAGGGAATCGGCAGGGATTATCCTTTATGCCGGCGGCATCGAAATTTTCCGTCAGGGCGCTGATACGCCGGGCGACTGTATTGGCCTTGGCATTGTCGGCTAAATCGTTGATATAGTTGACGATCGTCTCCGGCTGGGCAGGGAAGGACGACAGCTGATGATATTCGCACCAATCGCAGAAATCATTCCAGTCCGACTCATAGGCGTCGATCGTATTGTCGGCCCGCGCCGTGTAAATGCTTTGCCGCGCTTTATCGGTCAGCTTATCATTATTGGCGATGATGTCGGCCCGGCCAATGTAGAAATGCTTCAATTCTTTTTTCAAAGCCGCAGTCCTCCTTTGCATGAAATATACAGGTTCATGATAACCTTATCATGAAATAATAGAAAAGTCAAACATATGAACGGCGGCCCGAAGGGCTTCTTCCGTAAACATTTGTTTGGACGATGTATTTCTTTCTAGCCGAACAAACATTTTGTATCATGTTCATACGAATAGAGCTATCATGGCGACGCCGGAATATATACGAAGAAAATATAAAAAACAGATGCCAATATCAATAAAATTTGCTATGATATACATAAAAATAGATTATGCTTGACTGTGAGCTATAAGGAGGTTGACTATGCAGACGTTAGAAGAACTATACTGGCACTTGCTGAAACAAGGGGCCGACGGCAAACCCTTAGCAGTCGGCGGCGATGCAGACCCGAAACTGATCGGTTGCCTGATCCATCCTGAGGACAAGCCGCTGATTTGGCGCGTGAAGCCTTGTCTCTGTCCGCCAGACAGCCCAAGGGATTGTCAGACCGCCTGCGAGTGGGACGCTGTAGCGCTCGGAGACGAGGGCGTTGTGATTGACGATGAAAAATGTGTAGGCTGTCAGGCTTGCGTCGACGCCTGCAAATTAGATGCGCTGAAAACAAGTAAAGAAATCATCCCTGTCGTTCAAGAACTGCGCGAATATGACGGACCGGTCTATGCGCTGGTTGCGCCGGCCATATCGGGCCAATTCGGAAAGGATGTAACGATGGGCAAGCTGCGCACCGCTTTAAAATGCCTTGGGTTCACGGGAATGCTGGAAGTGGCCGTGTTTGCCGATATCCTGACGTTAAAAGAAGCGCTGGAATTTGACAAAAATATCCGCGACGAAACCCAATTCCAGCTGACGAGCTGCTGCTGTCCTATGTGGATTGCCATGATAAAAAAATTATATCATCAGCTGCTTCCTAACGTTCCCGGCTCAGTGTCGCCTATGATTGCCGGCGGCCGCACGGTTAAAAGGCTGCATCCGACGGCGAAAACCGTCTTTATCGGCCCCTGCCTAGCTAAAAAGGCAGAAAAGAAAGAGTCAGATTTAGTTGGCGCTATTGATTACGTACTGACCTATCAGGAATTGTCCGATTTATTTTCCGTTTCCAACATAGATCTGGCGTCTCTGCCAGAGGACAAGGTTCCTCATGCATCTGAAGCGGGAATCGGATACGCCTATGCCGGCGGCGTATCGGAAGCCGTTTCCCGAATGGTAGGGCAACTAAATCCGCACCGCAGCGTGACCATTCAGACCCGTCGCGCCGATGGCGTGCCGGAATGTAAAGCCATGATCAACGATATTCTGGCAGGAAACCACGGCGGCAATTTCTTCGAAGGAATGGGCTGTAAGGGCGGCTGTGTCGGCGGCCCGCGAGCTATTATTTCTAAAGAAGAAGGCAAAAAGCAGGTCCAGGCTTATGGAAAGGAAGCTCTGTATAAAACGCCGGCAGAGAATCCTTATGTCATCGAGCTGCTGAAGGAATTGGGCTTTTCAACAGTCGAAGAATTTTTAGAGAACAGTCGCCTGTATGATCGGGATATGGATACGTAATGACACATAGCGGTTATTGAATAGGGCTGACTAAAAAAACATACGCATAAACGACCCTTTTTCGCTGGAATCAGCAGAAAAGGGTCGTTTATGCCATCACCTAATAATATATAATTATATATTATTAAATAATTGAGTAAGTACAAGGATGAATTCTCAGATATCGACGCAGGAAATAGAATTGGGTTTCTCGCTATTCTTAAATACTTTATAAATATCTCGAAAATACATCATAATTATTTTGAAATATCTTTATTTTTACTAGAAAATAATTAACAAATAACACATAATATAATTATTTGTTATAACTATATAAGTTTAATAAATTACAAAGCAAGCCTTTATTGACATTAGAATATATTATACTGTACAATGAACATCAAGTTGAGGTGCGGCATCGAAACCAGTGCCGCAGGCACAACGAAATTAAGATAGACTATGTGAATTTCTCAACGCAGCAAAAGAGAGGAAACTAGGGAGACTCGCCAAATGCTCTTTGAGAAAATAGACTATCTGCCTGTAACAAAGCAAGATGTTTTCTATTTTATTCAAGAAGAGAGGTAGTTAATGATGAAAGCAAAAGTATTAGCAGCATTAGCAGCAACGATGGCTGTAGGCGCAACGTGCGCGTTTGCAGCCAACCCGTTTGTAGACGTACCGACCGACAGCTGGGCCTACAAATCCGTTGTAGAACTGGCCGACTCGGGCATTGTTCAGGGCGTAGACGGCAAATATTTCGAAGGTAACCGCAACATTACTCGTTACGAAGCTGCTGAAATGGTAGCTAAAGCCATGGCTCACATGGATCGCGCTACGGTAGAACAGCGCGCCCTGATCAACAAATTAGCTGACGAATATGCTGATGAATTGAACAATCTCGGTGTCCGCGTATCGAACTTGGAAAATAAAGTCGGCAATATTAAGTTTACTGGCGACGCTCGTCTTCGTTACCGTTATCAGAACGACAATAAATCTAAAGAAGACGACAACTCCTGGGATTACCGTATTCGCCTCCGCGGCACGGCCCAGGTTAACGACCGCGTAACGGCTACGGTCGGTCTCAGCACAGACAATCAGAACTTTGGCGCTAACGGTCAGGCTCATGACGGAAGCAACGATGTGTTTGCCGACATCATCAATGTAGACTACGCCTTCGGTTCCAACTGGAAAGTCAGCGCCGGCCGTACTTCTGCATACATTCTCGGCGGCCCCCGTTCTTATGGCTACCAGTACGGCGATGTATTCGACCGCGCTCAGCTGCAGTTTAACAACGGCAAATTTGCTGTAACAGGCGGCTATGGTAAATTTAAAGAAGGCGATATCGCCGGCGGCTTGGAAAAATGGGACGGCGAAGAAGTTGAAATGGAAGGCGTAAAAACGGCATATGGCGAAGTCGAAGGATTCTTCGGCAACAATACGGCTGTAGGCGTCTATTACAATAACTTCGTCGGCGGCGGCAATTCGGCTGTCGAAGGCGGCGACTTCTTTGCCGATGACCTTTGGGGCGCATATGCCAGCGTAAACTTCGGCTCCAAATGGAATGTCCTCGCTAACTATGAAAACGTAAACTTCGTCAACGGCGAAGAAAATATTAATGGCGATGACAATGCCAACGTATGGATTGGCCGCGTTACATACGGCAAAACCAGCATGGCTACTCCGAAGTCCTGGGATCTCTGGGTTGAATACCTCGACGCTGAAGACGGCGCGTTCTTAGGCGGCTCCACGAACAGCTGGCGCTTTGGCCAGATGGATAATATCAAATCCTGGGGTGCCGGCATCGACTACGTATTCGCTAAAAATGCTATGTTCAGCGTTATGCAGTCCTTTGGCAGCCAGACGAAAGATGGTCCTGATGCCGATCCGGAAGAACAGACACGGGCACAGTTCGTATTTACTTTCTAATTGCTGAACAACAAAAAAATCACCTGATTACAAAAGACCGAAGCCTTTCTCTCATAAGAAGGCTTCGGTCTTTGCTTATGAAATTATCAGCAGCACCTGACAGTTTTGCCTTTATAAAAGCGTTTTTACATGCAAAAACGACAAAGTCATATATAAACTTATAAAACTTATATAGAAGGGGCAAAACGGGGCTTAAAAGCCAAAATATGAAGATTGTCTGCAGAAAACTGCAAAGAGAATTTTACAGAAGTATAAATTAGCACCGGTATGATAGAAATATCATGTCAAGTTGAAAGTTTGAATCTGATGTGCAGCGACATCTGTATGTATATCATGTAATCCAGCTTGTTTGTATATCAATCAGTAACGAATTTACTAAACGACAATAGAATGCCGAAAAGCACTGCATTTGAAGAGAGGTACAGACTTGGCAGACAGATACTAAGCAATTAAAAGAGCTATAACTTGCCGGATTTTTCTCTTTTTAATTAGTTCCGATAATTTAACGTTATCGGAACTAAATATATCCCCCGATACGGCCGTCGATGTCCTGATTGCTATAATGTGTACCAGCAATAAATTTATGCAGCAATACATGAAGCAATATCCCGGGATGATTACCCTTCCTAAATTTTTTATCTAATACATCCATACATATACATCCATACATAGTATTTCGGCTGCCGTGATTAGTCCTTAGGCACGGCATACAGCATATGCGCGGCAATTATCCTATAATAAACATGTAGTTCCATACGGATTTACGTGCGTATCTGTAAATTTTACTAAAACTCATTTCAGCCGTTTCGTGAAACGGCAATATATCTATAAGCCCGACAAACTATATCAGAATTGGTTTTACAGCTGGCTGCTGGTGTGAATTTTATAAATTGAGAATAACAATCTATTTATTAGCTTTGCCAATCGTTTCGCGAATGGCCATCCTGACGGCTTCGGCCGGAGACAGATCTTGTTCTTCGCAGTACGCCATAAATTGCTTATATTGTTTATCTGTCAAATAGGTAGAAATTCGATGGCGTTTCTTTTTCTCATCGTCTTTTTTAGCGGCGCCTCTCTTCTTTTTTTGAGGCACTTCCTTTTCTTCGGGGAAAAAGTCAATGATTCTTTTTGGAACCTCTTCAAATTGCATATTTCATTTCTCCTTCTCTATTTTTTAGCCTAAATAAACGTAAATAAACATAAATTAATATAGATTAGATTAAATAAACCGCTAAAACAAGCGATTTCTCCCCTCTTTATATATACTGCATCCCTAAGTAAAAGTCAACGGATTTTACGAGGCCCAGCTTGCCTTTGAGCCGGAAAGACATTTATTTTTTCGGCGTTGACTACTATCTTCCTGACCAGTCGGTTTTGTCCGTATTTTAAAAAGCTCTGCCATAGGTTCATGCCCTGTTTTTCATAAGGAGATATCTTTCTTTTAGAATGATATTTGTAGAAAGATACTTGCAAATTATTTGCAGTATATATGAAGAAAGGCCTCATTTCACAGGCTTGTAATCCTATTGAAATGAGGCCTTTAATACATATGATGCTGGTTTTTATAGCTTTACAACTGTTTTTTGCCCTTTTCCTTACGCCAGGTAAAGGCGCTCAGAGCCGCTGCAATAGGCACGGTAAATATGACGCCGAAGCTGGCTGAGAAGCCCTTCATAATTTCGATGCCGATCGAGTTGGAGTTGATGAGCTGCAAGTACGGCAAGTCATAGACGTAATCTAATACCCACGTTCCCAGAGAACCGCCGAAAAACGCCAGGATGAGCGTCGTCGACATGGTTCCCATGACGTCGCGGCCTACGTTCATTCCCGCCTGAAACAGGGCCTTGCGGCTGATTTGAGGATTATGCCTTTCGATTTCCGCACAGGCCGACGTCACGTCCATGGCAATATCCATGACGGCTCCTAAGCTGGCGAATAAGATGCCGGCAAAGAGAATCTGGCCGATGTCGATCATCGTATTCTGAGCGACAAACATGAGGCTTTCAATATTCGATACGTTGTAGCCGGACAGATTGACGGCCTGGCCAAAGATAATAGCTGAAATGCCGGCAGTCAGAATGCCTCCCAGCGTCGCTAAAAAGGCTGTAACGCTCTTTTTAGACCAGCCGTTGATGAGGTACATCGTCGCCGCCAGGACGATGCCCGACGTGAGGATCGAAGCAGCAACAGGCCCTGTGCCCCGCAAGATCATGGGGAAAAAGAGAAATACAAAGCAGATAAAGGTAAATACTAAGGCGACGGCTGATTTGACGCCCTTTTTGCCGCCGACGACGCTCAGTAAAATCAGGAAAGCTGCAATGTACAGGTAAATCGGCAGGGAACGGTCGATGTTATATACCGTGTGCAGATCGAGCTGGCCGATCGTACTGGATATGACGACGACTTCCATCCCCGGTTCGCAGACCGTGCCAAAGAGAAGACCGTTCGGGCAATTTGCCTGAACGGTTTTCCCAGCATGGACGCCGCTTTCAATGCGCAGCGACACGATTTGGTCGCCGACGCGGCTTCCATTTTCCTGCACGTTATCCTGAATGATTTCTATGACCTGAGCCTTTTCAAAGGTACGGCCGTCTGTGTTAACCATCTGCGGTTTATCGACCTGATTGTACGATTGAAGGAAGTACCCTCCGGCGACGATACAGACGATGACGAGCAGCAAACGAAACCATTTAGAATGTATCATCTGTGCTTAGTCCTTTATGATGCTGTACGAGCTGTCGATGGGCGTTCCTGTTTCAGCGTCATAGGTATTGATGGTAAAGCTGTTGTTTGTAATGCGGATAACCGAATAGGTCGGACGCCATGTCTGGCTGCGGGCGGCGATGTAATCCTGCTGCTGCGGAATGAGTTCGTAGAACTTAGAGCCTGTCGCAGAGTTGGACGACATGTAGAATACGCCCTTCGGGTTGCGGAGCACGCCCTGGCTCATGTCGGCAATGGTATAGCACATGTTCTGAGATACGTAATTGTTTTTAAATTCCTGATTTTTCAGGGCTGCATCTAGCAGATTATGCTTCTGGCCGCACTGGCCGGCTACTTTGAACTGGTCAAAGGTTGCATGATCCTTGCCGTCGCTGCTCAGCTGGTACGTGCGGGCGTAGGTATGGTCATGGCCCTGAAGGACGACGTCGATCTTGTTGGCGTCGAAAATCGGCGTGAGCTGCGTGCGGAGCAGGATGCCGTCCGAATCGGAATGGTCTTTGCCGCTGCCGTAAATATCCTGGTGCATGACGACGATGCGCCATTTCGTATCCGGATGGGCTTTGATGGCCTTTTCGATCAAGGCCTGATGGTCGGCGGCGTTGTAGTTATTGGCGTTGATGACGATGAACAGCGCGCTGCCGTAGGTATAGTAGTAACCGTAGCCGGCTTTAGTCGAATTCGTTTCTTCCGTAAAGGGATTCGGAACGTTGAAGTGATTCTGATAGCCCGACGTCATGCAGTCGTGGTTGCCGATGCTCGTAGCGGCAGGCAGGCTGCGCAGCGCGGCAGGAGACAAGTAGCCGGCATATTGATATTCCTGCATCTGAATCTTAGCGGCGCTCTGGTCTTCTGCTGGTTCGTTAATCTGGTCGCCAGGCGATACGAGGAAGTTGATTTCCGGATGCTGAGCCAAGGCGTAATTCAAGGTTTTTGCCCAGTTATACGAGTCGTTCCGGGCCGCGATGTCGCCGTTCTGTTTTGCCGTTCCTTCTGATGGAATCTGGCCGGACGACGCGCCGATCTGCGGTCTCCGACGTACATGATTGTGAAATCATCGGGATTGCCCGTCTTTATCTGGTGGGCTTCCTGCCATTTGCCATTGAGTTTTACCTGGTACCAGTATGTCGTTTCCGGCTTCAGATCTTTTACCGTAACCTTGTTGGTGTAATAGGGTACGCCGCTGATTACCGTACCATCCTGGCATGAGCCGTCGAAGGTTACGGCGTGTTTCATTGCCTGGTTATCGGCGATGCGGACCTGCGCGCGGTCGGCTTTTTCCTTGGAGTACCAGCCGAAATTCAGCTGAGAGGCGTCTGCGCCGGGAGCGATGGATACTTGTTCGTAATTGGTCTTAATGGCATCCCAATTGTCTTTCCACTGCTGCCAATCCGTATTTTCTGAAACGGTCGTTCTCGTCGTCACTTGCGGCGTAAGGGACGCATCGTTCCAATGCTCGGTCGCAGCAAATACGCCGAAAGAAGCCATACATAATACTGCTGCCACATACGCAGCAGCAACTTTCTTACTCTTTTTGACATGAAATGGACACATAATTGCAACATCTCCTATTGAGCTATAAACTAGCAAAGGTATACTAACTGCTTTTACTTTAGGCCTTTTGTGTAAAGAAATGCAGGCGATTATGTGAAATATATGTAAAAAACTACTGCGCCCTATCTCCTCTGTCACCGGAGGCATGCAAAAACGGCCGCTCCCCCTTTCAGGGAACGGCCGTCTTGAGATGGGATTATAAAGCGGAAAAGAGCTTTTCTTTGGTCCGCTCTGCTTCCGCTTTGATTTTTTCAATATCCAGTGTCGTAAATTCCTTGCCTTTCAGCAACACCTTACCGTTTACCATGACCGTATCGACGTCAAAGCTGTTGGCTGAGTATGCCAGCAAGGACATGGAATCGTTTTTCGGATACCAATGGAGCCCTTCTCTGTCGACAAGGGTAATATCGGCTTTATACCCTGTTTCTAATTTGCCGATATCCGTATATCCGAGGCATGCTGCGCCGGCTTCGGTCATCATGTTGACGGCCGATTCAGCCGGGACGACTAAGGGGTCCAGCGTATGGGCCTTATGGATAAATGCGGCCAAATGCATTTCTTCCATAATGTCCAGGTTGTTGTTGCTCGATGCTCCGTCCGTGCCAAGTCCTACGACAATACCTTTTCTCAGCATGTCCTGTACGGGAGCGATGCCGCTGGCCAGCTTTAAGTTGCTGCCCGGATTGTGAGCGACGCGGACGCCCTTCTTGGCCATAATATCCATGTCGGCGTCGTCGACCCACACGCAGTGAGCCGCCAAACAGCCGCAGTCAAACAATCCCAGTTCGTCCATCAGGGCGATAGGCGATTTGCCGTACTGTTTGACAATATTGTCTACTTCGCCCTTCGTTTCGCACAAATGCGTGTGCACTTCCGCTCCCAATTCGCCAGCGGCTTCGACGACCTGGCGGATGTAGTCGGGCGGGCACGTATAAGGGGCGTGGGGGCCGAACATGACCGTAATGCGTCCGTCCGCCTTTCCATGCCACGTCTTGTAAAATTCCTTATTTTCCTGCAGCGCCTGCTGGGCGTTGGGCGTCACGCCCGTCAAGCCGCGGCTCAGGGCGGCCCGGATGCCTGAGGCTTCTACGGCTCTGGCTACGTCGTCCATGAAGAAATACATGTCGGCGAAGCTCGTCGTGCCGCAGCGGATCATTTCGGCGATGCCTAGCATCGTCTGGGCGTATACGACGTCGCTGTCCAGCTTGTCCTCTGCCGGCCAGATCTTCTTTTCCAGCCAGTCCATAAGCTGCATGTCGTCGGCATAGCTGCGGAATACCGTCATGGCGATGTGCGTATGCGTATTGACGAAACCAGGCAGGGCCAGCATGGAACGGCCTTCGAGGACTTCATCGTAATCCCCTGCCTGGGGCGACGTCGGAAATCCCGTAATGACGCTGTCCGTCACTTCAATGTTCTGATGCTCTGTAATGACGTGGTCTTTGTATAAGGCCACGTCTTTGATCAACGTTTTCATCGGCTGTCCTCCCTGCCCAATCAGTCCAGATTTAAGTATTTGCGCTGTTCTTCCGTCAGGGTGTCAATGCTGTAGCCCATGGAGCGCAGCTTGATCTTAGCGATTTCCATGTCGATATCGCGGGGCAGGACGTATACGTGATTTCCCAGTTCAGCGTGATGTTCCAGAATATATTTAGCTGCCAATGCCTGTACGGCGAAGGACAAGTCCATGATTTCCGCCGGATGGCCGTCGCCGGCAGCGAGGTTTACCAGGCGGCCTTCAGCCAGCAAATTGATAATGCGTCCGTCGGGCAGCTCGTAGCCTTCGATATTATGACGGGCTTCAAAATGGCGTACGGCCAATGCTTCCAGTTCGGGACGGTTGATTTCTACGTCAAAATGACCGGCGTTGGCCAAGATGACGCCGTCCTTCATGTTTTTCATGTGTTCGCCGCGGATGACGTCCTTGTCCCCTGTCAGGGTGACGAAGATATCGCCTACCTTGGCGGCTTCGGCCATCGGCAGCACTTCAAAGCCGTCGAATACGGCTTCGATAGCCTTGATGGGGTCTACTTCCGTGACGATGACGTGAGCGCCCAGGCCCTTAGCCCGCATAGCGCAGCCGCGGCCGCACCAGCCGTAGCCGGCGATGACGACTTTCTTGCCGACGACGGTGAGGTTCGTCGTGCGCATGATGCCGTCCCACGTGGACTGGCCTGTGCCGTAGCGGTTATCGAAAAGGTATTTGCAGTACGAATCGTTTGCCGCAATCATGGGGAATTTCAGCTGGCCCGCTTTATCGAGGCCATGAAGGCGGTTGACGCCTGTCGTCGTTTCTTCCGTGCCGCCGAGAAGGTTTTCCAGGGCGTCGGTCCGCGTCGTATGGAGCAGATGAACCTGATCGCCGCCGTCGTCGATGATGATATCCGGATGATGGTCCAGCGATTTGTTGAGGAAATTGAAATATTCTTCCTCTATCGCGCCATACCAGGCATAGACTGTCAGGCCGTCTTCTACGAGAGCTGCGGCGACGTCGTCCTGCGTCGACAGGGGATTGCTTCCCGTGACGATGACGTTGGCGCCGGCCCGGTGCAGGACTTCGGCCAAGTACGCCGTTTTAGCTTCCAAATGGACGCTGACGCAGACCGTCTTGCCTTTAAAGGTCTGTTCCTTAGCTAATTCGTCGCCGATAGCGTTCAGCGCCGGCATGTAGTGGTCGACCCAGCTGATTTTTTCATGACCGCTCTTAGCCAATTTGATGTCGCGAATAATAGATTCCATACGATAAGACTTCCTTTCTATATATTGAAAAATGCATGAACCTGCGCAGTGTCAGGCTTGCGGATAACCCCTTTTTCCGTAAAAATAGCCGCGATATTCTCGTGAGGCGTTACGTCGAAGGCCGGATTAAAGACGGCGGCTTCTGGCAGCGCCGTCGGTACTCCCTGAATGGAACGCACTTCGCCATGATTTCGCTCCTCAATGGGAATTTGTTCCCCCTTGTCCAGGGACAGGTCGAAGGTCGAAATCGGGGCGGCGACGTAAAAGGGAACGCCGTGTTCCTTCGCCAAAATCGACACGCCGTAGGTGCCGATTTTGTTGGCCGTGTCGCCATTGGCCGTAATGCGGTCGGCCCCGACGATGACGGCGTCGACGCCCTTCGTCTTCATGACCCAGGCGGCCATGTTGTCCGTAATGAGCGTCACGGGAATGCCGTCGGCCATGAGCTCCGATACGGTAAGGCGCGCTCCCTGCAGGAGAGGCCGCGTTTCATCGGCATAAACCATGCGGATCAGCCCCCGCTTGTGAAGGGAGCGGATGACGCCCAGGGCCGTGCCGATGCCGGCCGTAGCCAGCGCCCCGGCGTTGCAGTGCGTCAATATCGTCAGAGGCTTACCTGCCGCGGATAATTCTTCGGCGCCGTATTCCGACATGGCCGTGTTGATTGCCACGTCTTCGGCCTGCATGGATTTCGCCTTGTCTTCCAGCAGCTGGAGAATAGACGAGACCGGCTGTTCCTCTGCTCCATACGCCGCGGCTTTCATCGTTTCCAGGGCCCAGTGCAGGTTGACCGCCGTAGGCCGGGCTTCGTCGAGGCGGCGGCAGCATTCGGAGAAATCGGCAAGGAACTCCGCAGTCGACTCATAGTCGCGCGTATCGGCCAGCATGCGGGCCGCCAGGACCGAGCCGTAAGCCGCAGCTACGCCGATAGCCGGCGCGCCCCGTACGGCGAGGATGGAAATGGCGTCGTATACGTCCTGCCATTTTGTACAGGTAATATAGGCTTCTTCCATGGGAAGCTTCGTTTGGTCCAGCAGGACCAGCTGGCCGTTCTGCCAGCGCAGCGTATCCATATTACACCGTAAAGCCGCCGTATTCCTGCAGGGCGTGGCGGCACAGGCAATCGTCGTCGCCGTACAGTTCGACGGCTTTCATGATCAGGGTACGCAGGCGGAGGGAGTTTTCCGCCATGCAGTCTACGACTTCCGAATGAGTCAGGGCGGACGGAGAAATGCCGGCGGCGAAGTTCGTAACCATGGAAACCGTAGCGTAGCAGATTTCAGCTTCCCGGGCCAGGCAGACTTCCGGCACGTTGGTCATGCCGACGAGGTCGCCGCCCAGCTTTTCGTACATCTTGATTTCCGCCGGCGTCTCAAACCGCGGTCCTTCCGTGCATACGTAGGTGCCGCCGTTGTGCAGGGCGTATCCTCCCAGTTCGTCAGCCGCTGCCATGAGAGTACGGCGCAGGGTCGGGCAGTACGGCTCGGTCATATCGACGTGGACGACGCCGTTTTCCCCGCCGTCAAAGAAAGACGTATGGCGCGACTTCGTAAAATCGAGGAACTGGTCGGGCAGGACAAATTCGTTCGGCTTAAAGTCGCGGTTCAGGGATCCGACGGCCGTCGTCGAAATAACGGCTGTAACGCCTAACCGCTTTAAGCCCAGCATGTTGCCCCGGTAGTTGATCAGATGAGGCGGTATGGAATGGGTTTTACCATGACGGGGAAGGAAAATCAGTTCTTTTCCCTCATACGTGCCGCGGACATAATGGATCGTACCATAAAAGGTGTCCATGTGATGCTCTTTGGCGTTTTTCAGCATCTTGATATCGCAGACGCCCGTACCGCCGATGATGGCAATTAAGCCCATACTATCACTCCTTATGTGCGTTTTCGAATAAAGTAACTAATTCGTCGTGGCTGATGACGTATTTTTCACCGCAGTAATGGCAGGTCATCTCTACCTGCGGGTCCTGCAGCAGTTCCTCCTTATCCTGGGCTCTCAGGGACAGGAGGACGTTTTCAATGCGCTGGCGCGAGCACGTGCACTGCCACCAGGCAGGCTTGCGGAATAATTCTTTAAAATGCATGCCGCTTAAAATAATGTCGATCAGCCCTTCTCCATCGGGATGATTCTTCAAATACGTCGTAATCGGCCCGATCTGCGTAATGTTGGCCTCGACCCGCGCTAAGTCTTCTTCTTTCGCTCCCGGCAGCGCCTGGACGAGAAAGCCGCCTGACGCGGCAATCGTATAGTCCCGGTCGACGAGGACGCCTAAGCTGATCGTCGAGGGAATCTGCTCCGACGTGTATAAGTAATAAGCCAAATCTTCGGCAATTTCGCCGGATACGAGGTCGGCTTGGCTCGTATAGGTCATCTGCTCCGGCGTAAAGCGCGTTACCGTCAGCTGGCCGTGCTGGCCTACAGCGGCTCCTACATCTAATTTTCCGTTTGCTTTGAGGGGCAAATCAACTGTGGGATTGTCGATATAGCCCCGTACTTTATTGGAATCGAAGGCGTCGACGTGAACGGCTCCTAATGGGCCGTCGCCGGCAAATTTAAGGGAAACGCCTTCATGATTTTTATAGTCTCCGGCCAGGAGGAGCGCTCCCGTCATGGCCCGGCCCAAGGCGGCGCAGGCCACAGGCGACAAATGATGCCGCTGCCGCGCCGTTTCTGTTATGCGGCGCGTCTGGGCGATAGAAACGCGAATTAACTCGTCTGATGTATAATGGACGATCTGGTCTTCAATATGCATCCTGTTCTGATATCCTTTCTACATAAAATCTGAATCTAATTATACTACACCTGCGAGTATTTTTCACTACTAATTTGGCAGGTCGGAAAAACTGTGCTGCCCGCTGCCGGACTCTTTCGCCGTGCCGGCAGGATTTCTCCCTTCCGCATGGAATTATGTATATAAGAAACGGAAAAAGGGGGCATTACTATGGCAGACGAAAAGAAGGAATATACGGCGGCAGACGGCCGGGATATCCTGATCATTCCGCCGTCGGCACCGCTGGATACGGCAGAAGACGAAGATCCGGAAACGCCCTACCTGGCTTCGGATATGTACCGGCGCATCGTCGCGCTCATCAACAATTTTGAATCGGACATGCCCGACGACATGCAGGCCGGCGGCCGCCTCGTATCGGCCGGCAACATTACCTTCAGCATTCAGGACGTAGGCTTTTGGGACCCGAACATGATCGTCTTCTACGGCGAACTATCTGACGGCTCTCATGTCGAATTGGTTCAGCACTTGTCTCAGCTGAACCTGCTTCTCGTCGCCGTCAAGCGGACCGACGATACGGATAAGCCGCGGCGGATTATCGGCTTTACGACGAAAGACGAGCCTGATACGGAGCCTGCGGCAGAATAACTGCATACGGCGTATAAAAGAGGCTGGTGCGCGAAGAAATTCTTCGGCATCAGCCTCTTGCGTTTTCTTACAGTTCTTTTATGAGGTTGACCATTTCGATAGCCGCTGTCGCTACGTCGAAGCCCTTGTTGCCCGCTTTCGTGCCGGCCCGTTCGATAGCCTGTTCGATATTTTCCGTCGTAATGACGCCGAACATGATAGGCACGCCTGTCTTCAGGGACGCCTGAGCAATGCCCTTGGCTGCTTCATTGCAGACCAGGTCGTAGTGGCTCGTCGCGCCGCGGATGACTGCGCCGAGGCAGATAACGGCGTCGTATTTGCCCGATTCGGCCATTTTCTGGGCGATGAGGGGAATTTCAAAGGAGCCGGGAACCCAGGCCGTCGTGATGTCGTCGTCGCTTACGCCGTGACGATGGAGGGCGTCGTATGCGCCGCCGAGGAGCTTGCTGCAGATAAATTCGTTGAAACGCGCTACGACGATACCAAACTTAGAACCAGAACCAATTAATTGACCTTCTTTAATGTGTGCCATAGTAGAACACTCTCCTATTCTGAAATAGTATTTTAAAATCCATTTTCCAACAGCGTTTCCATTGTGATGCCGGAACGTTTGCCCGTATGGGCTGTTGTAAAGCTATGGACATATTTCCCAATTACGTCGGTTTCCAAATTGACGACGGCGCCGGGATGCTTGTCGATGAGCGTCGTATTGGCCATCGTATGGGGAATGATGGAAACGGAAAATTGGCTGTTGCCTACGGAAACGACGGTCAGGCTGATGCCGTCGATAGCGATAGAACCTTTTTCGACGATGAACGGCTCCATGTCCTTGGGAATGGAAATCGTAATGACCCGGGCGATGCCGTCGGCGGCGATGCGGGCAATATGGCCGACGCCGTCGATATGACCGCTGACAATGTGGCCGCCCAGCCTGCCGCCGACCTGCATAGCCCGTTCCAGGTTGACCTTAGAGCCGCTCTTGATATCGCTCAGGGACGAACGGCGCATCGTTTCGTGCATGACGTCGGCCGTGAAGGACGAATCCGTCATGGAGGTCACCGTCAGGCAGACGCCGTTGACGGCGATGCTGTCTCCGAGCTGCGTCCCTTCCAGTACCTTACGGGCCTGAATCGTCAGCTTTATCGAGTCGGGACGGCGGTCCATCTGGCCGACGGTGCCCAGTTCCTCAATGATGCCAGTGAACATAAGCTCCCTCCCTGTTCGCATTATACGCTGTAATCAAAATATTGCCGTCGTGCAGCTCGACCGAATCGTAAGCCAGGGGCAGGCATTCGTCGAGGGAATCGACGCCGTGGCCGCCGACTGACGACAGGGCCTGTTCGCCGCCGATGACTTTGTCGCCGATAAAGGCGTATATCTTATCGACGAGCTTGTGGTCGAAGAAGGTCCCCTGAATCTTGCTGCCCCCTTCGACGAGGATGCTCTGCAGGCCCTGCTTGTACAGCAAGTCCAGAGCAGCCGGCAAATCGATGTGACGATCCTTGTTCAGCGGAGCCAGCAGGACGGTGACGCCCATGTTTTTCAATTCTCTCATTTTTTCTACCGGGCAGAGGGACGTCGTCACGACGATGGTCGGCGACGTCTTATCCGTCAGGACGAGGGAATTGAGGGGAATGTGGCCCTGCGAATCCATGATGATGCGCACCGGCTGGTGAGGCTCGTCATGGGCTTCGCGGCGGATGCGGCAGGTCAGCAGCGGATTGTCAAGCTTGACCGTATTGATGCCGACGAGGATGCCGTCGTAGATAGAGCGCAGGTAGTGGCCGTAATTGCGGGCCCATTGATTTGTAATCCACTGGGATTTTCCCGTCCGCGAGGCGATGCAGCCGTCGAGGCTCTGCGCTATTTTGACGGCGATAAACGGCTTCTGCACCATCATATTTTTAATGAATACTTCGTTCAGCTGAGCGGCTTCCTTGGAAAGCAGCCCGATTTCGACAGGTATGCCGGCCTGCCGGAGGATGGCCGCTCCCTTTCCCGCTACGAGGGGGTTGGGGTCCAGCATGGCGATGACGACCTTGCCGACTCCCTTTTCCACGAGCGTGCGGGCGCAGGGCGGCGTCCGCCCGTAATGCGCGCAGGGTTCCAGCGTAACGTATACCGTCGCGCCCTTCGCCTTGTCGCCGGCTTCGCGCAGGGCCCATACTTCCGCATGGGGCGTGCCGGCCTGGCGATGATAGCCCGTGCCGACGATTTCGCCGTCTTTTACGATGACGCAGCCGACGGCCGGATTCGGCGTTGTATACCCTAAAGCCAGCTTTGCCAGCTCCAGGGCTTTTCTCATATAATCTACCGGTTCCAAATCTGTCATTCCTTTCCTGATAGATTTTATTATAAAAAATAAAAAGGCTACGGGTATGGAAACCCAATAGCCTTTTGCGCACAACAAAAATAAACGAAATGTCGTCTTTTCCCATCCAGACTATACTGTCGGTACCGAAATCGCATCGGTTCAGCCCCGCTTACGCCAGGCTAGCGGACTATACCGCCGGTCAGGAATTGAAAGCTGCCCTTTCTCACCTTGCCCCAAAGACTATTATTCATATCCACCTATGATTTTAGCACATAAGGGATAGAAATACAAGTACAGACTTCTTACCGCAGCGCGGCGATGGCTGCAGCCCGGTCTGCCGCTCCAAATACGGCGCTGCCGGCGACGAGGAAGGTAGCGCCGGCTTCCTTGACGGACTGTACTGTATCGGCGTTGACGCCGCCGTCTACTTCTACGACGGCTTCCGTGTTGCCGACGGAATCGAGCAGCGCCCTGGCTTCGCGGATTTTATCCGGCGAATAGGGAATGAATTTCTGACCGCCGAAGCCGGGATTGACGCTCATGATGAGGATCATATCGAGCTGCGCCGCCACGCAGGATAAAGACGATACAGGCGTAGCCGGATTCAAGGCGACACCGCAGTTCATGCCGGCGCTGCGGATATGCTGCAGCGTGCTGTCCAGGTGAGGACACGCTTCCTGATGGACTGTAACGTACTGCACGCCGGCTTTTGCCAGGCCGTCTACGTATACGTCGGGATGTTCGACCATCAAATGGGCGTCGAAGGGAATGGAAACGTGCTTCCGCAAGGCGGCGATGATCGGCACGCCGAACGTCAGGTTCGGCACGAAATGGCCGTCCATCATATCGAGATGGATGCAGTCTGCTCCCTTTGATTCTACGTCTTTAATTTCTTCAGCCAGCCGGGAAAAATCGGCGGACAAAATAGAAGGACAAATGTGTATCATACCTATCGGTTCCTTTCGAGAATAGAATTGACGATTTTGCAGTACGTTTCATACCGTTCTTTCTGTATCTTGCCTTCGGCAACGGCATCCTTTACGGGGCAGTCTGGCTCCGACAAGTGGAGGCACGACGAAAAGCGGCAGCGTCCGCCGTAAGGCGTCATGTCGGGAAATAAGGCGAAGACTTCCCCTTTGTCGAGGTGCTCGAATTCCAGTGAGCTGAATCCCGGCGTATCGATGACATACGTATCGCCTTCCAGCTGCATGATTTCCGAGTGCCTCGTCGTATGGCGGCCCCGTTTTATTTTTTCGCTGACCGAGCCGACAGACAGGTCCCGCCCTAAAATCTGGGACAACAGGCTCGACTTCCCGACGCCGGACGGCCCGGCAAATACGGTCATCTTATGAGGAAGCAAAGCCTTGATGGCGTCCAGCCCTTCGCCGGTAACGGCAGACACAAGATAGACATCATAGCCGCAGGTTTCATAAAAGGCTTTATAGGCTTCCGCCGTCTCACGGTCTAAATCGCACTTGTTAAAGCACAGCTTCGGATGAACGCCGCCGTATTCGCAGGTCATGAGCAGCTTGTCGACGAGAAACTGATTGGGGTCCGGCGATTGCGCCGCCATGATGACAAACATCTGATCGATGTTGGCTACGGCCGGGCGGCGGAGGCTGTTCCGCCGCGGCAGCTGCTTTTCGACAACGCCCTTTCCGCCGCCTAATTCCGTAATTTCCAGCTCATCTCCGACGAGTATCTTCGCCTTGACCTTTCCCCGGCGACGGCATTCGACGAGCTGTCCGGCGCCGATATCTACGTAGTAATATCCGTTGTAATTTTTTATAACGCGGCCTGTAGTCATGATCCTCCTTCAATTAAATGTACTGATCCTGTACTAACGAATTGTTGATATATACCTTGACGCGGGTCTTGCCTACGCCGCTGATATTTTTAGTAATGCTGTCGCCGCCGGACTGGTTCTTGTCATAGACGACACGGGTGCCGTTGTCGTCCGTCACGACGATCTGCACGTGCTGACTCGACGCGCCGGAAGGAACGCTGATATTCACCGTGCCGTAATGAGGCGTGCCGGCCGGTTCCTGATTATTGGCGCTGCCGTCGGGAACAGCCGCCGCTGCGCCGTATTCGACAGTCAAATCGACGACGTTGCCGCTGCGCGGACTTTGTTTGACAACCTTAGCCAGGGCGTTGTCCTTGGACGCATCCAGATTGGTCACGTTGCCGACGATATATCCGGCGTTTTCCAAGGTCTTCATGGCCGTATCCAAGGTCATGCCGCTGACGGTCGGCGCATCCTGTCCGTTTTTAGCGTCATTCTTCTTTTCGGCCTTGCGGCAGATAATGACGTCGACCGACGAGCCCTTCGCTACTTTGCGCGGCGAGGCCGGGCTCTGGCTGATGATCTTGCCGTTTTCATATTTTTCGCTTTCGGCGTAATGGACGGAGCCGATGGTCAGGCCGATTTCAGACAGCTTTTTCTTCGCTTCATCCAGCGTCAGGTCCCGCAGGTCGGGCATGAGGACTTCCGAGCCTTGATTGCCCTTGCTGACGGTCAGGTAAATAGTCCGGTTTTCCTTGACGACGGCCCCTCCCGACGGCGTCTGGGTAATGACCTCGCCGACAGGCACTTCATCGCTTTCTATTTCGTTGACCGAAACGTTGAGGTGTTCCTTGGACAGTATTTCCTTGGCGATTTCCACCTGCTTGCCTGTTACGTCGGGAACGGTAATATCCTGAGTGCTCCAGAAATTGCCGAAGGAAAAGAATGCCCACATAAACGCGACGACAAAGACGCCGAGCATACCGATGATAATGGATTTTTTCGAATGGCTGCTGATGGAATCGAGCATGCGGGAAAAGATATTTTTCTTCTGCTCCTCTTCCGGCGATTTCAGCGGCGGAATCTTCTGAGTCGCAAAATTATTTTTGATAATCGGCATGGCTCCTTTATTGGTATTGACGAATCCTTGGGACAAGCGAAGCTCCGACATCATTTCGGCAATCGACTGGAACCGGTCGTCGGGATTCTTGGCCATGGCCTTTAAAATACACTGTTCCACCAGTCGGGGAATGCGGCGGTTATACTTCGTCGGCAAGGGAATATCATCCTGCACGTGCTGCAGGGCGACGCTGATTGCCGTCTCGCCTTCGAAGGGCACGACGCCGGTCATCATCTCGTACATGACGACGCCCAAGGAATAGATATCCGTCCGTTCGTCTACGGGGCCGCCGCTGGCCTGTTCCGGCGAAAAATAATGGACGGAGCCCAGCACGGCGTGGTCATCCTTGTTGGTCGCGCTGGAATTTATAGCTCTGGCGATGCCAAAGTCGGCGACTTTGATGCGTCCCGTTTCAGTCACCAGGATGTTATGGGGCTTGATGTCGCAGTGGACGATGCCGTTTTTATGGGCATTTTCCAAAGCCTCGCCGATATCGAAGGTAATCTGTATGGACGTATTGATCGGCAGATGGCCGTGCTTTTCAATATATTCCTTCAGCGTTTCGCCGCGGACGTATTCCATGACGATGTAATGCACATTTTCGTCATAACCAACATCATATATATTTACGATATTGGGATGGGACAGCTTGGCCGCCGCCTGCGCTTCCTGACGGAACCGGACGACGAAATCGTGGTCGTCTCCGTATTTTGCGAGAAGGATCTTGACGGCGACGATACGGTCCAGCAAAATATCCTGGGCCTTGTAGACGACGGCCATGCCGCCGGTGCCTACTTCCTCCAATATCTTGTATCTGTTGTCTAATATATGACCAATCATTTTTAGATTCTCCACCACTTTCATAGTAGTCAATCCCGATTATATGGTTGTTAAAATTGCAGTAACATTGTCTTTTGCGCCGTTATCGTATACCTGGGCAAAAAGATCGTTGATAATATCGCGTTCACTGCGGCTGTAATCGCCGACGGCGTCGCGCAGGACCTGCTCGTCCAAAAACGACGTCAGGCCGTCGGAGCAAATGAGTATCCGGTCTCCCCGCTCTACGGCAAAGGCGCCGCTGTCTACAAGCAGCGTCTTATCGACGCCGACGGCGCGGGTCAGGACGTGGCGCTGCGGGTGGTTCTGCAGCTCTTCTGACGTGATTTTATGCCGTTCCAGCAGCTCCTGGACGATCGTATGGTCTACGGATATTTGCTGCAGCCGGCCGCCGCGGTACAAGTAAATGCGGCTGTCGCCGACGTGACCCCAAAAGGCGTGCTGCTTGGCCAGGGTTACGAGAGATATAGTCGTTCCCATGCCTTCCAGCGACGGGTCGATCATCGTCTTGCTGATAATGCAGGAATTTGCGTATTGAATAGCTTTTTCCAGTTGTACCGGCGCGGCAAAGGTAAAGTTCTTAAAATAATAGGCGATGGCTTCTACGGCCGTCTTGCTGGCTATTTCGCCGCCGACGTACCCGCCCATGCCGTCGGCGACGGCCAAGACGTTTCGTTCGCGGCTTATATAAAAAGAATCTTCATTTACCTTGCGCACCAGACCGATTCGTGATTCGCCGTATGTGCCCAAAGTCTCACGTCCTCTCGCGGTGCGTTGTTATTACATACACATAATTCATATCATATTCCCTAGGACATGTCAAATGTTTTCACGCTTGATACGCAGCTGCCCGCAGGCGGCCTGGATCTGGCTTCCCATTTCGCGGCGCAGCGTGACGTTTATGCCGCGTTTCTGCAAATACGCAATAAAGGAATTGATTTCTCCTGCTGACGGACGATACAGGCCGACGTCGTAATTATCATTTATGGGAATGGCGTTAATCAGGATATTTTTTCCGCCAAACAGCTCTGCGAGCTCGCGGGCGCAGGCCGTGCTGCAGTTTACGCCCTGTATCAGGATGTATTCAAAAGTCACCTTGCGGCCTGTTTTCTGAAAATAATGGTCTGCCGCCTTCAGCACGTCGGCGACGGGATAGGTGTCCGTAATCGGCATGATGCGGCGGCGCAGCTCGTCGTTCGGCGCGTGGAGCGACACGGCCAGCGTAATAGGGATGCCTTCGTCGGCTAGGTCATACATGCGCGGCACGATGCCCGACGTCGACAGGGCCATGTTGCGGTATCCCAGATACAGCGTGTCCTTTTCATGGATCATCTTCATAAAACGGACGACGTTGTCATAGTTCAGCAGGGGTTCGCCTGTCCCCATGATGACGATAGAGTGAAGCTCCGGCGTTACGTATTTGCGGAACGCCATGAGCTGGGCTACCATTTCGCCGGCTGTCAAATTGCGGACGAAGCCGTTTTTAGCCGAAGCGCAGAAGGCGCAGTTTACGGCGCAGCCCACTTGCGACGACAAGCAGATAGAATTGCCGTAGTCGTGCATCATGAGGACTGTTTCGACGGTGTTGCCGTCGTGCAGGCTCAAAAGCAGCTTGACCGTCTGACCGTCCGGCGACTCCAGCTTAGACAGGATTTCGGGGAAACAGATGGGCAGCTCGGCCTTTAGCTTCTCCCTGTCGCCCTTGGGCAGCAGGACCATGTCGTCCCAGGAAAAAATATGCTGCTTATAGATGTAGTGAAAGATTTGGTCTGCCCGGAATTTTTTCATGCCCCGGGCTACGAGGAACTCCTGCAGCTCCGTTTTGGTCATATCGAATATATCGGCCATATTACTCTCCTCTTCTCATGCGGGCGATGAAAAAGCCGTCCAGGTGGTCGCGCTGCGGCAGCAGCTGGATGCACGGCCCGTCGTGATTCGGCAGGCGGCAGAAATCTGCGGCGTTTTCCAAGTGGAAGTCGCCGTGATCCTGCAAAAATTGCCGTACGATCTGGATATTTTCTTCATCGTGCATCGTGCAGGTGCTGTACACGAGGACGCCGCCGGGCTTGACGCATTGGGATGCGCTGTCCAGGATGCGCTTCTGCAGTACCGGCAGGGTCCGTAAGTCGCTGGGCTTCTTGCGCCACCGCAAGTCGATTTTATGACGCAGCACGCCCAAGCCGGAGCACGGCGCGTCGACGAGTACCCGGTCGGCACGGCCGGCGTAGGACTGGCCGATAGTGCAGGCGTTCTGCAAAATCGTGCGCACGTTGGCCAAGCCCAGATGCTTGGCGTTGCTTTCGATGAGGCGCAGCTTATGCTCGTAAATATCTCCGCCGTAGACCGTACAGGTCGATCCGCCCAGGGCGGCGATGTGCGTCGTCTTTCCTCCCGGCGCGGCGCAGACGTCGAAAATGAGTTCGTGAGGCTGAGGGTCCAGCACATGGGCGACGAGCTGAGACGGCTCATCCTGAATGATAGCCAGTCCTTTTTTCAGGGCTTTAACGCTGCCGATGTTAGGGATTTCCGGCAAATATACGCCTTCAGGCGCATAGGCGGCTTTTTCAGCCTGAATTCCTTCTTCCGCCAGTTGGGCAATGAGCTCGTCGCGGCTGACGCGGGCCGTATTTGTCCGCAGGCAAAGTACTGGTATACTGTCGAAATACCGGCACAGCGCTTCTGTCTCAGCCAGGCCGTACTCTTTAATCCACGCTTTTACCAGCCAATCCTGCTGATGATACGTCATCGTCAGATGTAGCAGCGGATTTTCTTCCATCGTCGGAATAGAAAATTCCTGCCGGCGGCGAAGGCTGCTGCGCAGCATGGCGTTGACGAAACCGGCCATGCCTTTATTGCCGAGGCGCGTCGCCAGCTTGACCGATTCGTTGCATGCCGCCGACTCGGGCACCTTGGTCATGCCGAATATCTGGTACAAGCCTAAGCGGACGATGGCCAGACACAGGGGATCGAGCTTATTGAGCTTGCGCGTGCTGATTTTTGATACGATCCAGTCTAAGTAATTGATATACCGCAGCGTGCCGTATACTAATTCCGTGTAAAACCGGCGGTCCCGGTCTTCCATTTTATATTTTTGGATAGCCTGCGACACAACGATATTGCTGTATCCTTCGTCTTTGCAGATAGCCAGCAGGCTGCGCAGGGCTATTTCACGTACGTTCATGCATCTTCTCCTATCATTGCAGATAAAATTTCTGTTAAGGCCCGTATATCGACGTCAGTATTGAAGCAAGGGCCGTTCGGCCGCTTGTTCAGCAAGCCGACAGTCGGCAAAGGCGCTACGTCCTGCATGCCGCTGATCAAGTCGCGCTCGCAGGCGACGGCTACTACCGCTTTCGGATGACAGGCCGCGACGACTTGCCGGGCCAGCGTTCCGCCGGGAACGACAGCGAAAGAAATGCCCAAGCGTTCCGACAGGGCTGTCATCTCGCCGATGGGACAGCGGCCGCACCGCCGGCAGTTCTGCACGTTCCGCGTGATTTTATGCGGGCATTGGTCCCACTGCAGACAGTGCGGCGCCAGCAGCAGGACTTGCCGCGGCGGCAGGCAGAGCGGACGGCGCAAAACCAAGTGATTCAGGACCTGGATATAGGCCCGGCTTATAGCGCTTTCCGCATGCAGCATCCTGCCGATACAGCGCACGAGGGAAAAGAGGACGCGAAGGCAGGCAAATAACAACTGGCGAAGCCGCTTGTTTGAAGGCGTTCCGGCCAGTACACAGACCCACGTAAACCCATAAGCTGCAGCGGCCGCCGCCAAGCACAGCCGGACGGCCCAGTCCCACCAAGCCGCTGCGGACGGCACATACAGGGACAGTCCCGGTTTGACCAGCGCGCAGACGGCGGCAAATCCAGCTAAAAAGACGGCGGCAGCGATACCGCCGCCGCTAAAAAATAAAATCGTCTGCCTGCACGCTGCCTTCACGAGTTTACTCCCTCGTTAAGACGTCGCCAGGCTGCAAGGAAATGCCTTGGAGAAACTGGGCCGTCTGCATGCGCTTCCGGCTTTCCGGCTGTACTTCACGCACGCACAGCGCGCCGCTGCCGGTTTGTACCGTAAAGGTCTTCTTAGTAACGGCGATGATCGTCCCCGGTTCAGCGTCGGCTCCGTCAACGACGTCGGCGCTCCACACCTTGAGGCGTTTGCCGTCGAGCCATGTATAAGCGCCGGGATGAGGATCAAGGGTGCGGATAAGCCGCTCGATGACAATAGCGTCCTGCGTCCAGTCGATTTGCGCCGTTTCCTTGTCGATTTTTGCCGTATACGTAGCCTGAGATTCGTCTTGGGGGCAGGCATTTCGTTCATACTCTTCAATATGGGCCAATACGTCCGTCAGCGCCTGTGCGCCCAATACGGACAGCTTATCGAAGAGCGATCCCGTCGTTTCCTTCGGGTCCAGCTTTATTTCCGCTTTCTTCAGGATAGCCCCCGTATCCATGCCTTCGTCGAGAAGCATGATCGTCACGCCGCTTACGGCCTCGCCGTCCTTGACGGCATACTGGATCGGCGCGGCTCCCCGATACTTCGGAAGGAGCGAGCCATGCACGTTCAGGCAACCGTACTTAGGAATATCCAGTACGGCCTTGGGCAAAATCTTGCCGTAGGCAATGACGATGATGACATCGGGCTGAAATGCCGCCAATTCGGCTACGACCTGTTCGTCCCGCAGCGTATCCGGCTGCAGCACGGGAATCCCCAATTCCAGAGCCTTTTCCTTTACGGGTGAAAAGGAAACCTTTTTCCCGCGGCCCCGCTGCTTATCGGGCTGGCTGTACACTGCGGCGATGTCAAAGCCCTGATCGTGCAGTGCTTGCAGGGACGGCACGGAAAAATCGGGCGTCCCCATAAATACGATTCGTAACGATGCCATTAGCCTATTCTCCGTAAATTTTCTGCTTTTTCAATAAAAAGCGTACCGTATAAATGATCGATTTCATGCTGGAAAATACGAGCCAGGAATCCTTCAGGCTCGTAGATCACCGTTTTGCCGCGGCGGTTCAGGGCCTTGACCTTGATGCGGTGATGCCGTTTTACCGTGCCGTAATAGCCGGGAACGCTCAGGCAGCCTTCATCTCCGTCGTCCGTTTCTTCCGAACGCTCGATGATTTCCGGATTGATCAGCTCGATTAAGCCGTTGCCGTCGTCGAGGACGACGAGCTGCAACGATTCGTTGACCTGCGGGCCTGCGAGGCCGACGCCTTCGGCAGCGTACATGGTTTCAGCCATGTCATCGAGCAGTTTTTTAATGTGTTTCGTAATATGTTCAACCGGTTTTGCTGTTTCTTTCAAAATAGGCGCGCCGGCTTCAATGATTTTTAGCGTTGCCATTCTCTCACCTCATAGCTTACTATAGTATATTTACATTTTTCTCTTTATTATATCATATTTTTTCATATCTCTACAGATATGGCCTTTTCCGTTTTAGAAGGACGGGTCCACGTCGATGACGACGCCGGAGGCCCAGCACTGGGGCTCACGACGCATATAGTCTTTGATATCATCCAAGGATTCGCCTTTTATCAAGATGACCAGGCGGTATTTGCCGCGTATCCTCTTGATGATGTCGGCAAAGGGGCCAATGACTTCGACGGGACTGTGTTCCCGGCGCGCCCAGCTTTGCAGTGACGCCGCCAAATCGTTTCCCCGCCGCCACAGGGGCTGCTCCTCTTCGTCTGTGAGGATGATTTTTATGATGCGATGGAAGGGCGGGTACTGCAGGGCGCGGCGAAATTCGATTTCCTGCTCGTAGAAGGCGTGATAATCCTGCTTCTGGGCGCACTGAATGACGTAGTGCTCCGGCGCATAGGTCTGCATGACGACCCTGCCCGGCGCGTCTCCCCGTCCGGCCCGTCCGGCGGCCTGCGTCAGGAGCTGAAAGGTCCGTTCGCCAGCCCAATAGGCCGGCAGGTTGAGCAGGCTGTCGGCAGATAAAATGCCGACGGCGCTGACGTTGGCAAAGTCATGGCCTTTCGCTACCATCTGCGTCCCTAAGAGGATATCATATTCATGCCGCCGGAACCGTTCCAATATCTGCTCGCCGCTGTACTTGCGGCTGGCCGTATCCTGGTCCAGGCGGACGACGCGGCTGCTGGGAAACAGCTCGCCCAGCTGTTCTTCGACCTTTTCTGTTCCCGTTCCGAAAAACTTGATATACTTGCTGCCGCAGGCCGGACATACCGTCGGAATCGGCTGGGACGCCTCGCAGTAGTGGCACTGCAGGTGGTCGCTCTGCTTGTGGTAGACCATGGGCACGTCGCAGGTGTCGCATTTGACGACGTAGCCGCACTTGCGGCACATGACGAAGGTGGCAAATCCGCGGCGGTTCAGCAGGATTATAGCCTGCTGACCGGCTACCAGCGTTTCTTCCAGCAGGGAAACCATGGCGTCCGACACGACGCGGTAGTTGCCCCTGGCCAGTTCGTCGCGCATGTCGGCAATGGTTACAGTCGGCAAAGGCCGGCCGTGGATGCGTTCTTTCAGCTCCAGCAGCGTATATTCTCCCTGCAGGGCTGCGTAGTAATCGCTGACCGACGGCGTGGCGGTGCCCAATATGACCGGGCAGCAGTAATAGGCGGCGCGCTTCTGCGCTACGGCGACGGCATGATAGCGCGGCGATTCTTCCTGCTTGTACGAGCTGTCGTGAGCTTCATCGACGATGACGAGGCCGAGATGCTGCGCCGCCGTAAAGACGGCCGAGCGGGCTCCGATGCAGATGTGGCTTTCGCCGCGGAGCATGCGGAGCCAGTTGTTTTTCCGTTCGCCCTTCGAGAGCTGGCTGTGCATGACGACGACGTCGTTTCCAAAGCGGCGGACAAACTGCCTTACGATTTGGCCGGTCAGGGCGATTTCCGGCACGAGGACGATGACCTGCTTTCCCTGCCGCAATACGTCTTCGGCCAGCTGCATATACACTTCGGTCTTGCCGCTCCCCGTAACGCCGTGCAGCACATAAGTGCGTCCCGTCGTGTCGCCGCGGACAGCCTGTACGGCCCGGGCCTGCTCGTCTGTCAGCGTCAGAGGACGGCTCTGTTCCAACGTCGGCAGCAGCTGCCTCGTCCGGACATTTCTTTCACTGATAGCCGCCAGTCCCGTGCCGCAGAGGCGGCGGATGACGTCGGCACTGTATCCTTTTCCAATAAAAGCAGATACGGGCGCGCTGCCTGCTTGCTTCAATTCAGCCAGCAAGGCCGCCTGCCGCCGCCGGTTCGCCAGCAGGCCGTCGGCGTCGTCCCGCACAAAGGACAGCCACTTTTCCGTTTTATCGGATATTTTATTTTTCCAGCCCTTCTCTACCTGCAGTACGCCTGCCTCAAGCAGAGCGTCTACTCGCCTGGCGCCGAATTTCCGCGCCAGCGCCGCTTTTTCCACCTGGCCCTTCGCTTGGACGTACGCGGCGACATCGGCGTCTTCCGCCGACGTGGGGGCCTTCGTTCCAACCGTAACATACAGACGGACTTCCAGCCCTTTCTTTTCTATCATGAACAGGCGGAGGGCGTCGGCAAGGTTGCAGAGATAATACCGGCTGATCCAGGAAGCCGTTTCGATCATTTCTTCCTGAAACCCCGCCTGCGCCGACAGCACGGCGCTGATCGGCTTGAGCTCGTATGCATATTCGCCTGCATTTCTCTCGCTGACGGCGACGACGATTCCTTCTTCCTGCCGTCGTCCAAAGGGAACCTGCACGCGGCTGCCGACGTGCACAGCCATGCCGTCCGGGACGATATAGGAAAAGGTCTGCTGCAGCCGTTTGGCCGTCGTATTGATGATGATGTCTGCTACCATAGCCCTGCTCCTGCGTTTGTATAACATAAAGATAGGGACTTGACGAAGCAAGCCCCTATACATTGTATCATATTTAATTCAGCCATGCCACCTGGAAGGCATGATTCCTCTGAGATGGTCCAGTCTTATAAGCCGGCTTCCTGACGGAGAACGTCGGCTTTATCAAGCTGTTCCCAAGGCAGGTTCAGATCGTTGCGGCCGAAATGACCGTAAGCGGCCGTCTGTTTGTAAATCGGGCGCTGCAAGTCGAGCATTTCGATGATGCCGGCCGGACGGAGGTCGAAGTGTTTGCGGATCAATTCGACAATCTTTTCGTTTTCGACTTTGCCCGTGCCGAAGGTTTCTACGTGGATAGAAACGGGATGGGCTACGCCGATGGCATAGGCCAGCTGGATTTCGCATTTATCCGCCAAGCCTGCGGCTACGATGTTCTTCGCCACATAGCGGGCTGCATAAGCTGCCGAGCGGTCTACCTTTGTGGGGTCCTTGCCGGAGAAAGCGCCGCCGCCGTGACGAGCCATGCCGCCGTAGGTGTCGACGATGATCTTGCGGCCCGTAAGGCCGGAGTCACCCTGAGGACCGCCGATGACGAAGCGGCCTGTCGGGTTGATGAACAGCTTCGTCTGGTCGTCGAACAACCCTTCGGGAAGTTCCGGCTTGATGACGTATTCGAGCAAATCTTTTTCAATCTGTTCGCGCGTAACTTCCGGGCTGTGCTGAGCCGAAATGACGATGGTGTCGATGCGGACGGGCTTGCCGTCTTCGTATTCGACCGTTACCTGCGTCTTTCCGTCCGGACGGAGGTACGGCAGCGTGCCGTCCTTGCGGACCTTGGCCAGACGGCGGGACAGGCGGTGAGCCAGAGAAATCGGCAGCGGCATGTAGTCGTCCGTTTCGTTCGTCGCGTAGCCGAACATCATGCCCTGGTCGCCGGCGCCGATCGAGTCGAATTTATCCGTCGTGCCGGATTTCTTTTCCTGCGCTTCGTCAACGCCCATGGCGATGTCCGGGGACTGTTCGTCCAGGGAAACGAGGACGCCGCACGTATCGCAGTCAAAGCCGTATTTTGCGCGGGTATAACCGATATTGCGAACCGTTTCGCGTACGATGTGCGGAATATCTACGTAGCACGTCGTAGAGATTTCGCCTACGACGTGTACCATGCCTGTCGTTACGAGGGTTTCGCAGGCGACGCGGGCGTTTTTATCTTTTTCCAAAATTGCATCCAAAATGCCGTCAGAGATTTGGTCGGCCATTTTGTCGGGATGGCCTTCAGTTACGGATTCAGACGTAAAAAATTCACGATTCTTTGCCATTATATCCTCCTTATGCGTTCAAAAAAAATCCCCTCTGAAAAGAGGGGTATGTATCAGCCCATCTTTCAGTACGCTACACTGTTGGATTTAGCACCTTTCATTCACTGAAGGTTGCTGCTGCATCATCGGGCCAATCCCTCCACAGCTCTTGATGGTTAAATATTTTATTCACTTGACCTATTGTATACTAACAAGAGGAATTATGCAAGACCTATTCGAAAAATCATGGCCTCCATTACTGATTTTTTTTGGCTAAAATCGCCGCGGCCCGTTCTACGATGACCGTTGCCAGGTCTTCCTTGTCCATTTTCTCCAGTTTTTCCATCGATCCGTCGGGGAACAGGAAGGTGGCGATATTCGTCGTGCCCTGGAAGCCGGCCCCTTCGGCGCTGACGTCGTTGGCGACGAGCATGTCGAGGTTCTTCTTCTTTAACTTAGCCGTGCCGTACTCGATGAGGTTCGTCGTTTCGGCGGCAAAGCCGATGAGCACCTGATGGGCCTTGCGTTGCCCCAAGCCGTACAGGATGTCCGGGTTTTTAGCCATCGTCAAGGTCAGCGTTTCGTCGGATTTCTTGATCTTATTCGCCGCCGGATGAGCCGAACGGTAATCGGCGACGGCAGCCGACTTGATGACCAGATCGCAGTCGTCGTAATACGAATCGACGGCGGCCTTCATGTCGTTGGTGCTGCCTACGTCGACGCGGCGCGCTACGCCGGCCGGCGTCTTCAAATGGTCGTTGCTGCCGGCGACCAAGGTGACGTCTGCGCCGGCAAAGGCTGCAGCTTTAGCGATAGCAAAGCCCATGCGGCCGCTGGAATGGTTGCCGATAAAGCGGACCGGATCAATAGGCTCACGCGTGCCGCCGGCCGTAACGATGACCTTCTTCCCTTTCAGCAGGTCCGTCCGGCAGGCTGCAAATTCAATGTAGTCGACAATATCTTCCGGTTCTGGCAGGCGGCCGACGCCGGTAACGCCGCAGGCCAAATGACCTGTAGCAGGCTCGATGATTTCATAGCCGTACTCTCTGAGAGCGGCGATATTTTTCTGCACGATGGGATTCGTGTACATGTTGCTGTTCATAGCCGGGGCGATGACGACGGGAGCCGTCGTAGCCATGACCGTCGTCGTCAGCATATCGTCGGCAATGCCGCCGGCAATTTTTCCGATGATGTTGGCCGTAGCCGGAGCGATGACGAACACGTCGGCCCACTGGGCCAGGGCGATGTGCTCGACGTTAAATTCGGGAATATCGCCGAACATGGATACGGCGACGGGATTGCCGGAAATTTCCCGCATCGTCAGCGGCGTAATAAATTCCGTCGCGTGATCGGTCATAATGCACTTGACTTCGGCGCCGCGCTTGCGCAGCATGCTGGCAATTTCGGCGGCCTTAAACGCGGCAATGCCGCCGCTGATACCCAAGACGATTTTCTTGTTTTCTAATAACATGGCGATGATGTCCTCCGCAATTATTTAATGCCGCCCTGAGGCTTTTCATAGGTAATCTTGCCCTGGTCGATTTCTTCCATCGCGATGGAAACGACGCGCGTCGTTTCTACATCTACGAGCGGTTCGTCGCCGTCCGTCAATTCGCGGGCCCGTTTTGCCGCCAGCGTGACTAAAGTGTATTTGCTGTCTACTTTTTTCATTAACGATTCCAACGTCGGTTTGATCAACATAAGAACATCTCTCCTCTTTACTGCATACAAATTTCTATTGATACGCCTGCTTGGTCTCTTCGATACAGTTGGCGTTGCGCATAACTCTGCACTCCTCGGCTTTCAGCACGGCAGCGGCCTTCTGAATCGCTTCGCCCAGATCGTCGTTGACGATGACATAGTCGTATTTATCAATCCATTCCAGCTCGTTCCGGGCCTTCGCCAGCCGCGCGGCGATGACTTCATCCGAGTCGGTATGACGTCCCCGGAGCCGCTCTTCCAGAACGGCCTTACTCGGCGGCACGATGTAGATAAAGACGCCTTGGGGATACTTTTCCTTTACCTGCATAGCTCCCTGAATGTCGATTTCCAGCATGACGTGGTTGCCCTGGCGGAGCATCTGGTATACGTATTCCTTCGGCGTGCCGTAATAATGGTCGTATACCTTGGCGTGTTCCAGAAACGCGTCTTCCTTCAGCAGCTCTTCAAAACGGCCGTTGTCGGTAAAATAATAATTGACGCCGTCTTCTTCGCCCGGACGCGGCTGGCGCGTCGTCATGGAAATAGAATAGTGGATATTGGGAAAATGCTCCCGCAGTGCGTCGCATATCGTCCCCTTGCCGGCGCCGGACGGGCCGGAGACGACGATAAGCAGACCTGAATCGATCATGGTCGCTCCATCCTCTCTTATAAATCTTCTTCTGGTTCTTCCTTATCTTCCCCGTCGACCTGCAAAATACGGTGGGAAATAGTTTCCGCCTGCAGGGCCGATAAGATGATCTGCCCGTTGTCCATGATGAGGACTGAGCGGGTCTTGCGGCCGAAGGTCGCGTCGATGAGCGTATTGCGCTCCCGCGCTTCCTGCACCATGCGCTTGATCGGCGCCGATTCGGGGCTGATAATGGCCACGACTTTGCAGCCCATTACCATGTTGCCGAACCCTATATTCAATAAGTTGAAATTCATAGCCTCACCATCATTCGATATTCTGCACCTGTTCGCGAATTTTTTCGATTTCGTTTTTCAACTGCAGGACATATTCCGTCACGTCGGTGTCGTTGGCCTTCGAGCCAATCGTATTGACTTCCCTGTTCATTTCCTGAATGAGGAAATCGAGCTTGCGGCCTACGTCGCCGTCCTGCTCCAGAAAGCCCTTTAATTGTACCACATGGCTGCGGAAGCGCACAACTTCTTCCGTAAAATCCACCTTGTCGGCGTATGTGGCTACTTCCTGCAGCAGCCGGTCCTGGTCGGGGACCTGACGGGCCGCGTCGAACAAGGCCAGTATTTTCTTTTCCAGCCGTTCCTTATAGCGGGCGACGACGTCTTCTTTCTTCGCTTCTATGGCATCGATCATAGCCGCCATCCTATCGGTCCGCGCCAGCAAGTCGCGGCGGATATTGGCCCCTTCCTTATCACGCATGGCCACCATGCCGTCCAAAGCGCCCTGCAGAGCCTGGGCGAAGACGGGCCATACCTCTTCGGCGTCGACTGCCGGCGGTTCCTGGACGAACCAATCTTTAGTCAAGCCCATGATCAGCGGCAGCGTCGTCTTTTCTCCGCCGAACAGCGACTGGTTTACGTCGTCCAGCGCCGCCTTGCAGGCTGCCAGGGCCGCGTAGTCGATGCGGATCTGCGGTGCTGCCGGCGTCAGTTCTCCGACGGTGACGTATACGTCGACCTTGCCGCGGTGCAGCGTCTCCTTTATGCTCTTCCGCAATTTATCTTCCAGCGCCAGATAAGCGTGGGGCATGCGGATGTTTAACTCTAAAAATCGTTGGTTGACGGCACGCATTTCAATGGTCACGCTGACGTGCTCATCGCTGTACGTGCCTCGGCCGAAGCCGGTCATGCTGCGCACTATGATGACCTCCTCTACAGCATCGTTCTATCTAATGTATTAGTATAACGTAAATCCGGCCGCAGGTCTATATACTTTTGCGCAAAAGGCCGACTTTTCCCCTCAAAAATCCGCGTCCAGCCGCAGGCCTATCTACTCACGGCCCCGTATTTATGGTATGATGTCAGAATAGAGTAATTTTGTGAAAGAATAGGAGTTGTCATTATGAATCTCGATGGCATTACGCTTCATTGCATTACCAATGAATTAAAAGATATATTAAAGGGCGGTCAGATTTCCAAAATATACCAGCTGGACAACCGTTCTCTTTACTTCCGCGTGTTCAACGACACGGGCGTCCACCACCTCATCATGACCTTGGACGATTCGCCGCGGCTGTACGTCGCGCGGCAGATGCCGCCGACGCCGGACGTGCCGACGGGCTTGTGCATGTTTCTGCGCAAATATTACGAAAACGGCCGCATCGCCTCGATCAGCCAGCTCCACATGGACCGGCTCATTGAAATCGCCGTCGACGTCCTCGACACGTCGGGCCAGCTGGCGACGCGGAAGATCCACGTCGAGCTCATGGGCAAGTACAGCAACGTCATCTTCACCGAAGACGGCGTCATCATCGAAGCCCTCATCAAGACCCGCAAGGACAAGCAGGCCCTGCGCGCCATCTTCCCCAAAGAACCGTATGACTTTCCGCCGAATTTCATGCGCATGAATCCCTTCGATTTCTCCGCTGAAGAACTAGCCGCCATGATGGAAACGGGTACGGACGAACCGTTGGGAAAATGGATGCTCAAACGGTTCAACGGCATGAGCACCGTCGTCCTCGACGAATTGGCCGTCCGAAGCGGCCTCGATAAAAACGCCCTCGTCCAGGACCTGTCGCCGGCCGACAAATTCTCCTGGTGCCGCTGTATCGAACGCCTAGGCCAAGAGCTTGACGGCGTATCGGGAGCCTTCGTCTATATGGTCAAGGGAAAGGAAATCATCTTCCCACTGGAACTGCAAAGCCTGTCCGCCTATCCGCGCCACCGCTTCTCGTCCATCGAAGAATACCTCGACGACTATCAGGCCGCCAGCAAGGGCAGCCTCAACGGCGAGCAGGAAGACATGCAGAAGCGCGTCGCCAAGCTCATCGAAAAGCAAAAGAAAAAGATCAAGCGCATTTCGTCCGAATTGAAAGAGACGGATAAGATGGATACCTATAAGCTTTACGGCGACTTGCTCATGATTTACGCCTACGAAAAGCACGACCACGAAAAGAGCGTCACCGTCGCCAATCTCCTGTCGGAGCAGCAGGAACCGATTACCATTCCCCTCGAACCGGCCTATTCCATGACGGACAACGCCAATCGCTATTACAAGCGTTACACGAAGATGCGCAACCGCAAGCAGAAATCGGCCGAGCTCATCGCAGAAAACGAGCAGCATCTCCAGTACCTCTACTCGCTGGAATACGCCCTGGACAACATCGGCAGCAAGGCGGAAATTGTCGATATCAAGGCCGAAATGCGGCAAATGGGGCTTATTTCCTCTACATCCAAAGATAAGATGAAGCGGGAATTTTCCCAGCAAATCCTGACAGCCGACGCCGGCGGCATCCCCATCTGGGTAGGCCGCAACAACAGGCAGAACGATTTCCTGACCCAGAAGAAAGCCCATCCCTACGACCTGTGGTTCCACATCAAAAATCAGCCCGGCTCTCACGTCATATTAGCCTGCCACAATGTGACGCCGACAGACGAGCAAATCGAAATGGCCGCCCAGATGGCCGCCTATTACAGTAAGGCCCGCGGCACGTCGAAGGCCGAAGTAGACTGCGCCCTCGTGCGCAACGTCAAGAAGCCGGCCCACGCCGCACCGGGCTTCGTCGTATTTGAAAACCAGACGACCTACGTCGTAGAGCCGAAGGATTGGAGCAAGTAACTGAAACACCTCCCCTGCTGTGAATCCGCTGATGAAAGAGGCATTTTATTAAAAAATCTAAAAAATAACTGGGCACATAAAAACAGCAAAAAGCTGTTCAGCCGATGATAGGTTGAACAGCTTTTTGTATTGTATAAGTTAATCTGAATTGACTAGCGCAGGAAAAACGATGCCAGCTCCTGGCTACGGCTGATATCCTGCAAAGCCCGGGAATTGACGGCGAAGGCCAGCGACGCCCGGTAGACTTTGGCAACGGCCTCCAGCGTTTCCATGCGGTACAGGGCTTCCTTCAGGTCTTTACCCAGAGCTGTCGCGCCGTGGCGTTCCATGAGAAATACGTTGACCTTCTTGGCGTATTCGGCGCAGGCCTTGGCCAATTCGGCGCTGCCCGGCGCAGCGTACGGCACGGTCGGCACGGATTTCCCCAAGACGATAGCGCCTTCGGTTACAATGGTGCTGGGAAAGGCCAGCCCGGCGACGGTTACGGCGGTAGCGACGATGGGATGAGCATGGATAATGGCGTTGACATCGGGACGAGCCTTATAGATTTCTAAATGAAGAGGCGTTTCCGACGACGGCTTGCCTTCTCCTTTTATCACCTTGCCGTTTATATCCATGACCAGAAGCTGAGACGGCTTCAATTCGCCCTTCGGAAGGCCCGACGGCGTGATGACGATTGTTCCATTGGGATTGCGGAAGCTGATATTGCCGTCGCAGGCGGCAACGAGGCCGGCTTCCTTCATTTTTTCACCGATTTTACACAATTTTTTCTTCGTATCCATATATAACACTCCTTCATGTCCATCTATGTATACTATACCATGACTACGGCCTGAGGCAACTTTATTTTTCCAACAAGATAGCCGATATGGAAATGCTCTGAACGACATCGTCGGCCAAATCGACATTCATCGTGCGTATAAAGAGATAATGGCCATCGTCGGGAAGGAGATACAAATTCGCCACATTTCGGTTGGCCATCTGACCGGCGCCTTCGTACTGCCGGCACAGCTGTTCGGCATAGGGCAGCAGGGAAATCGCTACGTCTCCCCTCTGCGTTTGAACCGTGATCATGCCGTCTTTACCGGCCGTCCTTTCCACGACGTACATCGTCGCGTATCCGGATACCGGCGCGGCTGTACTGTCATTGATGAAATACCGCGACTGGTAATGGGGGCCGGCATAGCGGAGAGACTCCATGACTGGAGACTGCAGAACGGCTTCGACAGCTGGGTCCCGCTGGCCCGTATAGCTCTTCACGTAGCGGTACGTGCTGTATAGTTCTTCTTTGTCTTCGTGAGATAAATCCGCGGCATCTGAGACCACGCCGTTTTGAAGCATTCCCTTTTCTTCCATCATCGCCAATAGCCGCTTTTCCTGACTGCGGTACGGCGTGTCCAGCACATTTAGGGGCGTTACGGAAATGATGAGCGTCATACCCGCGGCCAACAGAAACAACCAGGTTCCGGACAGACGGCGCAGGGCCGCCGGAATCACGGCAATACCAAAGGCTGTGCAGGCCATGGACAAATAGCGCAGCTCTGTCAATCCATAGGCTTCATGACGAATATACACGCCCCAAAGCTGTACGGCTACGACAGGAAGGAGAAGCAAACCGCCCCATCGGCGGTAACGCAGCAGCCAGGCATGCTTGTCATAACCGCTGCAGGTCAAATAACAAAAGGCGTATACCAGCAGCGCAATGGAAGCAAACCAGTTCATTTTCCCTACAGGCATTTCTCCCTTAAAGAAAATCATGGCGATGTATATGTACAGAATCGCCAGTAATACGCCGTAGACCGGCACGACGACGTAGGCCATGACATTTCCGAAGGGCTTGGACGGCAATGCCGGACATCCCACTTTGGGAACAGACGACAAGAATACGTTCCACCCGACGACCAAAAACGACGCATAGAAAATCAATGCGTACAAGTTGGAAAAAGATAAGGACAGCTGAAGCAGCGTCTGCAGAGCCATGGCGCAAATAGACAGGGATATGTCAGCGACGACGGCGACGCCGACGGCCTGCAGGGCGCCGCAGAATACGCGGTTGAAGGCGCTTTCACCGGCATAATACGTCAGCCAGGCCAGAATACCAGCTGTCAAGGCCAGAAATATACCGGAGCCATATAAGATGATATAGGTCATGTCCTGTACGGCCATCCACGTACCGTACGAGCCAGCCCATACGACAAGGGACGCGCCTTGCCACAGCCAGGCCTTCATCCCTGTGATCCGACGCGCTTCCAATACCAGCTGCCACCAAACAGAAAACATAGCAGCAATACACAGAGATATGGCTCCATAGACAGGCCATTTCTCGTCTGACGGCCAGCAAGTCTGATAAGCCAAATCGGCAAACAATAAGATGGAAATGAGGAACGGCACCGTAAAACGGCGGATACTGTCGACGCTTCGCCGACGGAGTTGCAGCACTATATTCACAGGAAAGCCTCTCCTTTCTGTTTATATGATGTTACAGGTATTATACCATGAGTATCAAGATTATAAAAGAAAAACTGCCTGCCGTCTTAATTTAAGACAACAGGCAGTTTTGTTTGCAGAGATAAAAAATTAACGCATCGTCGGCATGTTATGGCCGTTGAATATTTCCAGCATTTCCTGATACACGAGCTTGCGGATTTGATTGCGCTGCCGTTCTGTCAGCTGGTCAGCCGTCATGTTGAACAGGTAGTTGTTCAAATCAAAATCCTTCAGCATCATTTTCGTATGAAAGATATTTTCCTGATACACGTTGACGTCTATCATATTATAGCGGCTGCGCGTACTCTGGGAAATGTAATTTTGGATGGAATTAATGCGGTGATCGATGAACAGCTTCTTGCCGCTCAAGTCGCGGGTAAAGCCGCGGACATGGTAGTCGAGGGTTACGATGTCGGAATCGAAATTGTCGATCAGGTAATTCAGCGCGTTGAGAGGAGAAATACGACCGCACGTCGATACGTCGATATCAGCGCGGAAGGTCATAATCCCCTTCTGGGGATGGCTTTCCGGATACGTATGAACTGTCAGATGGCTCTTATCCAGATGACAAACTACGTCGGCGTCGGCCGGTTCGACAGGCTCTTCCGAAATGAGGATGGTCACGCTGGCCCCCTGGGGATCGTAATCCTGGCTGGCAATATTCAAAATATTTGCGCCGATAATAGACGAGACATTTTTTAAAATATTCGTCAGCCGTTCTGCGTTATATTGTTCATCAATATATTCGATATACTGGCGGCGCGACTCTTCGCTGAGGGCATAACAAATGTCGTATATGTTGAAGCTCAGCGTTTTGGTCAGATTATTGAAGCCATACAATTTTAATTTATTCGTTTTCGTTGCCATTTCATCATACCTTTTCAATAAAATTTCCAAATAAAAGTTACTTTGTCAGTTCATAAAACTGTATATCCGTCAGCACGCCGTCGGCTATGGCGCACACGGCATACGTGCCCACCCTGCCGTCGCGGGGCAGGGAAACGCTGCCGGGATTGACGATGGTCATATCGTCGTCGCGCTGGCAAAAGCGGCGGTGCGTATGTCCAAACAGGACGAGCTGAGCCTCGTGTTCTCTTCCGAGCTGCCGAAGCTTAGCCAGCCGCGCTTCGCCGTACCACTGGTGCCCGTGAACGGCGATGATATTCACGCCGCCGATGGTCACCTTGCGGCACGCCGGCGCGTCGCTCATAAAATCGTTGTTGCCCCTGACGGAATATACGGGCACGCCAGTATATATGGCTAAATCATCGCCGTCGTCGCTGTAATCGCCGCAGTGTATCCACGCCGCTACATCCGGCGCCTGCGATACCATGCGTTCCAGCGGACGAAAGCGGCCGTGGCTGTCGCTGACGACGCCTACGAGGACGGGCTTCATGACAGGGCCTCGACGAGCAGCTCCAGGGCTTTGCCCCGATGGCTGATTTCATTTTTCTCTTCCATCGTCATTTCGGCCATAGTCTTGCCCTTTTCCGGCACGTAAAACAACGGATCATAGCCGAAGCCGTTCGTACCGGCATAAAAATCGCGCAGCACGCCGCTGCAGCGGCCTTCCCTGACGATTTCCCGTCCGTCGGGAAACAGCAGGGCCAGCACGCAGGCATAATGAACCGTCCGCTTTTCCGGCGGGAAGGCCGACAATTCGTCGATCAGCTTTTGGTTGTTCTTTTCATCGTCACATTCCGGGCCGGCATAGCGGGCCGAATAGACGCCAGGCCGTCCGCCTAAGGCGTCGGCGATGATGCCGGAATCGTCGGCCAGGCAGGGAAGCCCTGTAGCCTTCATGTAATATGCCGCTTTCAGACGGGCGTTTTCTTCAAAGGTCGTTCCTGTTTCTTCCGGCTCCGGCAACTGAGGACACAAGTCGCGGACAGCTGTCGCCGTATACCCCAAGGGCTCCAATACGCTTTTAAATTCCCGTATTTTTCCGGCGTTATGAGTTGCCAGGACGATTGTCTGTTTCATAGTTCCGTCGTCACTCCTTAGTTTGCCGCCGCAGCTTCGGGCTTCTGATGAACGAACTTCGCATAATTCTTGATGACGACGATAGGGGTTTTCTGCGAAGCGTTTCCAAAGGGATTGTCGATAAGAATGCGGGCAATTTCGCTGGGATTGAGGCCCTTTGAATGGCCGAGGACGGCAGAGCGCTTCAAGTCGTTGACGTCGGCGACACAGGCACCGTAGCAGCCCAGGCGCTGCTTAATCTTTTCTGCTACCTTATCCGGTTCAGCCGGTCCGTAGACGATGCATTTGTCAAAAGGCGGCATCGTGCCCGTGACGTCGTCCGTCAGGGAAGCCTGGCGGCACAGCTGGTACCAAACGCCGTTTTTACCGATTAATTTGGCCAGGAAACCGATGATGAAGCAGAAGAGCATCTTCCATTCCCCTTCCAGCTCCATGGCGGCCTGCATGCCGTACAGGCTGGCCATGCTGCCCTCGCCGGGAACGAAGCGGCGCATGAGGCGGGCCTGCCACGACGGCGTCAGCTCTTCCGGGCGCGTATAGCGGCGCTGCGTAATCGCTACGACGCTTTCGGCCGTGCATACGATATCGTCGGGACCGACAATATCCTTTGCATATTCTTCAATGGCATCGACAATGTCATCTTTATCCGTAAGGATTCTCGTCTTAATCGGTACAAGTTCTAATTCTGCCATTTCCATATACCTCCTAATGCAGTTCCAATGCGTGCTGTACTTCCGAAGCCTTCAGGGTAATGCGGGCTTTGTGGATGTACCATTCGCTTCTCGACACGACCTGGTATACCAAATCGATGGGCATGTCGGGGAAAGTCTTCAAATCTTCGCGGATATTGCCGCTCTTGCTGACGAGGGCGATGGTGACGCGAAGGCTGCTTCCTTTTCCAGGATAGTAAATGACAGATTCCCAGTAGTTGTCGTCCCGTTCGGCTTCTTTATTAGCCAGCTGCGAATGGACGACGCATTTGTCGTATTGTTCTCTCGGCAGCAGCGTACGGGGATAAAAATCCATGATCGTGCCTAACTGACGACCGGCATTATGAAAGGGAACTTCCGTTTCAAAGACAGCCGTATCAGCCGTCATCTGCTTCAGCTCAAAGGGCTTGCGGCGGCGCGCCTCGATGACGAAGCGGGCGTCGCCCTGCCTCCAGGCAAACAAGCGGAACAGAAGATACAGTACGGCGACGATGCCGATAACGGCAATGACGATATTGATCAATACATACAATAACACGGCGCAAGACTCCTTTTTGATGCCTTATCTATCCGATAAGGCCGTAATTTTCTCCGCCCTCAGGCAAAGGATATTTCTTCAACTGTAAATTCGTTGGCCGGAATGAGATGTTCGGCCAGCTTGCCGCCGCGCCGGGCCTCGGCGGTAAAGCAAAGGCGCAGATATCCCGGCAGGCGGTCGTGATTGAGAAGGCCGCCCTTCTTTAATACTTCCAGCGTCTGCAAGGCCATTTCGTGAGCCGGGTCTACAAAGGCAATCGTATCGCCGCACAGCTCTTCGAATAAAGGCTGCACAAAGGGAAAATGCGTGCAGCCAAAAATGGCCGTATCAGCTCCGGACGCAATGACCGGGGCCGTATATCGACGAAGGGGCTCCATGATCTCCTCGCCGGACAGGACGCCCCGCTCGACGAGATTGGCCAAGGCCGGGCAGGCTTGTTCTACAATTTCGATGTCCGGATCGATGGCCGCAGCCATTTTTTTATGGCTGTGATTGGCAATCGTCAAATCCGTCGCGAAGACGGCGATTTTTTTCTTGGCGCTGATTTCCCGGGCCGTACGAATGCCGCGGCTCATGCCGATGAGGGGATACGGCACTTCTTTCCGCACCGTCTCGTAGGCCACGGCCGTTACGGTATTGCAGCCGATAGCGACGAGCTTGACCTCTTTTTCGCTCATAAAACGCAGTATATCTCTCGTATATGAAAATATTTCTTCCGGCGTGCGCGAACCGTAGGGATTGCGCTTCGTATCGCCGACATAAATGATATTTTCATGAGGCAGCAGCATGCGCAGCTTATTTACGACAGTCAAACCGCCGACGCCGGAATCGAATACGCCGATAGGCTGTCTATTCCGCTCCACTTGTCATTCCTCCATTATTGGGCAGAAGCTTCCTCCCGCTCATACCATGCTTTCAATTTATTGTAGTGCCTGTCGTCCAAGCGGGCCACTGTCCCCGTATCCTTATGAGTAAACACGTTCTGCGACGTGCCGACGGCCAGCAGGACGCCGTCTTCCTTGCGCACAATGCGGTATGAATACGTCATCTGGGCCCGCGACAGACGGGTCAGACGCGTTTCAATCACGATGGTATCGGCGTAGTTAATGGGGCTGACGTACTCGCAGGAGACGCTCTTTATGGGAAATAATATGCCTTCGTCCATCAGCTCGAACAAGTCTATGCCGGCCTGCCTTAAATACTCGCAGCGGCCGCATTCAAACCAGCGGATGTGGTTGGAGTGGTGGGCAATTCCCATCATATCGGTTTCATAAAACCGCACTTTTTCAGTAACAGTAACCATGCCAATTCATCCTCCTATATAGCACACTCACATCATTTTACGATGAGTGCGTATGTTTGTCAAAGGAATTTCGCCAATTCATGAGAAATAGACAATCCCAACACGGATATCCGTATCGGAATTGTCTATATCGTCACACGTTGGCAAAGGGAAACATGCGGCGTACCTTTTCCAGGTGCTCCGGCTTGACGTACGTTCCGGCCAAGCGCAGGGCCGCCGCTACGACGGCGGCGTCGTCGAGCCAGCCGATGCCGATAAAGGCGTCGGACACTAAATCCAGAGGCAGTATGACGTACCCCAGGGCCCCCATCAGGGCCAGCTTGACGAACTTCGGCGTATCCTTATCCTGCATGCAGTAAAAAATTGTCATCAGCTTGGGCAGGAAATGAAGGCGCCGTCCCGTTCCCCGTATAAAGCGAATAAATTTTCCCGGCGTATAAAAACGGGCGAAAAAGCTCAGCAGTTTCCACATACGCATCGTCCCTTTTTAATCCAGCGGAATCTTGGCGTCTTCTACGGCGGCCTTGACCTGTTCTTCTACCGTAGTCTTTTTCTCTGTTTCCGTTGTTTCGGCTGCCGCAGCCTGTTCTGCCGCGTCGTCGGCAGCTTCGGCCGCCGTTTCTGCAGCGACGGCCTTCGCCGCGTCTTCCGCCGCTTTTTCTTCGATAATTTCTTCTACTAAATCGTCCTTATGGCAGACATTGTGGTATAATTCCTGACCTTTTTCCTTGACGTCCTGGAATTTTTCCGCAGCCGTACCGCCCCACCGCTTGATGAAATCGACGGTTTCGTCGCCGAGGGGAACGTTTTTCAAGGGATTTTCACGCAGGCGGTCGACCTGTTCGCGTGCTTTGTCCTTCCATTCGCCCATCATTTCGACGTACGGCGTCATGTCGCTGGGCATGCCGTCCTTCATCCAGCGCTGCGTCACGCGGCCCAGGCTGTACGTAATGCCTACGGCTACGGGAACCTGAATGACGCTGAACGGGATGAGCGTCGTGAGCAGGGTGCCGATCATGCGGCTGCCGACGGCGCCGAGGAAGGCGATGAGAGCCCGTTCGGTCAGCTTGACGTTGTAAATGCGGGCGATGCGGCTGACGAGATATACTTCGTTCGCCATGAGAGCTACCGTTCCCAGCAGCGGCGCGACGACAATCGCGCCGGCACGGGCTGCCGCCCAGCGGCACAGCGTCTCAACCTTGACGTCTACGTCGTCCGTAGACTGCTCGATGGTCTGGAGGACCTGCAGGGCCATTTCGCTTTCGCCGCCGGGAATTTCCTGGTCGGCCGCAGCGACGGGCTCAGCTTCCTGAGCCGGAGCCTGGCTAGACTTCAAATCGGCCAATTCCTGTTTCAGCTTGGCAATTTCTTCCTGCAGCTGTTCTACTGTTTTCATTTCTTCTGACATATATACCACCTCATTTGCGCAAATTTGATGAGTTAATTTATTTTCCCATGTTTTTACCAGCTTGTCAAACCGCCGTCGACGGGAAGTGCCGCAGCTGTGATAAACGACGCATCGTCGCTGAGCAAAAAGGCGATAGCCTTCCCCACTTCCTGCGGCTTCGCCAGCCGGTATAAGGGGTACTGTTCTTTCATGGATTCTATCGTCCGGGACGGGTCGCCTTGCAGCTGCTTTTCCAAGAGCGGCGTTTCTACGTCGCCGGGACAAACGCAGTTAACCCGCACCTGATGGGGCGCCGCCTCCAGTGCCAGGGATTTCGAAAAAGCCACGACGGCCCCCTTCGTCGCGCCGTAAACCGAGCAGGCCACGTTTCCCTGCAGGCCGGCGTCGCTGCTTACGGTGACGATGCTGCCGCAGGTCTTTTTGAGATACGGCAGAGCATATCTGCACAAAGAAATCGTGCCGTACACGTTGACGGCAAACATCTGCCGCACCTGTTCATCGTCAGTATATTCCAGCAGGCATTCTTCATAATATCCTGCCGACGTAACGAGGCCGTCCAGCCGTCCAAACTGACGAACCGTTTCGCCGATCATGCGGCGGCAGTCCTCGTCATTGCCTACGTCGCCGCTCATATATACGGCACGGCTGCCGGCGTTCAAATAGTCCAGAGCCGCCTTGCCCCGCTCAGCGCTGCGGCCGCTGACCGCGACGGTCCAGCCTCTTTTCAGTAAAATTTCCGCTGCCGCCAGGCCGATGCCCGACGTGCCGCCGCTGATGAAGACCGTTTTCTGAGCAGATTCCATCATCGCATTTCCTCCTTCGCTATAGTAATCCGGCGTAATCCAAGGCCAGCTTAACAATTAACACGGTCGTCACGACGAGCATAATCGCCCGGACAAAGGCCGTACCGCGCCGTATCGCCAGACGGGAGCCGAAATATGCGCCGGCAAACAGGCAAACGGCCATCGCCGCGCCGTAAATATACAATATTTTTCCCCAGTATACGAGGAGGACGAAGCTGGTCAGATTGCTCATCAGGTTCAGCACCTTGGCGTTGCCGGCGGCGATGATGAAATCAAAGCCCAGGGAAACAAAGGCCACGATGAGAAAGGTTCCCGTGCCGGGACCGATGAAACCGTCGTAAAATCCGATAGCGCCGGCTGCGGCCATGGCTAAGGCCAGGTTCTTCTTCGTCTCGCCCTGATACGTATTGACCGCTCCCATAGAGCTTCCCCGGCTGAAAACAAAGAGAATCGTCGCCACCAGGGCCGCGATGATAATCGGCTGGAGCCATTGGGCCGACAGGTGAAGCATACAGGCGCAGCCCAGCACGGCTCCAACGAAGGTACAGGGCAGGGCTATCTTCATCAGGTGGACGTCTACCTTGCCGGCCCGCCAGAACTGCCAGGCGCTCATGACGGCGCCGAAGGTAGCGGAAAATTTATTCGTACCGATAGCCAGATGGGGCGGCATGCCCGTCGCCAGCAGCACCGGCAGGGAAATAAGGCCTCCGCCTCCGGCAATGGCGTCGACGAAGCCTGCCAAAAATCCGCCGCCCATGACGAATATCAGAATGTATATAGAAATCGTACTATCCCCTATATCCATAGTCTTCCCCCGCTACGACATCAAGTCCGTTACAAATACGATGTCGACGCCCTTGGCATGGAGCTCATCGACCATTTCGCTGAGAGCCTGCGCCGTATTCGGCCGGCAGTGGCCGATGACGACGGCGCTGCCGTTTCGTATCGCCATGTCTCCGCCCTGACGCAGCCGTTCTTTAATAGAAGCCACATCGGAATCATTGTCGATGAACAGGTTATTGCGGCCTGTCATGACGCCCATAGCCGAGGCAGTCTGCTCGCCTACGGAGGCGCTGTTCGTGCGGCTGTCGAGGAAGGCCAGCCCGCGCTGCCTCATAACGGACATGACGCTTTTCATGATGCGTTCGTCTGCCGTGGCCATTGATCCCTGGTGGTTGTTCATGCCGACGGCATAGGGCACCTGATCGAGGATTTCATTAGCCGTAGCCTGAATCTTGCTGTCGCTCATGTCGCCGCCGATAAATATTTCTTCCGACGACGTCGTGTTCAGAGGCTGCATGGGCATGTGCACAAATATCTTGCGTCCCGCGCTGTAGCCGCTGGCGGCGGCTTCGGCTGTATGAGCCTTATACGGCATGACGGCATATGTCAGCGGGACGGGAATGGAATTCATACGCGACAACGTATCGAGGTCGACGCCGCAGTCGTCAATAACGATGGCCAGACGGCCCTGTACTTGAGCCGGATGACTTTGCTTCGGCTCAGTCTGCTCTGGCTTCGATTCCGTTACAGCTTTCTTCGTTTCTGCCTGTTGCTTCTTTTCATCGTCAGGCGAAGACGATTCTGTGAATATGTCCTTTATATTCTTGACTAAGCCGCCCTTTTCCTGCACCGGCAAAACGTACAGCTTGTCCGTCACCAGGTACAGCGGATCGCCGTCGAGGGTATCGAAGTAAGCGATATCGTATTCCACCGCGTCCTTCCCGTCGAGCTTCGTCTGGGTCACCCGGTATATAGACGCTTTGCCGCCGCTCTTTTGCAGGAATTTTTCCAATTTTTCCCGGGAGAAGGGCTCAGACGGCGTCACGGCGGTGCTGCGCGTCGTCCAGTAAATCGCGCCGCCCGTCGCCTGCCGGTCTTCGCTCCGCTCTTCGCGCTTCAGCTCCTGTATGTCGGCCCCTTGTTCCTTAAGCCAAGCGGCGACAGCGTCGCTTAATTCCTGAGAAGTATCTGTATATACGGCGTCTTTTCCGTCGTCGCGAACCGTTTCAATCTGCTCCATCTGCCGATCCGACGACGGCTCCCTGCCCGTGTCCCTGTCGCCGGCGAGCCAATACGCACCGATGCATAAGGCAATAAGGCACAGCAGGACGATCCACGGCCGCGATGACGAGCCCTTGGGGCGGCGCGGCTGTCTGGTCTGGCGGGGCCGCCGTGTAGTAGTCTGTTTCACTTGCCATTCCTCCTATAAAAAGAGCCGGATGCTGCCTCCATAGCGAAGACTATGGGCCATCCGGCTTAGTTATATTGATTCGTGAGAATATTCGCTGCCGCAGACCGACAGGGATTCCTCATCGTCCGGAAATACAATCTGACGAATATGAGTCGCAATAATACGCGCTCCATCGCGGTGGCACGACACGCTGGCCTCTGACATAGCCTGCAGTTTTTCCGGGTGCCGCAGCAAATCTGCCGTAATGACGGCCAGATTTTCCTGACCCTTCGCCCAGCGGGCGCAGCCCTTCTCCTGCATGTACATGGCGTTCGCCTCTTCCTGTCCGGGAATAGGGCTGTACAGCACCATCGGCACCTGAACCGTCGCCGCTTCCGTACAGGTCAGCGCTCCCGGCTTCGTGACCAGAAGGGCCGCCTTCGCCATGAGTTCGGCAATACGGTTCGTATAGCCCAGCACCTTGACGGGATGGCGCAGTTCGCGGCGAAGCTGATAAATTTCATCGTATAAATCGGCGTTATATCCCGTAACGACAGTAAAGCTGTCGACGTCGTCCAGCTTGTCAAGGCGTACCAGAGACTGGCGGATAGACCCCATGCCCAATCCGCCGCCCATGATGAGGACGTTTTTATTGAGCTGATGGTCTTCATCCCAGCGCCACGTGCCCTGCTTAAAGGCGCTGCGGACGGGAATTCCCGACACGGTAATCTTCCGGCCGTCGATGCCCTGCTCGGTCAGCAGCTTTTTCAGGGGAGACGCGGCAACAAAATACGCGTCGATCTGCGGGTATACCCACAGCTGATGAATGGCAAAATCCGTAATGATGCCGACGAGGGGAATCGTTAAGCGGTGCTGACGCTTGAGCAGAGCCGCCGCGCCGGCCGGAAACGGATGGGTGAAGACGAGGACGTCCGGCTTCTTGTCGGCTAAAACGCGCAGCATGCGGCGCTTCAGCCCCCAAGAAATGAGCGTCTTAACTGCCATGCCCTTCTTATAGCCCTGAGAAGAGTAGTACATCAAATCGTATAATAAAGGGAATAAGTCCAGGATTTTGATATACGTCTCCTTGACGATATTATCGATAGACAAGACGTCGTTAGAAAGAAAATCGACGTGCTCTACCTCCCAGTCGGCAGGAATCGTTTTCACATATTCTTCTATTGCGCGCGCTGCCTGCGTATGTCCTGTGCCGATCGACGCCGACATGATCAGGACCTTTTTCTTCGTCATACAAATCCCTTCTTTTGGGTAGAAGATACGATTACCTTACTATCTCTATGTTACGACAAAAATCAAGTAAAGAAAAGGGCCGTGTACTATGCGGCCCTCGTTTTACGACATTATTTATTGTTGACCAAGTCTTTTAACTGTTTGCCAGCTTTAAATGCCGGTGTCTTGGAAGCTTCGATCTGAATTGGTTCGTTGTTGCGCGGATTGCGGCCTTCACGGGCTTTGCGCTGGCGAACTTCAAAAGTGCCGAAACCGATAATCTGTACTTTATCGCCTTCGATCAAGCTTTCGCTGATGGCTTCAAATACAGCCTTTACCGCTTTTTCAGCATCTTTTTTCGTCAGATCAGATTTCTGTGCGACACTCGCAATTAATTCTGTTTTGTTCATTACAAGTCCTCCTTTATTTGGTTACATCTATCTTCACAGCCAACCTATTCCCCGTCGCCGCAGCCGCGCCGTTCCAAGTCCTTGGCTTCCTTCCAAAAGGAATCCAGTTCGTCTAAGGAAAACTCGTTCCACGAACGGCCCGATTCCTTAACGCGCTGCTCGACGTGAGAAAACCGGCGGCGAAACTTGCTGTTCGCTCGATGTAACGCGCATTCCGGCTCGATATGAAAATGCCGGCATACATTTGCAAAGACAAATAGCACGTCGCCCGCTTCTTCTTCCGCGTGGTCTCCGTCCTGCTCCTGCAGGGCTTCCTGAAACTCCTGCCATTCTTCGTCCAGCTTAGCCAGCACGTCTTCGTCCTTATCCCAGTCGAAGCCGACCTTGGCCGCTTTTTCCTGAAGCTTATAGGCCTGCAGCAGAGACGGAAGTCCTTTGACGACGCCGTCCAGCATCTGGTCATGATGCTGGCGCTTTTCGCCCTGCTTTAATCTATCCCAGTTTAACACACTCTCACCCTTGTTTTCAAGGCTTTTTTCGCTAAAAACGTGGGGATGGCGGCGAATCATCTTTTCCGTAATATCGCGGACGATATCCTGGGCAGAGAAAAGCCCTTCTTCTTCGCCAATGCGGGAGTGAATGACGACCTGATACAGCACGTCGCCCAGTTCTTCCCGCATTCCCGCGTCGTCGCCCTGGTCGATGGCGTCGAGCATTTCGTATACTTCTTCCAGCAGGAACCGGCGCAGCGTCCGATGGGTCTGGGCAATATCCCACGGGCAGCCATTCGGGCCGCGCAGCCTGGCCATGACGTCTACGATAGGCATCATATCGAAGGGCATGTGCCCCTGCGCCGCTTCCTCCTTCAGCGCGTCATCGATCATCTGGCGGACTTTTTCGGCCATAGCCGGTCCGCCCGGCACGGTATGCACGACATCTCTCACATACGACGTCTTGACTAAATAGTCCACGACAGGCCGGTACGTTTCTTCAAACGAACGCTCCCAGCCAGCCGCATCCTTCCCTAACGGAATGATTTCAATAGTTCCCATGACGTATCCCCCTTTCAGGCTTTTTCCAAGTTATTTTTCCAGCCTGCCGAGCAGCGATGACACCTTCGCGCCTACGACAGGCACGCGGCGCAGATCGTCGGCGGCGACGGCACGGAATAAGAACAGACAGAGGAGGTATACGGCCCCGGCCGAGCTGATCGCGGCGAGCGTTGCCCCCGTATTGCCCAAAAACAGCAATAATCCGTGATATGCAAACCAGGCCGTCCCGGCCATAGCCGCAGCCGACAGGAACAAGCGGGCCACATATCCCCACTGCACGTGGTACGCAATGAGCCGATGGGCAAAATACAAATTTAAAATCGTCGCCACGGCTAAGTCAATATTCGTAGCCCAGGCCGCACCGACTTCCCCCAGCCAGGGAATCGCCGTCAAATGCCAGCTGAATACGATTTTAAATACGGCGGCAACGGCCATGTTGAGCAAAGGAATGGCCGTATGCCCCATGCCTTGGAGCAGGCCGCTCGTAATCTGCTGCACGCCGATAAAAAAGACGGATATGGACAGCACGCAGATAGCCGGGCCGGCTTCAGGCGTCGCGTAGAGCATCTGCGAAATCGGCACGGCCAATACGGCCAGGCCGCAGCAGCTCGGCACCGTGATGATGTTGGCGATGCGCATAGCCGTATGGGCCCGCTTCAAGACCAGATCAGTCTGTCCCTTGGAATAGGCTGCCGAAACGGCCGGCACCAGGCTCGTCGCCAGGGAAATCGTCAATATCGTCGGCAGCTGGACAAGGCCGTTGGCCATGCCGGTGAGATAGCCAAACAGCGTCGTCGCCTCGTGTATCGTATATCCGGCCGCCTCCAGCCGCTGCGGCACGATAAACAGGTCGATGCTCGCTACGGCCGGCAGCAGCATGTTCGCCGCTGCGACGGGGACGGCCAGGACGGCAAGCCGCCGGATAACCGAAACGGCCCGGCAGGGCGCAAACTGCCCCTCGTCAGCCGGCAAGGGCGCGCGGCTGTGACGGTAATACAAGAAGGCTATGACAGCCAATCCGGCCGCCGCCCCCGGCACGGCGCCGAAGGTAGCGCCAGCCGCCGCGATTTCCAATCCGTACGGAAACAGCAGCCAGGCCAGGACAAGCATCGTGCACACGCGGACAAACTGATCGACCATCTGCGACACTGCCGTCGGCGTCATGAGCTGCAGCCCCTGGAAGTAGCCGCGGAAACAGCACGTTACGATGGAAATTGTCAGGGCCGGCGCGAGCACCAGCAGGGGCAGGTACGCCCGGTCATCGCGGACCAGTCCGTAGGCAATCAGGGCCTTCGCCCCAAAAGCCATGACGACGCCGCAGCCTAAGGCTGCCAAGGTCATGACGGCCAGGGTAATATGGAAAATACGCTTGGCGCCGCTGTAGTTCCCTTTAGCCGTCTGTTCGGCTACCATGATGGAGACGGCAATCGGTATACCCGCGCCGGCAATGCTGAGAAATAAGATATACAAGGGATAGGCCATCTGATATAAGCCGATGCCTTCGCCTTCCAACAGCCGGGACAACAGGATGCGGTTCGCGCCGCCGAGTATCTTTACGACGATACCGGCGACGGTCAGAACCATAGCGCCTTGCAAAAAAGAAGTTTTACTCAAGGGGATTCCCCTTTCTCAGCTTCGAAAACGTAGTCAGCAGCTCGGAGAGCAGCGTCAGTATATCCGGCGTATTAGCCAGGGACACGCGCAGCATCAGCGGATTACCCGGCACGGGCCGCACGCGGCGGCGCAGGGATATATCCAGCTGGTTCGCTTTGGGAAGCAGGTTGGGATACTGCCATTTTAGTTCCAGCACATCTCTCTTCTGCGAAATCAACACGATGTGCTGATCCTGGGCCTGCAAGCGCAGCTTCGTCGCCTGCAGCAGCGTCTGCACGGGCTTCGTCGGCTTGCCGTACCGGTCTTCCAGCTCTGCCGCCAGGGCGTTGAGTTCCTCTTCAGTCCGCAGCAGGGCCATGCGCTGGTACATTTCGATTTTCTGGCCGCCGTTGCTGATATACTCGTCGTCAATAAACGCGTCGACATGGATTTCCATGACCGTATCCTGCCGTTCCGGCTCGGCGGGCTTGCCGGACTGGGCCTTGGCAATAGCCTCTTCCAGCATATGGCAGTACATGGCGAACCCGACGCTGGCAATGTTGCCGTGCTGTTCCCGGCCCAGCAGGTTGCCGGCGCCGCGGATTTCCAAATCCCGCATGGCAATCTTAAAGCCTGATCCCAACTCTGTAAATTCTTTAATAGCCTGCAGCCGTTTTTCTGCCACTTCCGACAGCACCTTATCGCGGCGATACAGGAAATAGGCGTAAGCCATGCGATGGCTCCGGCCGACGCGGCCGCGCATCTGGTACAGCTGGGACAAGCCGAAATGGTCGGCATCGTACACGATAATCGTATTGGCGTTAGCCACGTCCAGCCCATTCTCTACCAGACTGGAGCACAGGAGCACGTCGTATCTTCCTTCGTAAAAATCAAACATGATCTGCTCCAGCAGCGTCCCTGCCATCTGGCCGTGGGCGATGCCGATGGTAATGTCCGGCAGCAGGGCCTGCAGCTCGTCTTTCATCGTTTCAATGGATTCGACGCGGTTGTAGACGAAAAATACTTGTCCGCCTCGCCGCTTTTCACGCATGACTGCGTCGCGGACGATACGGGCGTTGTACTCCGTCACATAGGTCTGCACCGGCAGGCGGTCCGTCGGCGGCGTCTCGATAATGCACATTTCCCGCAGGTTAACCAGGGACATGTGCAGCGTCCGGGGAATCGGCGTCGCGCTCAAGGTCAGCACGTCGATATTGGCGGCCCAGGCCTTCCATTTTTCCTTCTGGGCCACGCCGAAACGCTGCTCTTCGTCGACGACGAGCAGGCCTAAGTCTTTAAATTTTACCTTTTTGTTCAGCAGGCTGTGCGTGCCGATGAGGACGTCGACGTCGCCGCGGAGCGTACGGGCCAAGATGTCCTTCTTTTCTTTATACGAGCGGAAACGGTTCAGCACATCGCAGGCTACGCCGAAGGGGCCGAACCGTTCGCTGAAGGTCTGAAAGTGCTGTTGGGCTAATACGGTCGTCGGCACGAGGACGGCGACTTGCTTGCCCCCCATTACGGCCTTGAAAATGGCCCGCATGGCAACCTCGGTCTTGCCGAAGCCTACGTCGCCGCAGACGAGGCAATCCATGGGAAAGGGCTTTTCCATGCTCTTCTTGATCGTCTGGACAGCCCGCAGCTGGTCGTCCGTTTCTTCATAGGGAAAGGCGTCTTCAAACTCCTTCTGATAGGACGTGTCGGCCGGAAAAGCATATCCCGGAACGATTTCCCGCTTAGCGTACAGAGCGACGAGCTTTTCCGCCAAATCAGTAATCGATTTCTGGGCCTTTTTCCGCACCTTCTGCCATTCGTTGCCGCCCATTCGGTGCAGCTTCGGAGTCGTCCCTTCATTTCCGATATAGCGCTGCAGCAGTTTCAGCTGATCTGTCGGCACGTACAGGATATCCTGGCCGGCATAATGGATTTCCAAATAGTCTTTATGCACGCCGTCCAGCTCGATGGTCTTAATGCCTTCGTACCGGCCGATGCCGTGGGACTCGTGGACGACGTAGTCGCCGGGCTTCAGGTCCGTAAATACGTTGATTTCCTGTCCCTTGGCCGCATGATGGCGGAGGCGGCGCTTCTGCATACCATATACGTCCCGTTCGGCCAAAACGACGAGCTTGGCGTAGGGAAGCTCGAAGCCGCTGCGGATTTCGCCGTCTGCTGTGTACACGGCCCCTTTCTGCAAGGGTTTGTCTGCGGCATACAACTGCGGCTCCACGTCCTGCTGACGGAGCCAAGCTGTCAAAGACGCCGTCCGCTCGCGGCTGCCCAATACGAAGAGAACCGTATTGCCGTTTTTCTGCCAGTGGCTCAGCTCATCCTTCAGCAGGGTAAACTGCTTTTGAAAGCTTGCCATCATCTTAGCGGCGAAGCTCGACGAAGAATCGGCCGGCATATCCGGCACGGACTGGGCCATGAGGGACAGCATGATTTGACTAGCAACCCGTTCTGCTGTCACGGCCTTCTGCCAAGGACAGAGGCGGCCTTTATAATCGTCGGACTCCTTCAAAAGCTTTTTCAGGCTTTCCCGTATCCGGTTGGGCTCGTCCCAGATAATGATGCCGTCGCCGATGTAATCGAGGACCGTACAAGCCCGTTCGTCCTGCTCTTCTTCCAGGGAAATCGGCAGCAGGCGGACCTGCCGTACCGCTTCCTTCGATTTTTGGCTGTTGACGTCGAAAAAGCGCAGGCTGTCTATGTCGTCGCCGAAAAACTCGACGCGCAGCGGATCCTGCTGATTGACTGCATATATATCAATAATGTCGCCGCGAACGGAAAAATGGCCGCGCCGCTCAACGAGATCAACCCGTTCGTATCCGCCTTCTACGAGACGCTGCAGGAGCATGTCCCGTTCGTACTCCGCGCCGGTCTTTATATCGACTGCGCCGTCGTCAATGCGCTGCGGCGGCAGTACATACTGAAAAGCTTCCTCCGCCGTCGCCAATACGACGCCGGGCCGGCCTTCGCGCAGAAAACCGAGAACGCGCATCTGCTGCGCTGACCGCTCGATGCTCTTCGCCGTCGTCGTAAAGACGGCTTTGTCGACAAAAGGAAAATCCAAAACCGCCATGTCGGGCAGCCAGAACTGCAAATCGGTCTGCCAGGCCGCGGCCTGTTCTTTTCCCGGCACGACGAGCAGCGCCGGCCCCTTTATGTCTGCCAGCGCGTTTCCCGTAAAGGCGCTTTTTGCCGAGCCGCCCAGCCCGTAAATGCTGTGCCGTCCAGGCTGATGAAACTGCTCCGCTGCCTTTTTAATATTTTCATCGTCATTCATCCATTGAAATACTTGATTCATTGCTTGACCTCATAGAAAATGGGGCTTTAGACAGTACGCTAAAGCCCTATTTAGTAATGTTTTACGTTGTCTTACTATATACACGGTTTGTATTATATCATATTTTCCTGCTAAACGCATAGGCATGACTTGCCGGGATTACCGGTCTTTCTTGAGAAGCTCCCATATATCGGCGTCTTCCAGCTCTTTTTCTGCCGTCTGCACCTTGACGTCGCGGCGTATCTGCGGCAGCAGACGGTATAAGTTGTCGCCGGGGCAATCCGTCGCGTTCACGTCGCGATGGCCTTCGATCGTCGTAACGCCCGCCTCGATATCGTATATGCGGCACAGAAACACCAGAAGCCGCTCCAGCGAGGCAAGCTGTTCAGCCGTCGGCCGTTCCGTATCGAAGTTCCCCGTTACGTTGATGCCGACTGTGTCGAAATTATGGCCCTGAGCATGGGCTCCTACACGACTGCACCGATTCCGGCGGATTGTACGAATAGTCGAAATTATGGCCCTGAGCATGGGCTCCTACAGCAGCCAATGGACGGCCTCGTTCAATCGTACCGTCCTTTCGGATTACGTAATGATAGCCAATGCCGGCCCAGCCTTTCGCCAAATGGGCCTTGTGAATGGCCTCTGCCGACGTGTCGCCGGACGGCACGCCTACATGATGGATGACGATCCCTTTCGTATCGGGCCGCACCAGAAGCGGTTCGGCAAAGGAAAAATTCGTTTCGACAACGGGAATGTCTTCAGCTGGGCTTCTGTCAGCAGCGGGATCATATCGGCGCATTTCTTCTTTTCTGTTAGCATGCGGCAGCTTTTCCTTGTCCGGAATGGCTTGTACTGCCTCTGTCTGTACAGCAGCTGCATCTGCCGGCTTCGCCTCAGCACCGGCGACAGTTAGAGCGCCCAGCCAGCAGATACAGCAAACCAGCGCGTGTATATAAAATTTCATCTGGCTCATAGGCATACGTCCCCGTCTCTGTCCTGAATGATGCGGCACAGCGCGTCGAACGTAGCCTGCGGCGCAGGATGACCGTATTGCCCCAAGCGAATATGCGGCTTAGCCCGCCCGTGATAATCGCTGCCAATCGTAACAAGCAAATCGTGCTCGTTAACGATAGCTGCATAAAAAGCCGCCGTATCGTCGTCGTGATAGCTGCAGTACGCTTCGATGCCGTCTATGCCTTGAGCGATTAAGTCTTCCGTTATGTCCCGATTTTGCTTCATATTCGCTCCCGGATGGGCCAGCACGGCAGCGCCGCCGTGTTCCTGTATGATGCAGACGGCTTGGGAGAACGGCATGAGGACCATGGAAACGAAGGCCGGCCCTCCCTGGCCGCAGAAATCCCAGCCGAAATTGACATACGGTGCATTGCTGCGAGCGCCGCCGGGCCGGTAGGGGGCCAGCAGGGGATTCCCGTCGTTACGCGGGTCTTCTAACGCCGTTTTAGCAATATTGACCGAAGCGACGACGCCGCTGGAAGCCATGTCCCATATGGCCTGCCGATCCAGATAAATGCCTAACCCTTCGACGGCATCGAGGACCTTTTCAGAAATAGCCAGCCGCTGGGCGTGCAGGTCCTGTTCCAATTCGGCAAAGACCGGAGCCTGATAGCGAATGCCATATCCCAGCAAATGGAAATTCTTGCCCTTATGCTGACAGCTGATTTCGATTCCCGGAATAAAGGATAGCTGCAAGGCTGACGCCGCGGCTTTTGCCTCGTCCAGAGCGCCTACGGCGTCGTGATCCGTAACGGCTGCCGCCCGCAGACCGGCGCCAGCGCACTGCCGCATCAAATCAGCCGGCTCAAACTCCCCGTCCATGCTGTATTTCGTATGCATATGCAAATCAAGCCATGTTTCCACAATGTACCATCCTTCCAATCTCATATATCAATTTATATCCGAATACTAAAATGACACCGTAGATAGGTGTCATTTAGAAAACTATATTGAATTATAACAGGCTGTCTTTCTTTTCCAAAATTGCAGCAGCCGCCGAACAGGCCGGACAATCACAATATACAGCGCCCTTAGACTGAATGTCTCTGGCATGGGCTGCAATAGCTTTCACCGTTTCTTCGCCGAAAACCTGGACGCCGCCGTCTGATTCAGCAAACTGGATCAGCATGTCGATCGGCATGATATCCCCTTCCAGCTCGGCAATATACTTCTTCGTTTCTTCCGCTTCCCGGTCTGTCCCAACGGCATCAAGCCAAGCCTGGGCCGCGGCTTTCGCTCCCTGACTGCACGACGGAGCAGCCATAAGCGCATGCGTCTGTTCTACTACAAAATCCAATATTTGCTTATCCATATACGGGACCTCTTTCTATGACGGAATATCTTTACATATACATATTATACCACATCATAAAAGAGACAAAAGACAATTTACGCATATTATACAACAGCCAATCCCGGTATCATAGCCGAAGCCTTTGGACAATGCCGTACAAAATGGCTAAGTGAGCCGGATAATACAGGTAAAATATATATTTCCCGCCGTTCGTTCCGCGCCGGCCGTTATATAACATTAAAAGAGGCAGTGCCGCTAAGGAAAAGACCTGAACGCCGCCCAGCTCCAGCGAAATACAGCACAGCCCGAACGTCAGAGCAGCCAGTTTCTGCGTCCTCGTCGTTCCTAGCCAAATCATGACGGGCGTAACGGCGCCGCAAAACCCATAATCTATAACAAAGCCCGGCACAAAGGAAGCATGACACAGAACATATAAGAAAACGAGGCCTCCTGCCGTTCCAAACATCGCCAGACAAGCGCTCCGTCGGACCTGACGGTACTGCATCACATAAGATAATCCGAAAATAAGGGCAATCGAACAGGCAAAGGTAATGAAAATAGATTGGTACAAATTACCATCGGCTATATAACTGACGACAGAGCACAGCAGTCCTACTCCCAAAACAGAAAGAAAGTATCGCTGCTTACGACGCATATGAGCGCAGCCTTCGGCTACCATATAGGCAAAGATAGGATACGCTGCCCTGCCAATCATACGCAGCTCCATGCATCCGGGAAAGAAAAACACGCCTATATGATCGATGGTCATGGAAATCAAGGCCAGCCATTTCAGCGTCGTCCCGCTGATGCCGACACACAAGCCGTCCCAACAGCTTACCTCCCGCATCTTCTTCCCTCCCTCATGAAAACATCAGCTTCACCATCGTCTCACAGTTTCCACCTACTTATTCTGCAATATATACGCTAATAACGCCCGGCAGCCCATATCGACATCTTCATAGGTCTTATCAAAATTCCCCGTATACCACGGGTCGGCTACTTCGCGGTCAAGTCCGGCAAAGGACAAGAGAGAGTATACCTTGCCGTCATCGTCCGGCCCGCAAATGCGGCGAATTTCATAATCGTTTTCCCGGTCAAAGCCGACAACATAATCGTACGCCTCGTAATCGGCCTTGGTAATCTGCACGGCCTTGCGCTTCGTAAAAGGAATCCCCTGCTCGCGCAGCTTCTCCTTCGTTCCCCAATGAGTATCGTTGCCAATCTCTTCCCGGCTCGTCGCCGCCGAAGCAATATAAAACAAATCAGCAATCCCCCGCTGCCGCACCAATTCCTTCATGACAAACTCCGCCATGGTAGATCTGCAAATATTGCCGTGGCAGACAAAAAGCACCTTTATCATCTATGATCTCCTCCTGAAGCCAGCATACTATACTTGATTAAAAATATTGAACCGTCACTGTAACCTGCTGCATGTATTGAGAATAGCATATCATATTTCTGATTGTCAAACGATTATCATTGCGCTCTATGCTAACTATATCTTTCAGCAAAATAATAATTGCCATAAAAAATACTGTCCAGGTTAAGCTGAACAGTATATGAGTCGGCGATATGCAGTTGTGAATGCGACAACGTTTTACGAGTCTTCATAGACACGCACGCGCAGCGTCAGGCCTCGTTCCTGGCATATGGCCCGGCACTTGGCGATTTCTTCGCTGTCTTCAACGTGATCGACGACGGTTAGGACGACGTTCGGCACGTATTGCTTGCATCGCTGAGCGAACTGCAGCATGGCGTCATAGGACTGTATGCCGAAGCGGCTGCGGGTCAATTCCAAATAGCGTTCCTTATTGGATGCGTTCAGACTGATAGAAATGGTATCGAGAAGGCCCTTAAAATCCGGCGCCGTATCGCGGCCATAGGACAGGTCGGACAGGCCGTTCGTATTCAGCCGCGTCAGCACATCGGAATGGGTCTGCTTTACATAAGCCAGCAAATTCTTTAAATCTTCCAGCCGTTCTGTCGGTTCGCCGAATCCGCAGAATACGACTTCGCCCACGTAGTCCCACGGCGCAGCGTCGAGCAAGGCCTGTACTTCGGCGACAGTTGGTTCTTTTTTAAGCCACAGCGTCGTTTCTTCGGCCATCTTCTTCATGCTGCGCAGACAAAAGGTGCACGAACAAGTGCAGCGGTTGGTCAGGTTCACGTATATGGCGCGTTTTCCTTCAGGCTGGCGTTTTAAGCTTTCTTCGAGAGTGATATATTCTCCCTTGTCATAAGCATACACTATCATGAGTATTTCCTCCCTACTTCAATTCTGTCAAAAATTCTTCAAAAGCCAAGCCGCAGTTGTGCGGCAAGTCTAATTCTTCCGTGTATATCATGGTCTTAGTGATGAAATCGGCGGCCGTACAGACGGCTTCTATCAGCGGACGGCCCTGAACGACGATGCCTGACACGATGCCGGCGAAAACGTCGCCCGTTCCCGATCGGTCGCTGCCGATTTTCTTTGTCTTCAGCAGCTGCGGCTCTGCGCCGCGTTCATAAATATAATTGCCGATGTCTTCCCCGCAGTGAATCCCCGTAATGACCAGTTTTTCCGGCCCTAACCCCGATAATGCTCCAGCCATATCGCGCAGCTCTGCCAGCGTGGTACGGCCATCTTCAGGATAAGGAATCCGTAAAAGTCGGCACGCTTCGGTCAGGTTCGGCGTGATGACATCGGCATAGGGCAGCAGATGCCGCATGCCGCGGCACAGTTCCTCCGTATACGAGGAATAGAGCTTGCCGTAATCTCCCATGACAGGATCGACGATGACCGTCGTGCCCTCTTTCTTAAAGGTCCGCAAAAAGTCCAGCACCAGCTCGATTTGCTGCACCGAACCGAGAAATCCCGTCGATATGCCGTCAAAGGTCAAATTGTTTTCCTTCCAATTTTCCATGTACGGCTTCATTCGGTCCGTATAATCGTCAATATAGTACGTCGGAAATCCCGTATGAACCGACAAGATCGCCGTCGGCAATACGCAGGCCTGTATTTTCAGCGCCGAAATAATCGGCAGTTCTACGGCGACGGAACAGCGTCCGTATCCTGTCACGTCGTTGATCAAGGCAATTTTTTTCTGATGCTTCATACGCTACCTCGTTTCCCTAAAAACACTCCGCTGCCTTCTGCAATGCCGCTCCGACGGCCATAGCCGCTGCGACGTTAATCACTCCTTCACCGATAAGTCCCGGCGTCATGAGCAAGCCGGCTCCGGTGCTGCCGTATAATAAGGCGCCTGCCCCGGCATAGGCAATGACCATCCACAGCGCCGATACAGAAAAGGCCAGCAGCATCTGCATAGACAAGACCGAGGGCCGTTCTCCCGCTGCGGTTATCGCAGCCATACGGAAAACTATCTCTACCATGACCCATTTAATAACCAGCGTCGGAAGAATCCATATGGGGAATCCGCCTAACAAGTCAGAAAAGGCCGAGCCGATAGATGCAGCGAATCCAGCCTGACGGCGCGGAAGAAACAGGATCAGCAGAAAAATAACGGCGTCGCCTAAGTGTGCATAGCCAAAGGGAATGGGAATACGCGGCATAAACGTCATCATAAATACGACAGCCATACAAACGGCAGTCATGCAAAGTGATTTTGTCGAAACAGGTTGTTGTCTTCTTGCTGTGTGCGAATAAATAACGCATCCTTCCTTTCGGTCTCGACGCCGGCACAAGACGATGTTCTTTAATCTGTACCTAATTTTATTACAATAAAACACCACAGTAAATAGGACAGATTGCGTTTTTTCTGTCAAATCACTTAGACATTCCCATATTTTTTGTTTTTGCTGGCAAAAAGCATACAAAAAAAGGCCCTGATCAGAGCCTTTTTCATGATTATCGTTATGCTTCTTCGGGATAAGTCAATCCCCATTGCCGCCGCAGCGTCGTCATGGTTTCCATCACGTCGGCCGTATACTGCAAATACATGGCGTTGCCTTCGCCTGCTGCGGCTTGCTCCATGTGCAGGATTTCATAACATAAAGCCATGTCCGTATGGCCGGCTTCTATGATTTCCTGGCGGCCGTCATCTGTATACGTAACGACAGCCTTACTGCCGCGGGGATAATCATAGATTTCTATATATCCCCTGTCGAAAACGGCCGTGCCCCGCTTAGGCTGCTTGGCATGAAGGGATAAGGATAATATAGCCATTTCTCCCGCTTCATTCTGCAGGAGGATGCCGGACTGCTCGTCTACGCCGCTCGGCGCTAAGGAGACCTGCGAAAGGACCTGCGTCGCCTTGGACGATAAAAACCAGCGGGCAAAGGACAAGGCGTACACGCCGATGTCGAGGAGCGCGCCCCCAGCCAGTTCCTTACTGAAAAAGCGATTGGTCATATCGTACGGCTTATAGCTGCCGAAGCTGGCCTGCACCAGGCGCAGCCGGCCTAACGCTCCCCCTTCGAAGCGCTTCCGCAGTTCTTCATACAAAGGCATGTGATATAATGTCATGCCTTCAGCTAAAATGCAGCCATTTTCCTGTGCCGCTTCCATGGCCTGGTTCAGCTCGCCGCTGTTGAGGGTAATGGCCTTTTCACATAAGACGTGCTTTCCCGCTTGCAGCGCCGGCAGGATGTATTCGATATGACGATTATGGGGCGTGGCGATATAGACGATGTCTATATTGGGATCGTGCGCCGCGTCTTCCGGCCGGTCGTACACTGTTTCTATGCCGTACTGCAGGGCAAAGGCTGCGGCCTTCTCCTGGGTCCGGTTCCCTACGCCGTATATGCGGCCGCCGAGGCGTTCCGCACCTTGGGCAAATTCATGGGCAATAGTACCGCAGCCGATTATCGCCCAGTTATACCGCAGTTGATTCATAACGTCCTCCTATACCCATTCCAACTCCAAATTTACGCCGGCTTCCCTGACCGGCACGACGTCGGCTAAGGCGCGCTTCGACGGGAAATCACAGCAGTGGGCAGCGTAGACGACGCCGGGCTGAAGGGCCTTAAAATAGGCAACGGTCTGCTCCAATACATCTGGATCCGGATTCATCAAGTGGAATCCGCCGACGACGGCGGCAATCCGCTCGTCCCGGCAGACGCGCTTGGCCTGCTCGATAATATTGCAGATACCGGCATGAGAGCAGCCGGCAATGACGACCAGCCCATCTTCCGACCGATAGGACAGCGCCGTGTCGTCGCAAACGAAATCGCTTTCCCACTGGCCGCCGACCTTCGTCTTGCCGATAGGACGATGGCCTTCAAAAGAATTGGTCTTTTCGATTTCTCCCAAATACGCCAGCTTAGGGCTGAGCCATAAGGGCTGCTTTTCCAAGCGCAGGGCGAAAACGCCTGAAAGGGCTTCAGCCGTCATTGGCGAGCCGATGTCCAGCGTTCCGACGCGTTTGGGAGCAAAGGCCGCCGGATGGGCCAGCAGGGGCACGCCGTAGCGTCCCAGCTTCTCATACCATTCGTGCAGATACAGCAGGCCCCGCGTGTGGTCGTTATGGCCGTGAGAAATGACGACGCCGTCGAGGGCATGCATCGGCAGATTCATGGAAAAGGCATTTTTCAGGAATATATCTGAATAGCCGGCGTCAAACAGCCATGTCTTGCCGTCTTCTTCCAGATAGTAGGAAAGGCCGGGCTCGCCGACGTAGTACTGGTCGATAAAGGTATAATTGTCTACTAATATTCGCAGCTTCACAGGCGTTTCCTCCTAGCAGGACAACAAATCCGACACGAGCTTGACGCAGTCCGCCGCATCCTTTGAATAGCCGTCGGCGCCGATTTCATCGGAAAAGCTGGCCGTTACGGCGGCTCCGCCGATGATGATCTTGCCGCCGTAGCCCTTCGCCGCCGCTTCGGCGATGACGTCCTTCATGCGCATCATCGTCGTCGTCATCAAGGCCGATAAACCGATAATCGAAGCCTTTTCTTCCAGCGCCGCGGCAACGATGGCCGAAGCGGGCACGTCTTTTCCCAAATCAACGACGCGGTAGCCGTAGTTGCGCAGCATCAGGCCGACGAGGTTCTTGCCGATGTCGTGGACGTCGCCTTCTACCGTCGCGATGACGACCGTAGCCGATTCTTTCTGGCCTTTCCTTTCAATAAGCGGCTCGAGCAGGGCAATAGCCCGTTCCATAGCGCTGGCACTGGCGATGAGCTGGGGCAGGAAATACACTTGCTGGTTGTACAGCTCTCCGACGCGGTTAATGGCCGGAATCAGGAGCTCGTCGATAACCTGCTCCGGCGACATGCCCCGAGCTACGGCTTCTTCAGCATAGCGGACAGCGGCGTCGCGTTCCCCATCGAGGACGGCTTGATATACCGGATCGGCAGCCGCTTTATCGGAAGATAGGATAGCAGTTTGCCCTCCAGTTGCCTGAGAGCGCTGTGCCGTTTCCGCTTCCTGCCGCTTTCGTTCTTCTTCCTTTGCGGTAAAATACTGCATCCGCTTGATATACGCCATATCGCCGCCCTCTTTGTTCATAAGCATATTCGACGCCGCGGCGACGTTCATGAGCATGTCCTGCGACGGATTGGCAATCGCCATGGTCAGGCCGCTGGCAATCGCCATCGCCAAAAAGGTCATGTTGACATAAGCCCGGCCAGGCAGGCCAAAGGAAATATTGGACAAGCCGCATACCGTCGGCAGGGCCAGGCCGTGCTTGCAGTGGATAAACGTTGCCAGGCAGTCGAGAGCCGCTGACGGCGCTGCGCCGACAGTGGCGACTAAGCCGTCGACGACGATATCTTCTTTCGTAAAGCCCTGGGCGTAGGCCTCGGCCAACAGGGCATCCAATACGGCATGCTTTTCTTCTAGAGAAGCGGGAATGCCTTCGTCCGACAAGGGCAAGGCGATAAACATGGCCCCGTATTTTTTGGCGATCGGCAGGAGCTTGTCTATCTTTTCCCGTTCAAAGGAAATAGAATTGATCAGGGCACGGCCGGGATATATGCGCAGCGCTGCTTCAATGACCTCAGGATAGCTCGAGTCGATGCTCAGAGGTAATCCCGATACGGCCGTGATTTCATAAATAGCCTTGACCATCATAGCCTTTTCGTCGATGCCGTTCGTGCCCATGTTGACGTCGAGAATCGCCGCGCCGTTCTGTTCCTGTTCCCGGGCCATCTGGCGGACTAACGACAGCTTCCCTTGGCGCAGTTCCGCCTGCAGGGCCTTCTTCCCCGTCGGATTGATGCGTTCGCCAATAATCTGAAAGGGCCCGGATAAGGAAATTTCCGTCACCTGCCGTTCCGAGGCCAGTACACGGCGGCGTACGGCCCGAATCGGTCGGGGCGGCATATCCCGCACGGCGCCGCTCAAAGCCTTGATGTGTTCCGGCGTCGTGCCGCAGCAGCCGCCGACGATGCGGGCCCCCGCTTCGACGAGAAGCTTGCCGTCGCGGCCAAATTCTTCCGGCGTCATGCGATACACTGTCCGGCCGTCTTCCAATTCCGGCAATCCAGCGTTAGGCTTGGCCAGCAAGGGAATATCAGCGTAATCGTACATCGTCCGAATCATAGCTGCCATGTCTTCCGGTCCCGTCGAGCAGTTCACCCCGACGGCGTCGACGCCGAGAGACTGGAGCACGACGACGGCTGCTTCCGGCGGCGTACCGTACAGGGTGCGGCCGTCTTTTTCAAAGGTCAGGCTGGCCATAATCGGCAAATCGCAGATTTCTTTAATGGCCAGCACGCAGGCCCGCGTCTCCTGGAGACTCATCATCGTTTCGACAATAAACAAGTCGACGCCGCCGTCATACAAGGCCTTCGCCTGCTCTTTATAAATAGATACTAATTCGTCAAACGTCAGCTCGCCCATCGGATAGAGCTGCTGCCCCGTCATCGTCATGTCGCCGGCAACATAGGCCTTGCCCTGGGCCGCTTCCTTACAGAGGGCGACGAGTTCTCCGTTTATCTGCGTCAGCTTGTCTTCCAGACCATATTCGGCCAGCTTCAGCCTGTTTCCCGTAAAGGTCGGTGCATAGAGGATCTGCGTCCCTGCCGCGACGAAGCGGCGCTGCAAATCCAGCAGGGCTTCCTTATGTTCCAATATCCACTGCTCCGGGCATACGCCGACAGGCATGCCGGCTTGCTGCAAATTCGTCCCCGTCGCCCCGTCCAGGACTACGATTCCCTGCTCCAGCAGGCGGCGAAATTCTTCTCGTGTCATTTTCATTACCCCTTATATATACATAACGCCGCAGCGTTAAAAATTCATGTGTTCGATGTATGCCGACTGGAAAAAGTCGTTATTGGCCAGTATGACCTCGCCGGCATGACGGCAGATTTTCTTCATATCGTCCAAAACCGATTTGTCTGCCAGTACAGCGGCAGCACCGGCCAGGGACGTATTGCCGGCCGCTGCAGTCTTATGAACCAGCTGCGGCGGCAGCAATCCAATGGCCGCGGCCTTGGCCGGCTGCAAATAATAGCCGAACCCTCCGGCAATATACACGCGGTCTATATCTTCGCATGTCATCCGGCCTTCGCAGAGAAGTGTCTCTATACCGGCGCAGATGGCGCTTTTCGCTAACTGAACCTCGCGGATATCCTTCTGCGTCATGACGATCTGCTCGCAGTCTAGCGTCGTCGCCAAAGGAAAGCCCCGCCGAAAATACGGTTCCTTCAGCTTGCCCGTCATATCGACAAGACCTGTTTCGATAAGGCCCGCCAGGGCCTCGATAACGCCGGTGCCGCAAATGCCGACAGGCGGCGCGCCGTTAATAGTCCGCACCTTCGGCCGGACGCCGTTCATCGTTACACCGCAGATGGCCCCAGGCACACTGGCCGTTCCCCATTGCAGGCTTCCCCCTTCCAGAGCCGGGCCGGCAGCCGTCGCCGTCGTCAGGAGGCCCGCTTCGCTGCGCAGAACCATTTCGCCATTCGTCCCTAAATCGATCAGAAGCGTCGTTTCTTCTGACTTCATGAGGCTGCAGGCCCAAATACCGGCCGTTATATCGGCCCCTACATAGGTGCTGATGCAGGGGAGCAAGGCGACAGGCTGATTGGAAAACCCGTCGTACTCGCCGAATACGTCCTTCCACGAGTACCAATCTCCGCCCAAAGATACGGGACGAAACGGCCAGGAACCTAACCCGCCGCAGTCCCAGCCCATCAGCAAATGGAGCATCGTCGTGTTGCCGGCAACGGCAGCCTTCAGGCAGCGGTCTTTGGCCTGCGGATATGTATCCCACATCTGGTGAAACATCTGCTGCAAATCATGGCAGACGGCCTTGCGAAGCTGAGGCCCCTTGCCGTCCTTCGCCGCCTGTATGCGGCTGACGACGTCGGCACCGAAGGCCCGCTGGCTGTTGGCCGCCGTAATCGTATGAACCGTGCGTCCTGCCGTCGTATCTACCAAGGAAAGGGCCAGCGTCGTCGTGCCGATATCGACGGCCAGACCGTACGAGTGTCCGATATCCGCTTCATAATCGTCGCCGTCGCGGCCAAGAGCCGCCAGAACTCCGCGGTTCCTCTTAGGAATCACAATCTGCACGTCTTCTGACGGCACGGCTTTGCAGGCCAGCCGCCAGCCGGCAGCCAAATCGGCAGGCGTAAACAGTTCGCGATCCTCCGGCGATACGGTGACCATTCCTTCTGCGACGCGGACGCGGCATTTTCCGCACCGGCCCGTTTCACCGCAGGGAAAGCTGTCCATATATCCCTGCTGCCGCAGCCATCGGCTGATACGCATGCCCTTGGGACAACGAATATACTCTTCCTGCGTCTCTTCCTTCCGCAAGGCGCAGGACGCATTGCCGCAGCGCCGGCAATCGTGTTCTATATGAAATACGTCCGGGTCGTCTGTCAATTCATATAAAATTGCCATGGATTTCTCGGGCTGCAGCATATGATGCTCCGTCAGGGTCACGCCTAAGGTACGTCCGGCTTCGACGGCCTGCACCGCCTGTTCCTGCAGGGAAAAGCCGCAGTCCACGCCGGCCTCATGCCGACTGGCAATGCCGCAGCCCTGTTCACGGCAAAGGCCCCGTATCGCTTCGCCCAGCTGCCGTTCGAAAGAAAACAGACAGCTGTCCGCCATGGCGCTGAACAGGACGGCCTCCGAATACTCCTTGCGGGCGACGTACATAGCACTCTGCCGGCTCACGGCAGCCCCTATAGTCAGGACGGCGTACAATCCCATACGCCCCTGTCCGTCGTCGGCAAAGGCCAGGGCGGCTTTCGGCCGGACAACCTGACGGACGGGGCGCTCCAGCTCGGCAAATAAGGCCTTGCCCTGGGCCTGACTGGCCTCGTCCTTTCCATATCCGGCCAAAGCCAGGGATGCCGCGGCGTCAGGCCGAATATCTCGTCCTGCAATGATGCGAATATCCTTCACAGCTCAGTCTCCTTCGTTCCACATGATAACCGCCATATGGCGGCCCGTTTGTTCGCCGGCCTTGCTGGCTTTTCGGTACGAGAAAAAGAGGTCGTCGCGGCAATAGGTGCAAAGGCCTGCGTCTTCCAAATGCTCCGCCCGAATGCCGGCGCGCAGCAGAAGCAGCCGATTTGCCTTCGGCAAATCGAAATAGTATTTATTCCCTGCCGGCCGGGTCAGTTCCTTCATCTCCAAGGGCGAAAACAGCTTAGCAAATGCATCGACGACTTCCTGCCCTACTTCAAAGCAGCAGGGCCCGATAGCCGGCCCTATGGCGGCCAGCACGTCATCCGGCTCCGTGCCGTAGGCCTCGCCCATGCGCCGCAGCGTCTCCGCCGCGATGTTTCCCGCCGTTCCCCGCCAGCCGCCGTGACTTACGGCGACAGCATGGTGCACGGGATCGCAGAACAGCAAGGGCGTGCAATCGGCGAAATTCATCGTCAGCGGCACGCCGGTTTCATCGGTCATCAGGCCGTCGCACGACGGAATCGCGCTCTCCCGCTCCAAGGCCCCCCGTCCCCGGTCGGCCCGTCCGGCCTGAACGACGTTGACGTCGTGTACCTGATTGCAGCAGATGATGTGCTCCGGCACGACGTGCAGGGCCGACAAATAGCGGCGGCGGTTTTCCAGGACATGCCGCGGATCGTCGCCGCTGGAAAAGCTCATGTTGAGAGACGCAAAGGGAGCGCCGCTCGCGCCGCCCTTCCGCGCCGATACGGCGGCGGTCACATTAGGCAGCGCCTTAAATATATCAAAGGTAATATAAAAAATACCGTTTTTTTCTTGCAGCATCGCAGTTCCTCCTTGCTGACATACAAGTGACATCGTTACCATTATACAGAAAAATACCTGAAAAAACCAGCTATTTACCTGCCTTCCCCATGGCAGCCGCCGCCGTTCGCCTGTATATGAAGAAAGCCAGCAACGCCGCAACGCCTTCCGCTATCCAAAAGCAGTGCCAAATACCGTCGGGGCCCCACAGGCTGACACAGACAAACGCTGCCGGAATGATGACGACGACGTAGCGCAGGAGGGATATCAGCAGAGACGGTACGCCCTTCCCCAGTCCTTCAAGAGCTCCCGACGCCGTAACGGATAGGGCCGACACGATAAAGCCGCAGCTGATAATGCGCAGGGCCGACGCTCCGAGGCGTACCGTTTCGGGATTTTCCGTAAACCAGCCTATGAGTACATCTGGAACAGCAAAGCAGACAACGGTTCCGCCGATCATGATGAGGCTGTTCAGCCCTAACGTCGTCCTATACAGTGCGCCGACGCGGCCATATTCCCCAGCGCCGAAATTATAGCCGATAAGGGGCCGCACGCCCTGAATGATGCCGTTGGACGGCATATACAGAAAGGTCTGGAGTTTATAGTAGATGCCGAGGATGACGACGTATATCGGCGAAAAAGGCGCCAGCATACCGTTGAGAGCCGATACGAGCAGCGACGGCAGGCCCATATTGAGCACGGCGGGAATGCCGATGCCGTAGAGCCGCTTATCCAGCAGGGGATTCCATACCAGATAGGCCGACGAAATACGTACCTGCAGAGTCTTATACCGGCATACGGCAAGGTATACGGCCAGCGACACGGTCTGCCCCAGTCCCGTCGCCCAGGCCGCGCCGGCGATCCCCATAGCCGGAATGGGGCCGAAGCCGAAAATCAAAATGGGATCGCCGACAATATTCGTCAGACATCCGCAGATAAGGGCTATCATCGTCACATTCATCCTGCCGACGGCTTGAAACATCTTTTCATAGGCCAGGCCGATGGTCAATATCGTAGAAAATCCAAAGACAATATAGGCATAGGTTAACCCCATGGATACGACAGCCTCGTCGTCGGTAAACATGCGCAGGAAAGACGGAATCAGGGCGAAGGTCACGGCTGTCAGCACGACGCCGTGGACGACGGACAGTACCATGCCGTGCGTCGCCGCCGTATGGGCCGTATCGTTCTGCTTAGCTCCCAGGCAGATGGAAATGACCGCATTCAGGCCGACGCCGAAGCCTATGCTCACGGCGTTGACGAAGTTCTGCATGGGAAATACGAGTGATACCGCAGTCAGGGCATCTTCGCTGATCATGGCGACAAAAAAGCTGTCGATAATGTTATATAATGAATTGACGATCATTGATACGACAGCCGGCAGCGACATAGACGCGATGAGCGGCAACATCGGTTTCTCTTTCATAAAGGTTTCGTTCATACAATTACCTCCTACACGCAAAAAAGCCGCACGACTGCATGACGACAATCGTGTGGCTAAAAGATGACAATGTCCGGAAAAGTCCACAGATGACTTTTAGTAGATTCGTATTGAATTAGATAAAAACGCTTTCCATTGCCAAGACAGTGGCTAAAAACACGACGTTTGCCGCCGTGAAAAAGGCCAAATACCGCAGAGGACGGCAATGAGCTGTTCCTAAGTAGGCCTTAAAAGAGATGATGCTGGCCATGGAAGCGATAATCGTACCCAAGCCGCCGACGTTGACGCCCAGCAGCAGTTCCTGCGCTGCATCCGTATAGGGAGCGAGGAGAACGACAGTCGGCACGTTGCTCAGAACCTGGCTGAGCAGTAAGGACAGCATAAATTCATGGCCCTGCAGCAGCTGAGCCGGGCCTGCCGCCATAATCGGCAGACGGCCGATATTGCCTACGCCGATAAATAGAAAGATGAACAACAAGAGCAGCTTGTAATCGACGTCGCGAAATACCTGCCTGTCCGCCAAAAGCAAGGCCGGGCAGACGATGAGAAACATCACCAGCGGCGTGATCAGACGCAGGACAGCTAAGATACACACGCCGAACAACAGGGCAAAGACCAGCCCTTTTCGCCGCCCCATCGTCGGCGCCTCGCCGTCGGGCACGGAGACAGCCGTCTTGGGAATATAATACGTAACAGCCCACAGCAGCAGCCCGCTGAACGCCGTCAGCGGCCCCGTAATACGAAGAAATTCGGCTAAATTCATCTGATAATAGGAATAGATAAACAGGTTCTGCGGATTGCCGATAGGCGTTAGAATACTGCCCATATTCGCCGCAATCGTCTGAAAGGTCAGGACAAACAATAGCTGGTCTTCCATGCCTGCCGCCGAAAGTACGGCAATGGCCAGGGGCACAAAGATGATGAGCGACACGTCGTTCGTCACGGCCATGGAGAAAAAGAAGCAGCTGAATACGAAAAACTGCACGAGACGGCGCGCCGATACGGCTCCGGAAAACAATCGGCCGTAGGCATAGGTCAAGACGCCGCCGCGGCGAAAGCCGGCAATAATCGCCATCAGGCAGAACAACGTCGCCAGCAGCGGCGCGTTGATGCTCCCGACCAGCTGCTCCGGCGAAACGGGAACGGCAATCGTCGTCGCTAAGGCAAACAACGAAGCTATCGTCAAATCCGGATTTTGCCGCATATATAATTCTATCCGCTTCAGCGCGGCTATTCCCGGTACGGAAACCGACATGGCAACTCGTACTCGCTGCTGTACTTTCATTCGGCTTGTCTTCCTCCCTGCAATGACTTCTAGTAAGCTACTGTATTATAGCATGCCGCACGGCAAAATGCTACTAGCTGCATTCAATTTTTCACACAAAAAAAAGACCCCGCTCAGGGTCTTTTCCATGGTGGAGATGAAGGGGCTTGAACCCTCGACCTCACGGATGCGAAGGCCGGCGTTAAAAAACTTAATAAACGGCTTGGTTAAGCCATTTTTCGGAGGTAGCCCTTAGACCTCTTTTCCAATATTTTCCAATCTATTTTAACTCTAAAACACCATAAAAAAATGATACCACATAGAGTTTCTTGGTGGTATCATTTTTTTTATTTAGTAAAATTTATAAAAGGAATGTTATATTTAGGAAGGGCAGCATCGTTAACTAACGATGCGATAATGGGACGAGTGTAGCTCAATAATAATGCCGGAGCATTTATTTTTAAAAAACTTTCACATTCATCTTCTGATAAGCCTTCTCCTAAAACAAACAAACTACTCATTTTGGTGCGAGCGTAAAATGGGGTATTGTTATTTTTCTCGCCAACTTCTACCAATAACGAGACAAACGATTTATTATCTATTATTTCCCCCACATTAATTTCGGTTTTTAATGGTAACTTTATTTTTTGGGATTTACTTGTGTTTTTTTTGTCCGCTTTAAAAAAACCTTTATTAACACTAAAGCAACATTCTTCTAACATTGGTTGCTTAAACTGAACGTGACTTTCTTCCAAAATCAACCCCTCCTTTTTTACTATGCCGCTGATGAGAAATTGTCAGCAAGACTAATCGTTTTTTGGTTAATTTCACTTGACCAATTAAAGTTACATACATAAACCCCTTCGGAGAAGTATTCGGAAGCCCCAACTCCATCGTCTTGGTCATATTGAATATCATTAGTGTCAATATTTTCTGCCAATAACACAGAAGCAACATCGTTAAATTCGCCATCTTCTGCATCTAGGAATTCGCCTTGGTCAGGCAACATATCATCGTCAAATAAATTCACTTCATAAATACGTTCTGTTAAATCTCCTTCTTTCCATTCGGCAACCCATTTGTTTTCACTTGACTGGAAAATGTCAAACAGTGAAAGCTTATTATCGATTAAAGAAAGTATCTCTTGAATAGAAATCTTAGCTATTACCCATTGTAATTCTGGGTACAACTCACAACATGAACACAAATAAACGTTGTTGTTAGCGTCTTTGCAAATAAATAAAATGGGTCTTTCAAGCATGTAAAAAGCATAATAAAATTCTAAATCCCCAACATGGGGGACATTGGTAAAATATGGCTTTGGTATTTTCATTACTTTATTCTCCCCCTACAATCTCATCTGTAACATCTGTAAAATTCCCAGACACATCATGTCCTTTATAAATCCACCAATTTACATGGCTTGTTTTGCTCTTATGCGGAGCCTGTAAAACTAGTCCATGAGTAGTACCAGTTTCTCCTCTAGCCACTATTGCTTTAGGATGGTTTTTCTTTCGAAACATTTTTAAACTTCTTTTTATGTCTTTTGCTTTTTCGAAACAACTAGTTGAATACGTCGACGGGTCTTTTAAATCAAGTTCTCTTGGCCTGATTAGTCGAGACTCGGCTTCAAAAGAACTTTGAAATGCTTCTGCATTTATAACCCCTTCTAAACATACTCGATAAACATTTAAGTTTATCGGGACTGCGTTTTCTGGCAAAATTTCACTCACAAAATTCCGAGGAAATGAATCTGGAAATTCATTATCTTGCACATATGGATTCATACAAAAACCTCTTCCATGGTTTTCTAATAGTCGCTATTTAATTTTATTTTACCATATTGATATTAATTTTTCTAATAAAAAAAGCCAAAAGAATTGGCTCTTTTGGCTTTTTTGTCATTTTGTTACGGCCATCAACAACGCAATCCCAGCAACTGTCCAACCAGTCTTATTTTGACGATTCTTGACGGCCAACTTATGTTCCAACTCATTTACCTGAGTTCCCAATTTCTCCAAGTTGGCGGTCAAGTTCGTCAAGTAAGTCTGTGCATTGGCCAATGAGGTCTGCGCTTGATTGATTTGATTCTCGTAAGTCTGCAACTGTTGATTTAGCTCTTCCAAGCGTTTCTTGTCCGCTTGAGAGTTGCTGTTGAGCAGTTCCAATTTCATCCGTAGCTCGCTGGCTGTCCTTTTGAGATTGCTCAACTGTGATTCGGATATTGTCACTGTCTGCTTTTGCTGCGTTGTTGCTATCGTGGACGCAGCTTGCGATGGCAAAACAAAAGCAGATGAACAAGACAACGCCAAGCACAGGCAAAAGATTTTTACGGCTTTCCACATTGAGTCACCTATAAGCGTGCCAAGGCTCTGTTACATTCGTCCGCAAATCGGTTATTCAGGCTATCCCGCAAGGCCGAGCTATTCCATTCAGGGCTTGAGCAAACCAGAATGTAGATGGCATAGATGAAGTCATAGTCGAACCGTGCATCGTCAATATAGGACAAATTAGGATAGCCCGTATAACCGCCATCGTTGACGTTCCACATCTGGTGTACCGCATCGTCCCACATTTCATCTACGCCGCCATTCGCCCCAGAGCCATCACCAATGCCGTACTGGACAGCTCTTGACCAAACAACATCCTTCATGACTTCGCTGTGGTTTTCAATGTGCCAGCCTTTAGAAGCCAAAAGAGCAACTGCGTGGTCGTAATACTTTTCCTTGATATAGTCGTGCTGGGACTTTTCAAAGTCGGCTTTATTGGTTTCCGCAAGCCATCGCCATGTCGCATCAAATTCAGAACTAACTACCTGATATTTAGCCAGCTCTTTACCGAACCAATACCCTTTATCGCAAAGCCAGCTGATGTACTCATCTACGCTGCCGACTGCGCTTGCCAACTGATACGTACCGTAAGATTTACCCCCGGCGTCATTGTAGCCGCTTGAAATGCAGCCACAATCGCCGTTTGATTCATAACGTGCTGATAATTCTCCTAACATTAGTTATTCAATCCTCCATTATTTTTACTTTTCCGTCTACCAGGACAATAATTAACTGCCGGACTTTCATTTTTATTGTGCAATTTTTGAGGTTCACTTTTCGAAACATTCTTTTCCATATTGTCGGGGATATTATTGCTATTAGTGTCTACGAAGCAACCCGCAACGAAAGTCACGAAAGCAACCGTAGACGGGCCAACCAATTCATGAATGATTTGCAACCCCTGAGGTATATTAGGGTTGCCACTCGTGTACCATAAGGCAACCCATCCCACAATGACCGCAGCAACGATAAAAGCTACAGCCAATAAGTAAGCCATGACAACCCATAAAATAGGCTTTTTTAACGCCACAGCTTTAGATGTTACGCTGTTTAAAAGGTTGACGATTTTTTCTATCATTTCTTGCCATCCTCTACTTCTCGCCGCAACGTCAAAAGCTCTTGACGTAATTCCTTGATACGCGCATGAGCCGCTTTGAGACTTTCTTCAAGGCCAGACAACTTTTCCGCAAAATGTCGGCGGTCTTCCCGACTGTTTTTTATTTCGACCGACAGCTCTTTAATTTCATCCTTGAGCGCAAACAAAAGCTGCTTGATAGGGCGCAAGGCTACATAGTGGAACCATGTAGCTAAAACCCCAATAATCATTAACAAGTTTAAAACTTCGGTTACAGAGTAATTCAACATCATGTTTCTGCGTCTCCTATTTCCTTCCATCCTGCAGGATACGCGTCTGGTGCCCAAACATTATTATCAATCAACGACTCATAAACCTTACCATTATAGAGCACTTTGTCGCCCTTCATATATGGGTTCGTCGAGTCTGGCTGCTCCCAAGGTAATGGCGTTCCATCGTCGGAGGTCAGCACCTTGGCAAACAATGACGGAGCATCCACAGGTGTCCATGTAGCTTGTGATGTGTGTGCTGTGATGACTTTATATAAAACATTATCATACACAACCCTTTGCCCAACTTCATAAGCTACTCCGTTCCCATCCCAAGCAGGGAAGTAATCTGGCATACATAAAGCCACTGTATCATCTACAGCGGCTAATTTTGATTCATATTCAGTCTTGATGTCGTCGTATGGCTGCCCCGTAAGTATCGCCAATGCTACTTTAATTAATAGTTTATTGATTTGGCTCGTAACAGCGACAGCGTTAATTTTATTTTGTAAATCTTGTGATAGTTCCATATTTCTCCTTATGCTATTCTTTTGTACACATAAACCGTGTACGCAGGGGGCTGTACCGTATCGGATGCACCGTAGATGCTGCTACAACGAGAAGCATCCATATATAAATAGTTATAATATGGGTCTTCGTTCGCTTCTATAGTAAGTGACCCATGACGGCCTTTCCAAAGAGTTTTTTTAGTATAAAATGCATCGTGTGCTTGCATTAACGTATCTCTATTTTCGGTAGTACAATCTCTAAAATTAGCACCACCTATAATATTTGGCAGCCCTGCTTCTACGTTCTCTCCTACAGGGTGTTTAGCCCCCCCCCCCATCAGGCATCTATCCTGCGACACAAGTTCCCAAGTGCCAAATTCAAAGCTTTCAAATGGGCTACCCTCGGCTGTTGTCAAGTAAATGCTCCCGACGGGGAAAATGGCGTCTAATACGCCAACTAAAATATCCTTGAATTTGAAGCTGCGGACAGCAAACTTAGCTGTCCCGTCTGTAATCATATTGTCCAATAATTTCTCCTATCTAATCTTTTTAATAAATGCTAAAGCGTAATATGGTGGTCGGTTTTCGTGGGGTTGCCATAAATTACCAGAGGTTAATGGTGGGGTTACATTATTTTTAGCGTCATAAATATTACAATCTCCCCAGCCATTATTCACCATCGTCTCAAGTTCGGTATTCCAGACTCTAATTGGTTGGGTGGTAATACCTTTCCCGCTAGTGTTTTTAAAAGAAACAACAGTTCTTTCTGGTAACTCGTTTACCGCTAACTTATGTTTTTCTTCGCCGCCCTTGTCGCCCACCTTATATGAACTTCCTGAACCAACAATAAACCTATCCCTCAAATCGGGAGTCCCATTCGTGCCATCACATATATGCCAATGAGTATCGGGAAGTCCTGTGGTTTCGTCTATGGGGTATCCGTTCTGAAAAGTCCCATCGAACATCGCAATGAAACCTTTAGAAATTACCCCCCCCCCACCAATATTTCGTACTACGAACTTACATGAACCGTCCGTAATAATTGTATTTTCCTGTATCATATATCCTCCTAAGCAATTCTATGCCAAAAATAGACGGTGTATGCTGGGGGTTGAACTGTATCTGAGTTGCCATAAATACCATTCCCGCCTGATAATTCAACGTCTATAAACGTATTAAAAAATCCTTTTCCGCCACTATTATCAGCAACCGTGCTCGCCTTTGTATTGTTATTGTACCGCCTACGAATAACTCCATAATCCGCAGTCTCTCCAGCACCAGACTTGTCCCACCAATTAAAGGTGGCAAAAGAGCCGGTCGCATTCGGTAGGCCAGCATCTTTCTTCTGCCCGGCTTCTTCATCTTCTCCTACTCCCCAGAGAGTCCCGTCTTGCCCGACTAATTCCCATTCGCCAAGTTCAAAGGGTTTCCCTTTTTTCGTTGTTGCATATACACTCCCAACTGGGTATATAATGTCAAACCAATGTAACATTGATTTACTTACAACCTTAAACTTGGCTGCTCCATCTGTAATTATATCGTTTTCCTGCATATATCCTCCTTGCTATGCTATTCGCTGCCATATATATACTATATAAGCTGGTGGTTGTACTGTAGTAGATTTGCCGTAAATAGGGTTATACCGAGAAGCCATAAAATCTACTACTTCTAAATGAGTGTCCGCACTTGCTACCGTAGCAACAGTAGTATTAGGAACAACAATCGTTGAGTGGAACGCGCCACTAGCCTCAGAATATATCCCAGAGAATCCGCCTATATCAGTGTTGCCATATATTTCTGGCAAACCTGCTTCGATTTCCGTCCCTGCTACATTATCAGTACCCCCCCCCCCAGAGACATTTGTTTTGTCCTACAAGTTTCCACTGGCCGAAACCAAATTTGGCAAAAGGAGTCCCTTCTTTTACTGTCAAATAAATATCTCCAATAGGATGAAGGGCATCCAGTAAATCCAAAAATCCCATAGAGCGGACGACAAATTTTGCCGTACCGTCTGTAATCACATCGTTTATATTCAATCTTTATCCTCCGCAACACACATAGTAAGTAACTGTATAAGAAGCAGGTTGTACTGTATCAGATTTGCCATAAATCGGACTGCACAATGACGCATTGAAATTGAGTATATTCTGTGCATATGGTTGCGTGCCATTCCCTAATGGCCCATTGTAATAATCTCCACTAAGGTAAAAGGCTCCGCCTGTACTCCCCCATGCAACAGCGTCTTTAGCAGCAACCGCAGCATATATCCCCGGCAACCCTGCTTCCCGATATTGTTTTGATGTAGCAGCTCCTTCGAGATACCGCTCTCTTAAATCTGGCAATACTCCATCCGGGAACACCTCAGCCAATAAAGGGTATTTACTCGTATCAAAGCTACTGCCGTCACATATAAGCAAATATTCGTAATCCTTGGGTGATACCAATTTAGGCACTATATCGCCAACTTCATAGCGGCATCTTTTGTCTCGAATGCGCCAACGTACACTCCCATCAGACGTTAGTACCCCCCCCCCACTACTTTGGAGGTCGGGTTCAGCCGCACCCGTTGTGCCTGCTTGAATACATTCTAGGTATGCCCAACTAGGAAGATTTGGGCTATACGCTATATCGCCTACAGCGTATTTCTTATTACGTTGCAATAAGTTCAAACCGGTGTAAAAACTATTCTGAGAGCCAGCTTGAGTCGTAACCGTGACTTTCCCCTCATTTTCCGTAACTGTTTTGACCAAGCTATTAGCTTGCGATTTACTCTCGTAAACACTCGAAGCTACATCCTGTCGCAAATATGTTTCATTGATGATGTTGCCGGAAGCATCCTGTTTGGCTTTCCCTACAGTTGTTGTCCCAGATACGATACCGTTAATATACCCGCTTAGTTCTTGATGCGCACTAGACGCATCGCTTTGGGTTTCGTAAGTATTGGCTATGTTACGCCCATTACCATCATATGTGGCCTTAACGGCAGAATTAACATTATTCACCGTAGTAGAAATACGGCTGCCATCCTTTTGAATAAATGTTAATTGGTCGTTGCTGTAAGTGACAGAAACCACAGCTTTTGACACGTCCGCATTCGTTGGGTAATTGGACAAATCTACGAAGCCACTAAGGTTGTCCCATCCAGCCCCATTCCAGATAACATTGTCACCAGCTTTGATTTCATGCGAGGAATCAGCATTCACAACATTCCACACATCACCAGTTTTATTCCCGCTTGTCGGCAAGTCTGAGTAGTTATTGACCGAGCCACAATACTTAGCCATGCCAGTAACTTTTGAGAGCGCGCTCTCAAGGGAATTTTGGATGACTTTAATTTCAGCTAACGCTTGGGCCACGGACGTTTCGCTACTTGCCGCATGGGTTTCTGATGATGCCGCAGCAGATGCGCTATTGGCACTAGACACTTCGGACGCCTTGGCGTTCGTTTCGCTGACCTTTGCGTTAGCCTCCGATACTGCCGCAGCTTTTTTCGCCGCAATCGTTTCTAACGCCCATGAACGAGCACTTCTAGTTTTTCCTGTAGGGCTTTCGTTGTCGCTTTGGTTGTCTGGGGAACCTTCCGATACGGCCCAAGCCTGAGCTAAATTTTCGGATGCCTTTGCATTAGTTTCGCTGACCTGGGCATTAGATTCAGATTCCGCCGCCGCATTCTCCGACGCTTTAGCTGCTGTCTCGGAAGATTTAGCATTAAGTTCTGATGTCTTCGAGTTAGTCTCACTTGTTTTCGCCTCGGTCGCACTTTCCGCTGCTTCGTCGCGATATTTTATAGCATCAATAATCGGCTGAATCGGTGTCTCTACCTTAACCCCATTGTTGAAATTAAAGAACAGATTGCCGTTATCATCCACTTCGGCGTCGATAACTTGACAAATAAGGCTTTGAAGCCATTCGTCTTCGCTGCCTTCGAAACCATGATTTACGGCAATCTCGTATGCAGACAAACCATCCACGGACGAAGAAACTAAAACCCATGATTCCCCGTCCCAGCGATACGTCTTACCGTCATCTTTCGTCACATAAAATGCATTATCTAAGCCGGCTTCGGGCAATGAAGCATAGTTGTCTACGTAAATAAAGGCTCCGCTGACCATATCAAACAACGCCTGGAAGTTGTTTATGATATAGTCAAGAATACCTTGGTTATCCTTTGTGACAAACGGCGACTTTTTGCCATATGAACCGGCTTGGATAATATTGTCGTTTGAATCGCGGATTTCCCCGCGCTGAAATGCTTGTCGCTTCACTTATTCCTCCACTACTTCATAATTTTGTTCAAAAATTTCTTGCGGCATGGTTTGTGTGCTATCCGCATTAAGCAACTCCACGTCACCGTTTTCTGAGTACCTATAAGGTTTGATGACGTAGCTCCCATCCTCTTGCTGCTCTGCAAGGATATGGAGTAATTTTTGTTTGTAAATTTTGTATGCCACAATGCCTCCTATTCAATGCGATACGGGACAGTATTGGGGTCGACTGCGATAAAACCGGCCTTCCCTCTAGTAATTACCGTGTCGGTGGTGACATCTGATTTGTAATAGTTTACATAAGCGGTGCCAGAGCAAGGTGGATAGCTTAAGTCCCCACTCCCATCACCAGTTTTCCCACCATAGAATTTTACATAAAAAACAACATTCTTTTTCCCAGTAACGGGAATTGTTTTTTCTATATTTTTGGTTACTGTAGCTGATTGAGCGTGATATATAACATTCGTCCAATCCTGAACAGCTACGCCATCTACTACCCATTTTACATCTACATTGCATTGCCCATATTGGTAATAATGAGGGTCCCGATACTCCATAACGTGTCCCCAACCAGAAACAGATACAGCAAATGTCATGGAGTTAGCATTTGATGTAACTGGGAATGTATACGAATATTCTTTCCATCCACCATCATCAGTGCCATTCCAATCGGCAAACTGTTTATTTACAATAACCTGTCCACCAGAACCGGCTTTTAAAATACTCCGGCAGTTTACGGTAAATCCGGCTGTAGATATTTCAGATGCTGATACCATTTGGTAAATATTGACATTAGAATATCCAACAGCAGATGTCTGTAAATTAGACGGGAAAATAAGCACTGACGGCACAACATCCCAAGGGGTGCTAAACCTAACTTTGTCTCCGTCGGAAGCAACACCTGTACAAAATCGGCCGACGCCAGCAAAGCGGTTCCCTAAAGAATCTTTAAAGCTCATGCCTTGGTCGTCAAAGACAACCGACGTCCCATATCTCCTGTTACCGTAAGACCATTTTCGTCAAGCCGAACTGCGCCACCCACAATGCCTGTCGTCGGGTCAACGCCGATAGCTATATCTTGGGCCGCTAATTTATCGGTCGAAATGGCTCCGGCTTGAACCATACCGTTTGTGATAACGTTATTATCAAAAATAGTGTCACCAGTCACATGAACCTTGCTACCATCAATTAAGATACTCTCTGGGGATACATTGATTTGGTTAATCACATCATCCTTTTTGACTCGCAGATTAATTGCGTCTTCAAGCTGTACCAACGCCGAATAGTTCTTTGCCCCATCCTCAGAATTCAAGTTGCCAACTAACTGGACTACTTGATTCTTAGCTTCAATGCCCTGGTCGATAGCATCTTGGATAACCTTATCAATTTTTTCTACGCTGACCGCTTCGTCATCCAAAAAGTCGTTGTCAACCAACACTTTTACAAGGACGCTTGAGACTTGAGACTTATTGCCTTCGCCGAAGATGTCCTTGTAGGCAATCTGTACGTCGTAAATACCTGCTCCACACATATGAGAGTAGACGTTATTTTGTGTATAGATGACGGTATCTGCATTATCAGCACCAGAAGCACTAATATAAATGCTCATCCCCATGCATCCATTAGGGATTGGGTCGGCAGTAATGCTAAAGCCACCTAATTTAGCCTCTAGTTTAGGAACTTCTGGCGTCGGCGGTTCTTCCTTGCTGTATTCCAAAACCGCAGGATAACCATAGGCTTTTGTAGCATTATGAGCGAACAAATAGACCGTCCCAGTCCGTTCGGTTAATGAAGCTTCAACGCTCGTGTTGGTTGTTCTAGCAATTAATCCTTCCTGTTCGCCTGCGTTTTCGTCGCTACGCAATTCGTAGAAGTCGACATCAGAGTTTGTTACCGGCTCCCAGACAAATTTGCACGTTTGCCCAAATACAACGCTGAAACCTGCAGGAGTGTTCGGGACTTCTGTCTTGCGGGCAATCGTAATGGTTTCCGTAGGCGCGCCGACTTCGGACGAAACGCCGCCATTAATGTTACGGCAGCGGACCATGATTTTATACGTTACGCCCACATTCACGTTACTAAAAATGAATTCGCCAGGCGCGTCACCGGCATATTTCCACTCACGAGAAAAACCAATTTCGTCAGCCGGGACATCTTCTTCAATAACACCGGCGTTTTCCAAGTCGTAATCTTCATTGGTTTTATAATAGACCAAACCAGTTTCAATTCCATAACCATCCGGCAAGTCATATTTAACAACCAAATCGTAGGCAACCGCACCATCTGGCCCTTGCTTATACACGGTGTAGGCACTTAGATTTTCTGGTTGAGGGACAGCCGTGGGCATAATTTCTTCCTCGTCGCCGGGCTGAATCGGCGTATACGAATGAAGTTGTAAGTTACCACCGAATCGGTCGTCATAAATGGATGCGTTGTATTGACGACAAGTCAGCGTGTATTCGCCGTTGTCGTCTTGGATTTGCAAGATACGCACCGGCATATCCTTGAACAAATCCACTTCTTTGCCTTCAACGACCATTTTATGCGAAACCAACACGACATCGCCCGGTTCCAAATGCATCCCCTGCATCCCAGTTTTAAAGGTCATGGTGATGGGGCATAATCGTACAAGGTCACGATAAATTTTCCCTAACCGTGAAGCCTGGGACTGGCTTGTAACCCCAATCAGCTCAACATCTTTGGAAATGACTTTTCCTCGGCCAATCGGGCTTGCCGCCTGGCTTACTAAATCTTCCACGATAACCGGGACTGCCGTCCAGTTAAGGTTCGGTTCGATGTATTTTACGTTGTAGCGATTCGGGCTGTCTGCCGTAGAGTCGGCCTTATAGGAAATACTGTCGGCGATAATATTATCGTCCGTAAAAGAATAAACCGCCGATTCGGCTTTTTCTACTTTTAGTGCTACTTTCCCGTTGGTAAATACGAGGAACCCGGCAAAGCAAGCCAACATATTCTGCAACGTCTCAAGATAAGTCTGCTTTTCGTTGACAACGATATTCAGCCGGTAACGGGGTTCCGTAATGGAACGCCCTGCGCCATCGGTACTCGTAATAATTTCATCACAATAATTCGCCACATCCTTAAAGGAATCCTCATCAAGCATGTCCGCTGTGATGAAATGCCCTGCGCCGAACGTTCGGTTAATCAAAAAGTCTCGGACAATCATCGCGGGGTTTTCCGAATAGTCGGTCTTGCCGGTCCGTGTGTCGTAAATTTTACGGCCATGTGCAATACAGACTACTGTAGGGTTCCCTGCCCCCAACTTGTCGGAATATTTAAGGTACGCATGGAGATATGCCATGTTGGGGTATGCCCCGGACTTTTCGTAATATTCCGGCGCACCCTGTGTGCCATCAAAAAACTGAATCCATGAATCGTTTGTGGCGTCATATGATTCCAGCCGGAACATGACTGGCTTTTGGTAACAGCCTGTACGACTACACGTAGCTAAATCTTCCGGCGGGTCAGAAATAACAACAGGGTTGACTACTTGCCACCCTTCCGCTGCAAAATTGGTATCATAATGAATCCCTTCGAGATACTGGTACAACAAAGAGAAAGAGCAATTATAATCATTGGAACTATCGTCATTTAAATCTACTGGGTCTTGCAACCAAATCTTTACCTCGTTGGTTCCCCAACGAAGAATAAGCTGCTTATCGTTATCAGTGGGCCGTCCCCATCCGCCATTTTTAATTTCAACGGATGCGTCTGGATATTTCCAGTTAATTAGCCCAAAAACAGGATTATTCCCAGTGCTGATAGAGGACATATAGTGGCTGTTTGTCGTGTACTGACGAACAACCGTCGGGATATTCCCGTTCGGTTTCAATAAGTAGCCATTGGCTGTCAAGCCGTATGCACCACTGAACTGCCCTTCACCGAGGATTACGTCTTTAATTAACCATTTATCATCTGAATTGGTTTGGTGCCAAGACTGTAATCCGCCAATCATTCGGGTCCCATACACCAAAGGAATACGAGCATCCGAGTCGACGGTATTCATCTTGGAATCGAACGAACTTGCCTTTGTCTCTTGGTCAATAGGGTCTAATGCCGACCCGATTGTCTGGCCTAAAGACAACCCCATAATGGCTCCGGCTGTTCTCTGTACCCATAAAAGCCCAGAAGAAATCCCAAACATCCCTGGAAATGCAAACCCGGCCACAGCCCCAACAAGGCCTAACGCTTTCCCTAAGCCTGACTTTCCGCCTTTGCCTCCGCCTTTACCCAATTAATTCACCTCTCATTACGTCTTAACCTGATATTCAAACGGTACGTACAAAAATCCGCCGTAGCGATGTAAGTTGCCATATGCTTTGCACGAGGGAACCGTCTTGTCGCAATTCTGTGCAATCTTAAATCCGCCACTTGTATCAATCTCCGAAGGAAATTCGTATTCAAGGACAACATAATTTGGCCCCTGCCCAACAACCCTGCGAGACAGGCCGTCAATGGTTATGATTGCGTTGAGCCAATACCCGTTGCCCAAGACGGTACTGTAACACGTTGGCCGCATCACCCCGTCAAATTTCATCGTCTCAAGACGGCAGGAGCCGCTTGCGGTTGCGATGGAGTGTTTGCAATTCTCGTCCCCGAATTCTGCGCTACAGTTATACCCCATTGTACGACAACTATCCATGTTTGGGATGTCCGACACGATAGAGCACTTAAATGTTGCGTCCTCGGAGAGTTCCGGGCTGTCTATCTGCCCGTAAAAGACTAGCGACACACAATTCGGGTCTGTCAGGCTTTCGGGGTATTGAATCCGATAGATATAGCAGCGGCACCCCAAGAAATTTTTACCGTTTAATAAAGCCAGCGTAAAATAGTCATTGGTGTTGCTAATTTCGATGTCGCAGTTATCGACACGGCTATCTACCGTCTTTGTGATTTCCCCACGCTTGACAGGATAAGCCATGTAGGTTTCTCCTGCAAAGGGGATGTCTTGGTCGCACGAAGCAATCAAGAGGTCATAACTAGGTAACTCAATCCGATACAGTTCAATGAAAAACGTCGTGCCGGACTCTTTTGCTCCGGCCATTGATACAGGCAACGATACTGCCAAGTTATAACACCTCCTTCAAGTTAATATCCGCTTCAAAACCAACCACAAAGCCATGCGTTGCGCTTCCTTTGTCAAAATCTCTATATTTCTTTATATTTAGTGTTGCGTCTGCAAAACGCACTTGCTGCTCGTCGCCATTTTCGTCTGTAAAAAGAAAAGGATAAGCATCGCCTACACAATCGTCAAAAAAGGACTCTAATACAGCCGCTTCGTCGGCAGTCCCCCTTACATTAATTTTCCATGTGCGAACAGGGTTCAACGACTGAATCTGCACCTGTTCCTTCTGGGAGTAGAATTTGACCGATTTGGTAGCATACGCTTTACTCTTGTCTATTTCGAAGATATATGGCAACGGAAATTTCTGTAATGCCATTTATTTTCTCCTTTTAAATCCCGCACGAAAGAAAGGCTTCCAATATCTAGCCCTATAAATCGTACTCTTTGACTTCCCATAAATTACCGGAATTTCCATTGCAAGAGCTTTCCCCTCGCCCACATAAACGCCGACGTGGGGGTCGCCATCGACCAACACAAGGATAACGTCTCCGTATTCTAGCTCGTCGGGGTTTTCCGTTACGGCAAAGTGCTTCAAAAGGTACCGAATGAGCCGTGTTGGTTCGTGCTTAATATATTCGTCGTAGGTCGCAGGTCTGGGCCTGCCGTCGTCAAAATCTTGTTCGTAGCCGTGGTCTTTATAAAACTGCTGCACAAGATTTAGACAGTCGCAGGTGTCGCCTGCCCCTTGGTACTCATGGACTTTCCCAATATATTTATTCAAATTTTCTTTCATATAAATCACCTAGTAAAAAGAAAGGGACTCCCACGCGAGAGTCCCTAAAAATTACCCCTCTATATATAATGTCCCAAAGTGTCGGTTTGTGACACATTTTTGCATTATTTGAGAGAGAATATTTATTTCAAGTAGTTGTAGCTTTTCCCTTTCTGGTACATCCGAGTGAATTCGTTCATGTCCATAGACTGCTTAACGACAACCGGCTGCATAACGGCTGTTCCGCCACCGCCGTTGTTGGCCTGGTTATTAGCCATCGCCGAAAGGATGTTAAGCAACGTCTGATTCTGCCGCTTCATCTGCTCCATGTAGACTGCCTGCTGTTTGACTTGTACTGACATGACACCCCTCGTGGCAAGTTCCTTGTTCTTGAAGTTCGGGACTACCGGGGAACCTTTTGAGAGTACACCCAAATCTTCCCCAGCTTTCTTCCAAAGAGCCACACCACGAGGGCGGTTCTGCTCCGTAGGGATGACGTATTCGGTCTTATCATTTTCGCCAAGGGTTGCTATTTCTTCTTCATCTACTTTGCCACCGCTCGCATGATGGCCAAATAAACGGAACAGCCAAGGAAGTGTATTAGCAAAAATACCAAGCTTATTGCCAAGAGCTAAATCTCCCCAACCGCCACCGGAGGTTGGCATCCCCCAGTTGTATTTAGTCGTAAAACCGGCTATACCTTGCAAAGTTTTAGCCATATTGGTTACGCTTCCGTCGACGCCAAAAGAATATTTCATATCAGGGATAGCCGTGCCTGCAGGTAGCCCATCAGTGAGTGAGTTAACTGCGTTCCCGATTCCACCTGCAATGTTAGCTGCGTTAGTTACGTACACGGGTGTCGGATTCGCCAATGTGGCTGTATTGATGGTCGAGAAGTGGCTACCTGTCAACGGGTCAACCCCTACAACTGGCTCGGTTGCTCCGATTGCTTGTCCCCAAGAAGCCATACTAGGCCGATAGGTGCCGTTGCTCATATATGCCGACATGGGACCAGTCGCATACGTTGTAAAGGTTGTGTCATATGGCATTTTATAGCCATATGGGCCATCTAAAAATTGGTCTTTCTGGTCACGATGACGATTTACGAATTGACGCAGGATGTTTCCAAGAAGCGAATTTGTCCCTTCTTTGCCACCGCTCAAAAGTAACGTTAAAGCATCTTCGCCAAGCTGCTTCCAAAGGTTTTTGAGTTTATCCCGCAAGCTTTCTCCTTGGATTAGTACACTCTTAGTAAACTCGGTAAACTGCTGGTTTACGTCGTTCTTGAGCGTCGCCGCATACTTTTTGGCTGCTGCATCCGCTTCAAGCCATGCCTGTTTCTGCTTTTCGATTTCTTCGGGAGAACCACCGAACAACTGATTGCCAGCTCGGTCATACACAGGGTTCCCTTCCGCATCCAAGATAGGCTGCATCATTTCGTCGTATTTTTCCTTGGCAAGTCTTGCGATTTCTTCAAGATGTTGCTGTTCGAAAATATTACGATAAAACGCATCATATCTTTCATTGCTATGCGTAATTTCCCATTCCCGGATGTCGTCGTTTTCGCTTTGGATTGGCTTGTCATACCGAAGCTTTGTGCGGTTCTGATACAGCTTAACCCATTCCATTTGGTCTTTATGATATTGCTCATCCGACTCACGAATCTTTTGCTTAACCTTGACAATCTCATTCAAAGTTGCCAGAATAGGTTTATAGAGGGCTGATTCTGCATCAATCCCGGCAATAAGCTTTTGCTGCTCTTCCAGTTCAAGTTTCAAAAAGTCGTCTTTACCCATATGGAAAAGCCGCTGTGAGTCAGCATCGCTCAAGTTGTTGACAACTTTTTCAAGCACCTTGGAATACTGCTCCGTAATATTTACGTCGTCCACAAGTTTCGCCTGGTAGGTGTCGAGCTGCTTGCCAGTGTTTTCCATGTTCTGACCAAACAACTGCTGGTCTTCATTGATAACATCCATAGCGTACTTATACTTTTCTCCAACAACTTTTTCGAGCGTATCGGCGGCTTTGTTGAGCGTATTGTAATATTGCTGCAACCGTTTCGCTTCTTTTTCGGCTCTCTGTTCAGGCGTGAGTTGTTTTACCTTAGACGGGTCAGAGTCGTAAAGGGACATACCGTTTACGTAATGGCTGGAAACGTCGCCGTAATACTGCATACGGTTGGCAATATTGGGGATGCCCGCACGTTCTACCTTCGACGTGAACAGTCTTACGTCGCCTTCGGCAGATGTGTCATTGGTTACGCCATTTAAATATTCTTGCCAAGAGCCTGCTTCGGTGTTATTCATTTCCCACCGCATAAAGGCCAACTGGTTTGCCAAATCACGCCAATCTGAACTGCCCCCCATTGCAGCCCTCTGAGCCACAAAGTCAAGGTAAGCCTGTTTGCGGTCGGCTGTCCATTGCATCAAACCAATACCAGCCTTGGGGTCTTCAAAACTCATCCCTTCTTGGATGGCACCGGGGTCAAAACTGGATTCTCCACCAATAGCAGCCATTGCGGCCCATGCCTGTTTGTCCGAAAGGTTTTCTGCTTTCAGGGCATCATAAAGCTGCCTTTGAACAGAATTGTCCTTAAAGTCGGCATTCGTCTTAGCTGCTGAACCAAGGATGTCATAAATGGATGCACCGTTGTTGGAAAAATGAAGATTGCCACCGCCACGAGCATAATGCGCATTCTCTGGCAAATATTCGTCCAAGGCGGTCAAGCCAATCCAAGAGCCATAATCCGACAACCATTGACGTGCGCCGGGGTTATTTTCAAGGATGTCTCCAACAAGGTCGAATGCTAACCCATCGTCATGTTTGGAGCCATCGCCACGATTCCGCTTCATGGAAGATACAAGCAAGTGCTGTCCAAATTTGCGATAAAAGGCTTCGTCCATAATGCGGAGCTTGAGTTCTGTATCTTGGGTTACATTGCGGTCTACGCCATCTTCGGTTACGTAATTGGAAGCGTTCGGGATGCGGATTTCGTTGCCTTCCATGTCAAAAACTCGCTTTTTGCCTTTCTTGCCAGAACCGCCAGAGCCGCCACCAGATTCATCAATTTCCGAACCACCCTTTGAGGTCTGGTTAAAGCCATTACCAAGTATGCTGTTCATATTGGCATTGTAGCGCTGTATATTTTGCAATCCTTTAGTAACTTCTTCCCCTTTGGTGCGATTAGCTGCCCCATTGATGGATTTAGTATCTTCGTCTACTGCGCTACTATATTTATTGACTAACTCTTGTTCTTCGGCAATCGCTTCGTCTATGCTTTGAGTACCAACAAGTTCGCCCAAAAGCCCCCATTCATTAGTAAGCCCTTGCTTTTTCATGTTCTGCAAAGACTGTAACCGCCGAGTGTGGTTTTTAAGCATTGCCGAATCGAAGGAGCGGTTGAAATCCTGTAATTTCAACATAATGGCGTCCCACCAACGGCCCAACCTGATTAATTCCTCAATAACGCCACCAATACCCTGTTTTTGGATGTCGAGGTTTTCAGCAACTTGTTTAGTGTATTCAAGTTCGGCATCCGCAATCGTTTTTAAACCTTGAGCTTTTTCCTGCAATCCACTTCGGTCTGTGGCGATTTGCTCTTTATGCTTACTGATAATTTCGTCTAAATAAGCAGACTCGTTTGCGTGAGCCTCTACATTAACCGCGTCTTTTTCGCCAATAATATTAACCAACGCCTCATGGGTGCTTTGCTGGTCTTTAAGCAACTTATTCCGTTCTTCTTCTGAAAGGTTGGCTTCTTTCAAGCGTTCGGAAATTGCACGGTATCCTTCCGCATATGCGCGGATAGATTCGAGAGACTGTTCTTTACGGTTTAATAATTCTTCTTCAAGTTCAATTTGGGATGTAATTTCTTCCGCTTGGCCTTCACGGATAGCACGAGCATCTGCTTCTTTTCCACTCAATACGTCATAAAGGGTGATTAACATTCCCAAAGCACCAACAATTTTTAATATACCCGGCAAAGTGGCTGTGGCACTTAAATTACTAAGGAAATTTCTAGTCCCTATACTGACCAACAAAGCACGCATAGTCCCTAAAATACTAACTATACTTTTCAACGCACCCACAATAGCAGTTGTTTTAGCAAACAAAACACCGCTTACAACAAAAGTGATTAATTGGGATGTGCTTAATTGGTCTGCTATTTCAACTATTTTCCTTGCGCCGTCAATAATTAATTTAAAGGCAGAAGATAAATTGCCTGCACCAGTGGATAGTGATACAAGCTGTTGCTGAAATTGTTCAGCTTTTCTTGCTATCGTATCCATTTGCATTGCTACCTGTTCTTGAGTAAAGCCGTAAGATTCAGTGCTTAACCGCAACGCATGAAGAAAATCGCTGTAGTTAAGCATAGCTCCGGCTTTGTTCCATTGATACTTCTTATATTATTCTGTTGTAATTATTTTTGTTACGTATGTATGTTCGTGGTATAATATTGTTATAAAGGAAGTGATACTATGAACGATAAAATAGGGTGCGGAACCATATTAATCGGAATTATTTTGTTAATCCTCGGATTTGCCTACGCCGCAAAAGTTGGGGCGATGGGCTTTATTATGACCATTGTTTTTCTGTGCTTAGCTAGGGTCATGATTCCTATATTTTACGGGATTCTGCAATTTTTCTTCCTTGGTTGGCTTGTTCAAATAATAGGTTGGATAATTTGGTGTTTACTTGTAATAGAATTCTTTAAATGGTTGGGGGTTAGCCCATCTTGGTCATTTGGCGGAATTATTATTGCGGTCATTGTAGCAATAGTCTTTTTCTTCCCCTTTATTCTACAAGCAGCATACGAACAGCAACAACAAAATAAATCATAGGCTTCTTTTCAGTTATCCCTATGGTTAGACTGTATATTCACCCTTGTGTCCTGCAAGGGGCGGTTATGTCAGTCGTTCGGGGTCTGCATTTATTCCAATCAAAAAGACACCTTTTGGGGTGTCTTTTTCTTTTGCGCGTATTGTGTTATAGTAATATACGAGAGCCACAGCCAAGGGGCATGTTTTTTATTGGTGATTAGTCCTAGGGAGGTTGTCTTATGAGTGATATTGTATCTCTCATTTTGGCCCTGTCTCGGTTGGTTGATTCTGTCTCCAACCTGATTTGGGTCATTAAGCTGTGCTAACATGCGCAGCGTTGCAACCCAACGAAGGTTTTCGCTGATACTCAGGGCCGTTTACGTTACGCTTCGCTTATACCCTATTTTTTTAAACATGCCGAATCTGAGCTGTAGGCTCTTTTTTTATATCACTAAATATATTATAACACATTTTTTCTTTTTATACAAACATATGTTTGTGTTCTAATTGGAATAATTGCAGTTTCCCTCGGTCTCCCCCACTTCTGGGACTTTGACCGATATAAAACCGTTTTTTACGCCGCAGTTACCTGCGGTTGGGGCAAGTATGATGGTTTACCCCCAGCAATTTTCATGAACAGGTTTTCAAGGTTCTTTTCTGTGCCTTGGGTTTTAATCATTAAGTCGACAAGCACTTGGCCTACATTACGGAAATGCTTAGAACCATTTTCGTCGAACTCGTATACCGCAACGCCCATTTTTTCGATTTCTTCAACAGCTTTTTTGCTGTGAATAGAACCGATAATAGACTTCATAGCGTTACCGATTTCGCCGCCTGCCTGCTGCGTATTACGAAGCATTGTGGCGAGGATGGCTTGCCCTACGTCAAATTCGATACCTGCAGCGTGCATCGAAGAAGCAGCTCTCTGATTAGCAGCCGACAAGTCTTGTGCGGATACGGCCATGTTGTGCGCAATCGCAGTCCATGAGTCACAAATCTTAGACGAAACGGCCATTGCATCGTTGTTGTTTTTAATCTCAAATCCCCACTGAGCAATAGACGATTCGAGATTTTTATTCGCCTGAACAACGCTAAAACTATCCGCTACGGCCAATTTCATGGCAGCGTCAGTCATGGTCAGGACGATGTTATTATCTTTGTACATCCGGCCCCACAATGTAGCGGACTCGGCAACGTCTTTATGAGCTTCGCCATATTTAATCGCAAGGTTTATCAAGGATTGCTGCATAGCGTCAAGTTCATCTTTAAATAATTTGGAACCAACAACCCCTTCGCGCATCCCTTTTTGCAAATCCTCAATAGACAAGTCATGGATGGATTTACCAAAAGCGTTTACGGAAATGGAAGCAGCTCCAACCGACCGGGAAAGTTCTTCTGCTCCTTCGACGACAGGCGCACCGTGGCTCATGACCTGTGAAAATTGAGCCATTTCTTTTTCAACATCGCGTAATGTGTTGAAATATGCGTTTGCGCCACCGAAAAGTCCTGCTGCTCCAAAACTTGTCAATACCCAACCCATACGATGAGTAATTTTATCCCAAGTGGTCCCGAAAAAGTCCGCCTTGAGTGCCAACAAATCCATGTTGCGTTCTGCATCCTTAATTTGCTTAGAAAGCTGTTTATATTGAGTAAGCAAAGGAGCTAAATTCTCGCCATAAGCGTTACGGTTCGTTTTATAGTTGTCGATGTAATTCATCTTAATCTTGGCTTGTACTTCTTCAAGCTGCTCTTGAAGGCGTCTATACTGTTGTACTGCCGACCGCACACTTTGCGTTGTCGCCTGCTCTGCCTCTTTGGACGCTTTGGCTTGTTCTCGGATTTCCTTGTTTAATTCTTGCTGCGCTTTGGCCTGTGCCTTTTTGGCTTCTTCTTCGGCCTTGCCAGTAATCCGCCCGTTCAGCTCATCTTTGGCCTTTTTGGCTTCTCGATAGGCAACCGTAATCTCATCGATGGCTTTCTTTAAGCGGTTCTGAACGCCAATGTCTGTGCTATCTCCGAAACCCCTTTTGAGTTCATCGACCATCTTCTTAAGCTGTGAAAGCTCTTTAGAGTAGCTTTCAGCGGGCGTGAAATTACGAAGGAAATCGGTCTTTCCATCCCAACCAGAGAAGACCTGCTGAACGGTTCTATCGGTTAACCGCTTAGTCGAACTCGGAATGCCATCGACCGCATCTTTTAATGCCCTAGCTCTACGTTCTGCGTCTTTTAAAGATGCACTAAATCGATTTGTAGCTAGGGCTGCTCTCTGCGTGCTGATAGCTCCCGAATTAGCCAGGCCTTCAATCTGCCGAATAGCTTCCCGATACAACCGGGCTTGTTCGATGGCTGAGTTGGGAATCAGGAAGCGGTCAAGAATCTGCTTTTGAAAATCCTTCGGGTTGCCACTCCACGACTCCAACACTCTCTGCAATTCCTGAATCTGTTTCTTTACGTCGCCGATAGGTTTCGTGTTGATGTCGGTTGCTTTTTGAATCCATGAAGTGTAGACCGAATTGAGCTTATTCAACTCCCGTTGTGCTTCTCGGATGCTCTTATTTAAGTCGTCAAGAGCAACCTCATCTGCACCTTTACGCTGCTTCTTTAAATCAGTAATTCGGTCTTTTAAAGAGTCAATCTGTTTAACGACCGCATCAATATTTTCTGTAGATTTCCCTGTCGTCACATCGACGGAAAACCCTATGCGTTCATTATTTAATTCGTCTGCCATGTAATTACCTTTCTATAATCATGTTAAAATAATCCGCGAGCCTGCAATGCGGCTACTGCGTCCTTGCCGGTAAGCGGCGTATCGTCATCATCCGTTTTAATGTCTTTGTTGATTTCAGAAATCGCCTCGGCCAATCCTTCAAGCTGCGGAATGGTGTACCGCATTATGCTTTCTCTGGTTTCGCTGGTGTTTTGGATAAGGCTTGCAATGACGACATCAAGGCTGCCTGTGTCATCTGTTCCACCATCTTTTTTTTTAATCCGCTGATACCGCGGTAAGCGTCTAAAACAAATACGCCTGTGTTGACATCCAAAATCTCAACAAGTTCACGACGGGGGACATGCAGGGCCAACTCAAACAGCTCGCACATAGCGTTCCATCGGTCATAATTATATTTAATTTTACCTTCTTTGGAGCGAACCACCTTGCCTTCTTTATCGGTTTCCGGGAAAGGAAGGTTAAGGTACAAAAATTGGTCGTCAATTTTGCTAAAAAGCCGTTCTACCTTTGCATAGTCATGTAACCGCATAGGGAAAATCTTATATTCTTTGCCGTCTAATCCGACATAGTTTTCTTGTGGTACTAATGTATCATTTGCCATTCATTAGATTCCTTTCAATAAAAAAAAATAAGGGGAAGAAACCTCCTTTGTTCTCCCCCTTTCAAAAATTTATAGGCTATTCGCCTGCTGTATATGTACCAGTAATAGTGATAGGTTCGCCTTCCGACATTGTGAGCTGACCCGAAATGGTCGTGCCATTCACATTAATTGTACAGCCAGTAATCGTCGGCGCATTCTTGCCAGCAGGGCCCGTTGCACCGTCCTGCCCGTCTGCGCCAGTGGCTCCCGTATCACCCTTATCCCCCTTCGCGCCTTTTAGATTTTTAAATGCGAAGGCAAAGGTTCTCGCCTGCGCCGTACCTCCCGGCGTGACTGTCACAGACGGCGTGCCGGTGTTGGCGTCTACTGTTGCCGTTACCGACGTAATTTCCGCCGCGGCTCCATCAGCACCAGCAGGGCCAGGGTCCCCCTTAGCACCCTGATTATTCAGAATGCCGTCTTCCATGTGATTCATTTTTTCGGCCGTAATTGTCTGGCCTGCTGCCCAAGTCTGTTTTGTGTATGCCATTCGTTATTATCTCCTATCCAATAACCGATTCGCCCACCTTAGCGCTGCCTACTTTGGCAACGCTAGAGGTCGGTTCTTTTCATTCACTCGCAGAATCTACAATTTCCTGTGTCATGCGTAAGATTACACCGTCTTTCCGGCCAGAATCGAATACATCGAATTCCAGTTCGGGAGCCGATGCTTCCTGACGTTTGTAATCTACATCCAAGGAACCTGTCGAACGAGCCTTGTAGATGACCGTGTGGATAACAACTTTCTTGCCATCGTCAATATCAATCGGCATGGATTTATGACGAAGCATGACAAAGCCCGGAAGCGACGCTGTCGTAACCGCTGCGGAAACCGTATCGGAAACCGTGTACATGCCCGAAACAGAAATGTACTTATTCGTAACTTCTGCGCCAAGGGTAACTTCACCAGCCGCCGTGATAGTAAATTCGCCTTCGTCCGGAGACTCAGCTACGTAAGCCAACGGGGTTGCATTTTCTTCGCCGTCTGCGTCATCCGAAATCGTAACGATAGTTTCTTCGGGGACAATCGTAGTGAGTTCGCCCGAAACCGTATACGACGTACCAGATGCAATCAGAGACGGGCCATCATCAAAGATAAGCAAGCCATTCGATTCCATGTTCGCGCCACGGACAAGATTCAGGTATTCAAGACCAAAACGGGCTTCTGTGACCGTTACCGTGATGTCCTGGTCTTTATTGATGATGTAAATAGGTGCTAGGCCGTCGCCACCGTATACTTTATCTGTGGAACCACTAAAGGAAATCTTCATGTCCTGCATGGTACCCATCGGCGTGACCTGTGCTTTACCATTGACAGTAGACGAAATGTATGCCTTGCCTACGCCATTCAATACAATAGGTTTAGACTGTTTTGCCAATTATTTTTCTCCTTTAACTTCTTACTAAGGGCTTAACCCTAAACATATATGCGTAAAGGCCGGTGACGGAAGAAGAAACATTCCCTTCCGCTACCATGCGCATATCTTCATAATTTCGTTTCAAGACAGCATTAATCGCCTTGAATAGTTTTGTAATTTGGCCTTTAAATTTACCGTAGACTGTAAATTCGACAACCTGCTGATTCACCAAATAGTTTTCGCTAAAACCGCTGTAGGTTGGAACGATATAGTAACTAAAAAACAAATCGGGGGCTTCATTAATGACCGCTGCGGGCTGTACTCCTCGGCGAATCACATTAGAGCAAAACTCGAAGTCTTCGCTATCTGTAATCCCCAAAAGCTCGCAAATCGTAGCGTCTTTGATAAACAGGCCAAACAACTCGTCCTGCAATTCAAGCGAATATTTCAAGTTCTCACCCCTTCTTTGATTCTTGTGATAATTTCCCTTCGCACTAGTTGCTTCAACTCCGGCACCATTTCCTGCACCCACATATCAATCTCTTGATGGATGATATGCTGCGCCTTTTGCGGAATGTACGGAGCCAATTTACCAAGTGGCATTTCAAGATTGCGCCCTTTGGCTTGACCCGATGAGATATAGGTTGTGCCGTCTGGACGATACACTACTTCTCCTTCACCACGGCCCAGAAACGCATTTCCTTTGGCTCGTCGTGCCGGATTCATAGTATAGCTATGGTAATACGGGCTATTAATGTCCATTTCGGAGCCTGACCCATATTCCGCAATCCATGCCGCCAATCCGCTATATGTCAGCAAGGCTCGTATCGTTGTCGGCGTCGCCGTAAATACCGGCTCGTGGACATGCCAATCCGTAAATCCTTCATGGCTGCCCTCGTAGGCTGATAATTTCATGCGGATGCGGTCGTTAAGTACCTTTACTTGCCCTTTGACGAAATCCTGCAGGTGCTTATTAAAGCTATCCACGATTGTCCTCGGAAAGCTGGATATAAAGGAAGTTTGGGAAGGATGCGGTGTCTATGTCGTCGATTTGGTAAGCCTTTTCGTTTATGTATAGTCGGTCGAGTAACTTAATCCCTTCAATCTTAGGCACCAAGACTCGCATAGTCGTTGATTTCAAAAGGCCCAAATCAAACAACTTCATCCGCGCCGATACTCGTTCATAAACGCCAATCATGTCTTCACAAATAATGTCTTCCTCTTGGCCGACCACTTCGTACCCCTCATACACATCTTTGAGCCGCACGATTTTGGCCGTGCAGTTCGACTTGTACAATTCGGCCTTATCGGCTCGGTACGAATTGGATTTCGCCACGAGGAAATATTTGAACCCTTTCGGGTCGGTTACGATGTCCCCAACGTCGAACGCTGAGTCGTATTTAAGCAACCCCCAGAAGACATTGTTGACGGTAAACCGCTTCGTACCACGACCAATTCGCGTGAACAATACAAACTCGTCCTCTTTATCTTTGACTGAGCATCTTAGGCGAAACTGATTAAACATGGCCGTCGCATCAAAGTTGACTGCCCACGTCATCCGCGATACTCCATAAGCATCCGCCTAATATCTTCGGTAAAAACGCTTGGGTCGGTCAGTGCATATCTGGCGTCCAAGTTGGTTGCACTTTCGATATTCGCAAAGCCGCCCTGCTGCGAAATGTTCATGGCAATCATGGCGCACGCAAGCTTTACCTTTTCAGGCACCGTCTCATAGCCATAGGTATACGTAATATCCATTCCTACAGGCGGCCGCCCGTACAGATTATTCGGCGTGACCGGCAACTCATCATATAAGGGTAAATACACATACCCTTCTGGCTCCACGTAGACCTCAGACGGATTGATTTTTACGGCTGATGTAAATTTAAAGGCATTGGGAACGCATAGGCTGATGTCATCGAGCGAAATCACCGGCGCATATTTGAGTTTAACAACGCCTTTGCGATTCGGGCGCAACCCTTTTTCGGTCACTTGCTCCGACTGAAATTTGCTCTTGCCTTTGCGCATCCCTACGAATGCGTCAATAATGCCGCTCGCAAACATGATTTGCGTCGGCGTTACCGGGAGCATATCGCAATATAAATTGATTTCTTCATCTGGAATATATCTCGAAGGTTCAGCCATACGCTCTCCTTATTTTACTTTTGCTATGCCGACTTTAGCTTTGCCCACCTCAGCAGACTCTTCGTCGTCACCATCACCAGATGCTTCAAATAAGTTTTTATCAATATTCGATGCGTCGGGCAATTCTACAGTGCCATCCGAAGCAACAGGGTAAATATAGTGATTTACCATGACCTCGGTAACTTTCTTATCCTTTAACGTGTATTTTGTCATATACTATCCTCTACGAAATATCAAAATTGGCGGGGCCAATGAAGGCCCCAGTCACTTAGATGCTTTCTTCGATAATAAAGTGCGCCTGTTCTGCGCCTTTTACAACGAGAGTATCAAACAAAATAGCAATGTAATCATCCATCAATTTTTCGTCCTGCGACATCTTGAAAATACGCGGCGTCGAGGATGTCAAATAATGGCGTTCGATGAGGTTTTCATTCACAACCGCAATCGTATGTTTCTGCTTGCCAGCATCAGCCGTAGATTTCAATGCAGCGTCAGGAATCAACGGCAAATTACCAACCGGCGTATTAATCGTCGGGACTTCCCAGCCATTTGCCAGTTTCATCGTAGGCGGAACGACCTGTACCGTACCTTCGCGGTTCCGTTCTTCCATCGTGATACGTTCAACCATTACGGGGTCTGTGTAGACTGCTGTCGGCCATACGTTCCATTTTGCCTCGGCGAGCATTTTGGCAATCTGCGCACGAATCTGGTCCGTGACCATATCGCCCTGCTTCGTCGTAAAGTCATACGGCGTAGCGATGGAGAGTTTCGTCTTAACCTGTGTCAAGATACCGGAGTATTCCGTCGATGAGCTGTCGTCCGGGCCAGTGCCTTTGCCATTCCAGATTTTATCGTTCTGGACCATATAGAAGTCAGCCAACATGTCATTGAAATCTTTCGTAAGTGTTTCTTCTGTGATACCCTGCTGCTGAACAACTTCTTTGTCAAACAAGGTGTACTGAATGCGACTTACAAGGCATTTCAAGAAGGCGGCCTTTTCGACACGGCCATAATCTGCATTAACACTTGTCAAGCCATAGCTACCATCAGCAACGCCGTTGCGGACATTAACAAACTGAGCATTCGACGGTAATTTTGCCTGTTCGCGATACCGAGACGGATGACCTGTCGCCGCCACCGTTTTGATTCTAGGCAAAATAGTTACGTTACGATTGATAAAATCAAGGATACCCGGCTGGAACTGCGGGAATTCCCAATAGTGCGAAGTGTTGTAGTCAGCGACTTCGGCTGCGCTCAAAAATTTTGTGTTGATATTGCTCAATTACTCTTTCCCCTCTACTTCTTCTTTCATTTTCGCAAACATCAAGGAAACGCCTTTCTTGTAGCCGTTATCCCAAACATGACTGTAATCAACGCCATCGGTCTTTTTGTTAGCTTTGATGCCACTAGACTTACGGCTCGCCTCAAGGTCTGCAATCTTCTGTTCCAATTCTTTCTTTTCTGCGGCAGCCTTTTCTTCGGCTTCCTTTTTTGCCGCTTCCAAAGCTTCTTTTTCAGCCTTTACCTTTTCGAGTTCGGCTTCCATAGCTTCGTCTGCTTTCGGTTCGGTCTTACTGGCTTCGAGCTTTTCTTCTAAAGCGCTAATTTTTTCCGACACCGTTGTTTCCATCATTTCTTTGATGGACGCCATCAGTTCTTTCTTTTCCTGTTCTGTCAATTCTTCTTGTTCCTTTCGCTTGGCCGCAATGTAGTCAATGTAGGTGTCTTTAAATGCGGCTAAATTTTGAAATAAAATAGCAACCCCCGTAAACGTGACGTTCGTCATGTGCTCATAGCCATCATCTTTTGTTTCTACATCGGCTATGCACTCCATGCTGAACCCCAAGGCGGGCGTTGCATTTTTGATAAAGTATGCGATGTCCGGGAAATCTAAAGCATAGATAAACCCTTTCATCTTCATTTCATTGCCTTCAATGTACGCTTTTTCGATAACGCCGATTTTATTCCGGCTGTCGTGACCTGTCATACAATCTTCAGGCCACCAATCAGACCAGACGCAATCAACAGCCATCAAGTCCATCGTGCTGACGCACTTTTGAGCCTCGTCCATTGCTAAAACAATCGGATAATCAGCTCCACATGGCGTACCATTGGAAGGCGAGCCAATCTGCATAAAAGTGGCTATGAACGGCAGCTTGTTGATGTGACCGTCATTCGTCAGAGACACTTGTATGTCCGATGACTCAAATTTAATCGTCCTCTTTTCGTCCGTCGCCTTCACCACCTTTATTATCTTTATTGTTGTGATTTTGAGCGTCCCCTAATCCGCTTGCGGCTCCGTGCGCCTCTGCCAGCTTGATATTTAAGCTATTCTTGTATTGGCTCATTCGCATGTCTCCGTCGTCTAAATCAGGAAGCTCTATAGGTAACACACCTTTAACAGCCCGGCGAGCTTCGTTAAATGTGATTACATCTTTTTCTACTAACGACGCTACCGTATCTTTCAGTACGGTCTTTTGGGCCTGCGTCGGCAAATAGATAAATTCAAACCTTACCTTGTTACCAAACCCAAGCAATTCAACCACATGATGATTGATTGCGTTTTCAATAATTTGCGCCCATGGTTTAATCGTGTTCTCTACAAAATCTTCTTCTTGGTCGGCTACCGTTGAGCGGTCATTGGATATTGCCGAACCAAGCCGTTCTGCAGGTACTCGGTAACATACCGAAATAATCTGCAACAGCATCTTTTGCCAATTCAAGCAAGCTGCATCATCGCCAATAGGGCTTACCTGCTTGGCATCCAACGTTTTGGAGCCAAAAATAGCAAGCGTTGACTGCCCCTGCACCTCGTTTGCGATGTACATACGAAGCTTCCGCAACTCGTCTTCCCCGGCTTTTTCACCAAGGCTTACCAGATACTTTGGCATCGCATTAGAAGCAATATCATTGGCATAGGATTGACAATCCACAAGATATTGGATATGTCGCCATGCCTGTTCTGTCGGCGAAAGGCCAAACCACGAATGAGTAAACTCATTTTTGGTCATTACGGCCACTTCTTCGGTCGTGAAATAGGTTTGCTTACCGTGAACGTCCTGTTCATATCGAGGGCTCTTGGGATTGCCGTCCCAGTCTTCCAATATCTTGATAGTCTGGGCATCGATTGGGAAGAGATACAATGGCTGAATCTCGGAACGAACTTTTTTCTTTTCAAAGCATCCCATGTCAAGGACCAACATGTCGTCGAGTTCCTGTCCAATAAAAGACTGGAAATCGTTCACTTGGTTAGGCCGCTTCATTATCCGTGTCAGTAACTCAATTTCTTTCTCGTGTTCCTTCCCATCGGCGGACACAAAATGCCAATCCAATGCCAAGACACCATCTTTGATTTGGTTGATGGCCGACCGGGCAATCGGAGTCCTTGCAAGATTTCGTAACGTTCGGACACTGGCTTTCTGTTGCGGTGTTCTACTTCTGGCTCCATAAGGATACCAGGAGTCAAACATGTTGTAAGCCGTATCTCGCTTAATAAACCGTTGGGCTGCCAGATAAACCAACTGCTCTACAAGTTTCAAATTATCTGAACCACCCCTTTATAATTTTTCCCGCATCCAGACCTTTACTAGACGGAGCATGTCGCAAACAGGTCACAGCGATGCGGCTGCCATTTTCTACAAATTGGGAAACGCACATTTCCAATGCGTCTGGACCATCGTCATGACTTTTCGGAAAATCCTTGAGTTGATTTTCAAGCACCGAATGGTATCGGTTAAATTTGATATAACCAAGCTTGATTTTCGGAGCTAGGGCCTTGATACGCAGTAACTTGTTGTCCCCAGCGACACTCTTCCGCTCAATCCAGTTGACATACATGCCCATATCAATGCATGTCTGTTCAAGCGTGTTGGCAAAAAATTCCTGGAATACATTTGTTTCAACGATAAAACCAGTCATCTCGCCTTCGTACTTGACCAGATATTTGATAATGTCGGCGATAATGGCGTCCGGGTTGCGCCTTGAAATATCCGCTTCTAAAACATACATATAATTATCAATGCCCCGGCCAACGATGATGATTGCCGACGTGTCGGCTGTCCGGGTTTTGCCCATTGACAAATCGACTGCCCCGTAGATTTCTTTCATCTTTGGCAGCTCGTCGTAGTAATTATTTTTAATCCACGCCTCCTTGAAGATTCGCGTATCTTCTGTCATCGGGTTATTCTGGTATTCCGAGTTGAAGGCATCTGAATCCTGCAGACGTTGAATCATCAGCATGTAATAAGTGTCGCTCTTGCCGTCCTTATCGACACGCCACTCCGGCCACAGCACCTCGGCACCTTCAAGCATTTCCTTGCGGTGCCTTTGATAAAACTTGTAAGCCGTCTGAGCCGCTCTTTTGTCGGACAAGTCGGTAAAGAGTTCTTCCCATTTATCCCATAAGGACGACTGCGAAAACTCATAAATCGAGCGGTAAATTTCCCTGTCCCAGTTGGAATACTTAGGACTAGTCAACACGATGTTAAGCAGTGCATCGTAGTGTAAAATGGAACCGACGTACAAAAAAGATGTCGATTCGTTGCCAATCGGGAGCACAACTTTCGTAAACCATGTACGAAGCTTGGCTCGCTGGTCTTCGGTGTTTACCATTTCATCATTTTCAAGGTCATCAAGAACAACCAAGTCGGGGCGAATGTTATGCCAAGACGTACCACGAAGGGATTTACCAGACGATTTCGCCACGACATGCACTCCGTTGGCTGTCTCAATTTCAGATTCAGACCATTTACGGTCTGTCTCTAAGTGACCAAAGTCAGCTCGTAGTTTTTCGTTGGATTCCAGTTCATCTTTAATTGTCTGGATATACTCTGTAGCCTGGGGACCAGTATCGGAAATTAAACAAATATTCCTGCGGTGCCGATAACAAACACACCAAAGCGGCAATACAACGGAAATGATACGAGACTTACCAAAGCCACGAGGGGCAGCCCGGACGAAAAACTTCTGGGAAAATCTATCCCCAAGAATCATCCGCTGCGAATCGCGAAACATTTCCCGATGGAACCGGGAGAGCGGCTTCGTGAAAATGTGCGGGAAATATGTCAGCGCAAAGAACTGAAAATCATTTTTCCCAAGCTCCACGTTGCTTTTTTCTTCCACAGCTTTCTTCTCTTCGGCTTTGTCGCCAAGGATTTCCTTAAATATCTCGTCCGTTGTATCACCTCCTAGCTAGTTTTCTTTGGGTCTAAGGCAGCAGCTTCGCATCCTTAGACATTCTGGCGGACGGTGCAGGATTCGAACCTACGAGACTTTTCAGCCTGCTTGTTTTCAAGACAAGTGCCTTCAACCGCTCGGCCAACCGCCCATGCGAGGCAGGAACGTACCCTGCCAATTATCTGTGATGATAAAAAATTGGGGTCTGGTCGTAACCTAACCCCTCCAAAAACCGTGCGCTTAGACGATTTTTCAATCGTGGAGCCGATGGAAGGACTCGAACCTTCGACCTTTAATTTACAAGATTATTGCTCTAGCCAACTGAGCTACACCGGCATATGGCACCCCGAACAGGTCTCGAACCTGTAACCCACTGGTTAACAGCCAGTTGCTCTACCGATTGAGCTATCGGAGTATGAAAATAGAGCGATTGAAGGCTCGCCCTAAGCCTCGCAACATAACGGTCCCAAGGTGCGGTTTGTCCAAGACCGCACCTGAAAAAGGAACCCGGTAATCATATGTATGTCAGCACAAAGCTGTTATACCCAAGGAGCCGTGCCCCTTTTTGAACATGTCCCTTAGGACATTCACTATATATTGTGCTAAATGCACTCAGATGCACCTTTATTGAGCATTTCTGCTTACTCCGCCATAAAGCTGTTTTGCTACATGCCAAGGAGGGCGAGCCGAGGGGAGCTACCCCATGACTATCTCCAAGCCGTTTTAGAACGGAAAATGCATGGCCGGGTTGTTACCGGCAACGTTCACTCGACATTCGCCATATGATTTTAATGTAGTATTAAATAACAAATGTCTTTTTTGAATCAGCCGTTTGAGCTACTTGTACAAGCTTCCAATGTTATAGCCCTGTTTCCAAGGCGTCACAGCTAAGATGCTTGGTTGGGATTCCTGCTAGGCTCGATAGCCCCCACTATCGCCGTCGCAGGCTGCCGCAGCTTTTCACTCACGACAAATTACGCATCCCACCGAAAGCCCTGCATTACAGTACCTTATGGCGCAGCACCATAGCCTTATTTCGGAACTTTGGTCGGCTCCTACTCGTGCAGCATCGCTGCTACACGAAACGGTTGGTCAATTTTACGTATCCGTAAAAAGCCCCCGAATATGGGCTAGTCACTGCACGCTGTCAACGGTCTTCACAGTGTTCAAAAAGATACATCTAACTGCATTTAGCATCGAGGCGTAATAGGTCGCCGCCCATCGCGCCGGTCCCCGTAGAGATTACAGCGCTCTCGTTGTCGGGTCGCCGCCTAAAAAATTACCCCTCTATATATAATGTCTGAAAGTGCCATTTTGTGACACAAATTTTCATTATTCTAAATAGAATAATTATTTTACGTCTGTATCGTCGATTTTCTTGATTGCCTCGACGTATTTTGGGTTATTTCGGAGCTGCACCAGCACCTTTGCATAAATCCCCTTGTCAAGCTTACGAACCGTGTCAAGGGTTGTCCGAATAATTTCGTTCAAGGTCATCATGTTAAAAATTTCCTTCTGCGAATTATAGATATTGGTGACGATGCTTTGCTTACGGGCAATGTAATGTTCTAGTTCGGTCTGCAACTCTTTGGTGTGCCTGAACATTTTTAATACCGTCGCATCGTCTGCCCCATTGGCAATCATGTTTTGAACGGCATCGAGGAAGACCTTGAGCATTTCAATATTGTTGTCAACCAGACGAAGCATCTTGAGGTTTTCCCGGTATGTGTTGACGGCAATATATTCGCTCTCGTAGTCCGCAGATTCTTCTTCGTGCTGCTTTAACCAACGAGACACAGCATCCATCGAAATTTTGTCGCCATTTGTCTTATCTAGGTAATTCGTTGACAGTTCCCTTGAAATATTCAAATAAGACATACCCTTTCGGCGCAATTCGATGACAGTTTCTCCTAAGCCATAATAGTCAATCTTAGACATATTAGCGTTGGCAAATGCATAAGGGGCATTCGGGTCTATTGGTTTTAGTTTACTTGCGGGCATTATCTGTCACTTCCTTTCTCAATTAATCTTTTATTATTGACAATGAATGCGAATAGAGGTACAATTAAATCGCATTAAGGGGTGATACTATGAAAAAGATGGAAGACATCAAAACCACACAACCGATTCGTGATATGGAAGATGTAAAAAAAATGAAAGAAGTCCTGCCGAGATGGCGTGACCGTATCATGTTCACCATCGGGATTAACACAGGTCTGCGTATTAGCGACTTGGTAAAGCTTAAACCCGAAGACATCAAAGACGGGCATATCGAACTCCGAGAAAAGAAAACATCTAAGATTAAACGCTTACAACTCAGCGATTCTGTGTATAAACAAGTCGTTGAATATATTGACGCCTACCCAAAGGAATATCTGTTCCAGTCGCGAAAGGGTGGGCATATTCAAGAAAAATCCGCATGGCGTATCATCCATGAAGCCGGATTGAAACTTGGCCTTGAACATATTGGCACCCACTCCATGAGGAAAACATTTGGGTACCACGCATGGCGTCGGGAAGTACCCCTCGAACTGATTCAGACAGCGTTCAACCATTCCTCCCCAAGAACCACTATGCGGTATCTCGGCATCACCGAAGACATTATGAACAAAGAAGCGTATGGCAAAATGGATATGTAAAAATTTCCACGGCATCGTCCGTGGATTTTTTATGCTCCCCTCTTGAAACATTTGTTCGGTAATTGTATAATAAGAGCATAGGAGGGCAAGGAATGACCAGTATTGAAACCGCACTGTTGAAGGCTAGAAAGGAATGGAATGAATATTTGGAAACAATTCTGCTCACTGGCGAAATGCCTACGGACGAGCGATTCGTTTCCCTTGTGCTGTGCGCCGGTCGCCACTATGGACTGAACCAAAGGGACGATACCTTTTCGGTCTTCGCCCCATGTCATCTGGAAGGTCACCTGTGGGCCATCGGGCTCATCGAGGATGAACCAGCTATGTCTCCAATGAATTCTTTCAATGGTGCAATGCTTGACCGAGACATGCTTATAGATTATATCAAGGCATATCTCAAGACTCACAAAAGGGCGGCGTAATGCTGCTCTTTTTTATTGGTCAAGAGAACATTAGGAGTCGTCTTGTAAGGGTTTGCTCGCCTTCGGCTCGCAAAAGTGCTTCGCACTTTCTTTATTGACCAGGTAAGGGTAAAGGGTGTAAAGGCTATCTTTAAAGCTTGCCTTTACACTATCTTTATCATTACTGATTCAATAAGTAAAAGGCGAGCGAAGCGAGCCTTTCTGCCGCGTAGCGGCAGCACATTAAGGCTAATCCTAAAGGTAACTTTAAGGCTATTCCTTTAAGTGACACTTATAAGTGACTCTTATAAGGTAGCCTTAAGGCTTACCTTTACTTGCTGGCTCACTACGTTCGCCAGAGCCACTCACTTCGTTCGTGGCTTTATTTTTTATCAGGGTTAGGTTTAAGACTTTATTTAAGATATTCCTCCTCCAAGATATTATTTACCCATGCCACCCGGAGCGTAGGAACTGCCACCACCTTTCCCTACGGCCGCGAGAAATGCATCCCTAAAATCACTACGCCGTCTGAGCATGGAAGACGACTTGACATGGGTCGTGCCTATGTGATTGTCCCTAAACGGCTCCTAAGCAGCTTCTTAGACTGCCCGAAGACTCGTCGGACTTGAGTACTGTGGTATTGCCTCGCTTTATAAAGGTCGAAGTTGTCTAATCGGTTCCCGACCAAACCGCGGTTGTTTATCCTGTATCCCTCACCAGTCCAGATGTATTCTTTACCATGAAGGCCGAAGCCTAAGAGTAAACAAGTGACCTGATTATTCCACCCCCTACATCACCTTTCCCCCACTTACTTGAAAGGTCCATAGGGCTCGACGTCACACAGTACGGGTTATATGGCCAAGGTTCTCGAACTGGCCCAAATCGGAGGGGATTGGACTACCACGCTTCACTATTTTTTATCCACGTGCGCAAGCAAACCTCACGGAAAATGCTCCCTCTATATATAATGTCTGAAAGTGCCATTTTGTGACACGATTTTTGATTATTCTCAAGAGAATCGTCTTATTCGCAAAAGAATCTCAATTTTAGGCTTCTTGGGGTGCGGTATCATGGGGAGCGATATATAGCATGTTTTTGACATATGTCATTTATAGCCATTTTGGGGGTAATTTTGATGGCTTTTGGAGTCCTATTTTGGGTCCCCTTTTGGAATCAGAGAAGACGACCAGGATGGCACCCTTGAAGTGATTCCTTTAGTGAAATTTTGTGGGGATGATTTCGAGGGGTAATACGCCGCCGGAGACGAATAAAAAAGGGCTTTTTGGAATTGCGAAAGACGGCATGGTTATGCGGAATGCGAAAGATTTGTAAAAGATTCGCATTTGTTCTCATTTGTGTTATCAATTTTTATTTTATTTTAATTAAATTTACTTTAATTTATTATTATTTAATATACCCCCTATGGCCTTATCGTCTGCCCCATGTCGCCCCTTTTGCCAGCCTGGACTTGTGATTTTAGATAGTTGACTTAGTCAACAGTATGATATATCTCTCGCGCGCTTCTATACTTGCGGCCCAAACTATATTACCCTAAGGCACCCTATACCCCTATAGGTATACATATATTGTATCTATATAGACCTATAGGACTCATCACAATACGCAAAATATCATAGCTATCGCAATGCCCTTTGCGCCTTTTTTGATACACCTATCTAAACCTATATAAAGACCTATGCGCGTTCATAAACAAAAATAGATACCTACCTTTTATATGCTTTTATCCCTTACTACTCTATATATAAGAATGAGACTATGAACGAAAAAATTTTTTATTTCCCGCGCAGCCTTATGAATAACCATTATCCACTACAACAAAATACAGATAAGGCATGCCCCTATTTGCCCGTATGACGCACGAAAAAGAAAAATAGGTATAATCACATACAAACAATAAAAAACGCCGCAAAAGTCTATATACGTTGATTAATTGCGTACACTCATAGAAGACATTTGATATAATAAAAATATTAGTTATTTCTTATATTTTTTCTTGACAATATGAGGGAAAACATATATAATATATATAGATAAAGGGAGGGAGGTAATGGATGAATAGCGATAATAAATGCGTGTTCTATAGTTTAATTGACGCACGCAAAGAGTCAGGAATGACACAAAAAGAATTAGCCGCTGCCTCCGGCGTTGCCCAAAGTGAAATAAGCAAGATAGAGCGCGGTAAAAAGAACGTCACTATTGAGACACTGGAAAAATTAGCGGCAGGCATGGGGTGCCAATTCGCCCCTCTATTTATAAAAAAGGAAGGTACAAACATGGAAAAGAAAAAAGCTGTATTTGTAGTTGACCCTACGGACTACGACGGTTTGCTGGAAATTATGGAAAAGTTCGGGGATAGTAAATACATATATACCGGCCATAATGAAAATAATGAAGAGGTAAATATACATGTGTCGCACGATAGTATTATAGTTGACACATATCAAGAAAATGGCTGGTTGCGTCGCAACGTTTACACAAACGACGACGGCGATATTATAAAGGAAGAAATGTACCCTGAACGCTGGAATAAATGATTTAATAAAAAGCCGCCCCACTCCGGGCGGCTCTTTTATGCCTTAATCATCGCTATAGTCGCGCTTTATTTGCAATTTGTATTCAATGTCTTTTTTTATGTCGTATAATTCAAAGATGTTGCCATGAAAATCATAATCCCATTTTGAAGAGTCTGCTTTACAAACATTTCCGCGATTAACAAATGTGATAGCGTCCTCTACGGTTTCAAATTCTTCACTAATATTTCCTTCATAAGTCAATTCGCCATGTTGCCATACTTGTAAATGTAGATAAAACATACTGTAGCCCTCCTTTTTTTTATTGGGGTGTTATTTTATCATACATGTCGCCACATGTCAACCATTTGCAAGCAATTATTTTCTAAAACCATATATTTTGCTATGCCTACGCCTCTTTTTCGTTTTTATTGATATATGCAACTATTGAACGCTGCAAAAAGCCACTCATAGTGTCCCCATTTTTTTCTAATGTTTCTATAAATTTATCTTTTGTTTCTTTTGTTAATCGGAAGTATATTCTTTCGGTTTTATTGTCTTTTGTTTTCATATTACCACCTCTTTTTTTTTGATTATATCATACGTCCGTACAATGTGCAAATTTCTTTTTGTTTCTATTGACATTGTACGTACAAGAGGTATAATATAATCAAGATAAGGGAAGGAAGTAAAAACCTTCCTAAAAAATTTTAAAATATTTTGTACGAACAAACAGCGTACATAGAAAAGAGGTTGTAATTATGAGTAAATATATTTTGAATTATGAATTTTATCCCACGGGCGACGAATGGGAAGAAACTGACATGGAATGGAAAGAATTCGATAGCCTTGATACCGCTATCGAATTCGCCCATGAGTTGCTTGACAATGGAGGCGTAAATTTTGCCGGTGTCGACGTAGAAGATGAAAACGGGGAAATTATTTACACCCTTTTCGCCGACGGGCGGGAATTTTAGGAGGTTGATTGCTATGACACTATACGACATTTGTTCAGCCTGGTACGACGACACCAACACATTTAGACCGCCATTATCGGCAGGACGTGCTGCCTTAGTGGCTGACCTTATCGCCTATTTGCAAGACATTGAAATTTAAAACAAGGGCAAGCTATAGCCCGCCCCTACTCTATTTCTTTATGGTCATTAACATATTTTTCTATCCATTTCCTAATTAATTCGCTTTTATTTATGCTATATTTTTTCGTGATTGTATTAAAATCTTGTAATAAATGCTCTTCTATTCTAATTTGTAAAACTTTGGTTTTTTCCTTTTGCAATTCCATACAATGCACCCCCTTTTTGATTAAGTATAAATTATTTGTAATAACATGTCAATATTTGTAATTAATTTAATCCATTTGTATTGACATGTAATTACAACGGAGGTATAATATAATCAAGATAAGGGGCAGGGAAAAGCCCCTAAAAAAATAACCGTTTATGTAATTACAAATACATACATGTAATGAATATTTTAAAATCTGGAAGGATGATTCACATGTTAAACACTCAAAAATCGCAAGACTATTGGACAAAAAAATTTACAGAATGTTACGGCAGCACGTCAGAAGTTGCCGAACAATACGCGAATATTCTAGGCATTGACTCTTTCGATATTGAAAAAGTCGTAAATGCGGCATTATGTATCACTTGTAACCGTGAATATTATAAGTCATTGCAATATGCAGCCAATGAAATAAATCGGCTGTATGAAGATTATGGCTTTTTAACCTATGGGGCCATGATTCGCAAATATGAAGGCTTAGTATATCGTTTTAAGGCTTACGAAAAGGAAAAACTTACAAGCGATGAAAGTTATATAGTCGCCTGCGTGGTTGCTGATTTTCAAGTTGACGACTGGAAAAAACATATAGAATATTTTGAAATAAAAGGAAGGTAGGTAATTGATTATGACTAGAAAAGAAAAAATAGTAGCAGTAACGTATATGGCTGACCGTTTGGACGCTTATTTCACTTTTAGAAAAGCAGGACAACGGGAAGAGGAAAATCAAGCTTTTCAGCAGTTTATAGGGGCTAGTAGCTTATTCTATGCTCTTTATAAAAATTCAGTGCAAGTCATTGCTGAGATGATGAGAGAAATTGAAAAATATGGCCGTTTGGTGCCGTGGTTAATAGAAGGCTATGCCGATAGATTCGAAAAATAGGGGGAGAATATCATGATGTATAATGCAGACAAAAAAATGAAGGCTATCACAAACGAAATTGAAATGCTTAAAAAATATATTGAAATGGCCCCAGCTATTATTGCAGTCGTTGAAAAATTCGACGGTAAGCAATTTAATAAGCGATTTAATGACGCTTTACGGGCCGTCAAGTCGGCAGACGGAAAAGCCGTATGCAGGGGCTATGAAATGAACAACGGACATTTTGAAATTTTGGCAAGCCCGGCCAACTGCTACACATACGCAGTCATGGCGTTAATGAACAACAGTGACCGCCCATGGGCGCGCGTAGTTGGCAAAACAGAACGCGTAAACGCCCCGGCCATTGTGAAGGCTATCAATAGAGGCCGTGAAGGAATGCGCCAACGCATAGAAATGATTGAGGCGCAGGCGGCCAACTTTGAGGCGATTCTTGACGAATATAATAACCATGTCGCCGCTTGTATCTGTATTTTGCATGACTTAGATAGTATTTTCAAAGACACGTATAGGAATGACTTTGATAAGATTTACGGAATTTAGAAGAGGTGCACATTATGAAACAGACATACAAAATTGCAGGCGTTGAATGGCGCGTTGTAAGGAATTCTATTGGAAAATTTGACTATTTTACCTTAAAAGGGGACCCAAACGCATTCGACTATGAGGACACAATTATGTTGCATAACGCATATGCGTTTGACCGTGCCCCAAACATAAAAGCGGCGTATACATTACATCGCTATCTTGCGCCGTGGAAACTCAAAAAAGCATGTGCAATTCTTTGCAAAATTCACAATAAAGAATTCGGCCTTAACCTTTCGCCCGTCGAAGACTTGTCTTATTATGCAAATTAATATCAATTATATTTTGAAAAAATTAAAGGACGGCGATTCGTATGTTTGAAAAATTTTGGAATTTAATCGAATATTTATCCCCTATTCCTGTAATGATATTACTTGCCTTGTGGTGCCTTTTCGGTAGCTGGCTAGTCAATACATTGTTTCCGTTGTAGGAGGTGGCGCAGGATGAGACAAGAAACATATAACTTGCACGGCAAAAAGTACGTTAGAGTTAATAAAACACAAGCTTTAAAAGCTTATTTACAAGGGTTTGACGTGTTCGCCTGCATGGATAAGGAAAATTTGTGCAGTGAATGGGCTTTTCCTAGCCTTGTAAGTCAATCAGAAGGGCGCACCGAAAAAGGATTTTTCGAATTTGCAAATGAATTATTATACTATAATAAATGTCATGAATTGGGGTATAGAGTGAAGTATTTTGTATTGGATTAGTTGTTATAATTGATAATATGTATCATAAGAAATGAGGTGTAATCATGGGCACAATAGTGGCCGCACTGCTGGTCTGGATAATTGTAAACTTAAAAGGATAACAAGAGCCGCCACTAAGGCGGCCCTTTTTTTTTGTGCCTGTTGAGATTTCCGGCGTGGTCTGTACGTTTGGGCCGCTTGACTTGCGCCGGTCAATCTGCTATTATGAAGACGTAAAAAGGCACTACGCCAACAGACGGCCATGCCCGTATAAATACTAGCAAGAAATTAAGCCGCTAATAGTTGGGCCTATGGGCGGCTTATTTCTTTATGTGCTGCAATACAAGAGCAAACATAATCAACAAAACAATCGTTGTATTGATGTTGTCCATACGCAACACCCCAATTCTAGGGGCAAGGTTTGACCGCCTGCCGCGTAGTGGCGTAGTGCCATATTTATTTTACCTCTAAAATCTCACATAATCAACACCCGAACGCCTTTGAATTTGCCGTTTTAAGGCGTTTTATTTTTGCCTTGAATGGTTTTATACCTGCCGACAAATAGAACGCCTTACAGGTGGCAAAATGGGCGATTTTTGGGCGTTCCCCATATTTTGCAAATTATTTTGCCGCCGTCGCTGCGTCGAATGTTTCATATTTGCCGATTTAAGACACGAAAATACGGCCGCTAATGGTTTTATACCTACAGAAAATTTTAGGCCGTCAAATCGGCAAATATGGCGACATTGTGCAAGGTTACTACTTGTAGACCGTCACAATGGGCGTCGTGGCCTATCGGTCAGCCGCCCGCAGGACAAGACGCGCAGCCTTCACTGGCCCAAACTTTTTCGTTCTGGTTGCCCGGCCGACTTACTACCTTCTTCAAACTATTACCTACTACTATATACCACTACTTATACTTACTATATATTACTTATACTATCCACTATATATACTACTTATTCCCACTATATTTACCTATTTAATCTCATTAACACTTTAACTACAAATAATATATATTGTCATATTATGCAAATTATATATAATAGAAGACAAATTTTAAAACTTATGCGGCATATACATTAATTATATTAACATATACTCACTCATTTACTAATCATCAATGCCAATAAATTATAGTTGTATAAGTTGCTATGATATGATAGAATGTAATAAAGGTTAACCAAATAACTAAATGGAGGTGAAATTTATGATACTGACTCCGCAAAACCAAGACAAAGAAGTTGTTGCGGTATTTAAGAAAATAGAAAAAATTAAGATTCGCTCTGCATACATCCAACTTATGCTGAAATTATTTGCAGCCAATTATAAACTTAAAGACCTCCTGAACGTTAAGACTCAAGACATCCAAGATGCGGCAGAGGGTATCATAAATATCCCTTGGGTTGCTGATTTTGAAAAAGATATAGATAAATACATAAGCGCACCAGAATCAAGGTTCCGCATCGGGAAATATTTCTTCTCATCCCCTACGCATTACGACCAAGATACCAAGCTACCGCTTCCGATGACCGAAGAAGAATGTCTCGACGATTTATACATGAGCTTGCAACGAAGAAGCTTGAGCAAATCGGACGAAGTAACCAAAGCAGACCTGAAACTTATATCCCAATTCTCAAAGGAGACCACAAAAAGCGAGATGAAAGACATCTCCGACAAACTAAGCGACATTTTAAGGCGCGTCAATCAAAAGGATACTCCAGATAACACAGATAACAAAACCACTGAAACTCCCGAAAAGCCTGCAGGGAATGACACAAAAGAAAACTATAGAGAATGACAAAAACCGCCAAATGACAACTCATTAAGAGCTACCAATGGCGGTTTTCTTTGTACCCAATTCTTATTTTTCTGGTAGAAAATTTCAAGTTTTGGATTTCTTATTTTTGGAGTTTCTCATTTTTTATTTTTGGAGTAGAATAGATTTGGCTTTGGGATTTCAAAGTTTTCCAATCCTTATTTTTTGAACATCGGAAGTGATAATTTTGGATTTGGCACCATTAATTAAAGTATTAAAATACTCAGATGTTATTGCCACCCTAGCTTTTCTGATTTCGGTTGCCACTGCGGCGCTATCAATAAAGGCATACTGGAATTCCAGACCTAAGTTAGAAATTTTTTATAATAAAGAAACTTCAATTTCCTTTCTCGCTTCACCTTTAGAGAAAGTAGGGTATGACCAAAAAGCACGTTGTTGTTTATGGCTAGAGTTAGCTAATAAAGCTTCCGCTCCTATATCTGTGAGCCGCATCTATTTACGCCCTCACGATAGAGTAAAAACAAAATATGTCACTAGCCCACATACAAAAGTCCAAGGTGAGATATTCCCCTTGGACTTAGACACCTTATCTGTCTTGCATGTAGACAAACAACTAATCCCGCCGTTAAAAATAGATGCTTATACTATAGAATTTGGATTTGCATACTTCTTAATTGATAAACCGCGAGCATTTTCGGCAGAATTAATCGTTGAAACTCCATGGAAAACCTTTAGGAGAGATGTTGATGTGTCGGTGTTTAAACCGCCTAGCGAGAAGCCAAAAACGTAACAACAAGAGCGACGAAGCTAATACACACCGAAGCTAAAGAAGTTACAATCGGCCCAAATGTCACCTCGAACGCTATACTAAAAATTACAAGCCCTAACAAACATCCAACGGGATGGTTATCTATTAACTCGCAATATGCATCCATTAATTTTCCAAATGCCTCTTGCATGTGCTACCACCCCAATCATTGAAACATAAACTACATTTCGTAGCCGCATCCCCAAAGGCGCATTCCAGATACTCAGGTATCATACACTTGGTTTTGGCCCTCTTACCTTTATATTTGTAGATTTTATGCGGCCGCTTCTGTTCGTATTCAAATTGGAACATAGGGCCAATGATTCCCGACGAAGATTTACCGGGCGGCGTATAATAGACTGCTTCCAAGCAATCCTCGAATGCCCCCAGAAGGAAATTCCGAGCGACCGCATCGTTCAATCTTGCCGTTCGATACACCGTCCGTTTGGAGACACCATAAGCTTCCGCCAAGTCGTCCGCAGTTTCTTCGCTCAGGTGATACCGGCAAAGGAACTCGAAACAATCATCACCAAGATATTCCTGCAGGCTCCGAATCATGTCAGCGATAAGTTTCTTTCGTTCAGCAGCACTCAAGATGACATCCGGGGGTGGGACATAATCGAGCATACCCTCCGATAATGTCTGGGCCAATCCTCGCTGCCGCTTATCCTGTTCCCATTCTTTAAACCGTTCGGTACGTTCAAATTGGATATACTGTTCTTCGTTAGTCAACAAACTTATACCTCTCGTCAAAATATTTCAACCGCATCGACCGCGTGATACTTTGCGGAAAATCGCAGAAGAACTTGCAGGACACGGCATAACCAGCATTCCCTAATTTCCCGCATCCCTTGGGGAGCCGTCTTGGTTTGCCGTTCTCGTTGAATTCGTGCAACTCCTGCGTGTATTTGTACCGCACGTCCCGGCTGATTCCCTGCCAATACTTTTTCAAGGCGTCCAAGTCGCCCACACAGCCAATGTCATAGATGTCGCCACTATTGCCGTAATCAACCAAAAAGTAGTGAACAATCAATACCGCTCGCCTACTTTCCGGCAGTTGTCCCACACAGCGAACATCTGGAAGGAAACATTTTTAAGGAATTCAATTTGTCGTGCGTACAGGTCGGCCTTGGATTTGGCATCCGCGTAAGCCTCGACCGCATCCTTATAGGAGTCACAGCACATGGCCCGGCGGTTCCCATTAGTGCTGTTTTTGGGGTCAAACTGATAAGACAAGTACGACTTAACCACGTCGATATTATTCTTTGCCACGATGGCAGCCTTGTCGCACTCTACAGCAAACTCATCCAATGTAGCCCGCAGCAGGTTTGCTTTTTGCATCAGATTGTACGCCTGGGTGGCGTCAGTGTCTTTAACAAGCGGGTACATCTCGCGAATCTCGTTAAAGAGACTAAGCGTGTCTTTCAAGGTCGCTCCATTCCGGCTGAATCGTAATATCTACGCCGTCATATGTTGCCACCAAAGGCACATATTTATCTTCTTCCGCACCCACTTGCAGGGCATCCGCAAGCAATGCCGCATCGGCAGCCTTATCGACCAACTCGATGACTTCCGAGTGCGGAACGCCATATCGGAGCATCTTATTGCACAACATGGTTAATCCATTCTTGGCGTCGGCGTAATCCGCCATCATGTCCTTGCGACCTACCGCTTCGTCTTTGGAACCTTGATACCATGAAATGCAAATATACAAAATTACCAATACGGTAATCACAATAAAAATCTCAACCAAATTATCAACCCTTTCGTATCTAATTTTATGTACACACCCTTTAGGATAAATCATAAGCGGAATCGTCGACATGTGATTTTGTCGCTAAAGGGTATGTCTCAAATCTAAAATCTAAGCTTTCTGAGCCTTTTTCTTGTACACTTTTTCGGACTTGCCAAAGCGGTAAGGATACAAGGGGCAGTTCTTGACGGCACAGTGTTCAACTTCCTTAAACACGTTGCCGGAACAGTCCATGCACTTGGCCCTGATGGCTTTCCAGATGTTGCTTTTAGCGTAAATAGCTTCCATAGCCTACTCCTTCTTTACTTTTACATAGAAACGTTTAGAGGCTTCCATCATACGTTCCTTGGAGTAGGAACTAATTCTCTTTAAGTAGCCAATAACTCTCGTGCCATAATCAACATTCTTGGAGCCACACTTGATACAATGGTCTTCGGTGTTGACGTTGATGTAACCACAATCATTGCAAATCGTAACTAGGCAATTATATGTCCAGTAGTTCACGTTCAATATGCCAGCTACCTTGATAAGCTGTAATGCCTGTTCTTTGCTGAGCAACTGGGCAATATTGAGGTGACATGCACTACCACCATCAAGGTATTGTGTGGTCTTGTTGCTATGAAGAATCAGTTTATCCAAAATGTTCAGTGAGTTATCTTCTACAGGGAAGAAATAGCTATTGTAGCAGTCTCTCGGCACCACTAAGCCGTCATGTTTGTCCCACTGGGCATTTTTAACACCCAATCCCTCGGCGGGGACAAATTCTGTGTTAAATCGGAATCCGTACTTAATGCGGTCTTTACTGTTGGAATCGTAGATAACTTTGAGATACGTAGCCACAGCATTTTGGTAAGCATCCATATCTTTTGTAGGAGAATAGCCCTTAAACTCCATAGCTTCTAACATGCCGTTGATACCAATGGTGCCAAACTGGGTGTCCAAATTAATAAACTGGGCAGTGTAAGCCGGAAGCATGCCTTTACCGACATACCATTTGATAACCTCCCGGTGAGCCACAAGGTATTTATGAATTCGCTCAATCAGGCCACTAAATGGTAAATCTTTTTCGTACATCTGGACATACCGATTCATATTGACCGTGATGACCCGGAAAGAACCAGTGCTTACCCCACCTGCGCCCAAAGTGTACGAAAATTCGTTGTCGGCCAATTCGTTACGCAACCGGCAACACGACGCAAGCGAGTCGGCACTCTTGGACTCATAGAGGAAGAAACTTAAACCTTTCGACATTTCGTCAGCCAAGAACTCGACGAAATCATCGTCGCGAGGGTTTCCCTCTTCATCTACTAAAATAGCCGCTGTCAAGACCGGGTACGTTAGAAGCTCTTTCTTTCGTTCTTCTCGGAACCAATCCATGAAAAACTTTTGCAAGGCTGCAAGGTTGTCGTAGTTTGGTTCGTCTCCATCGGGGAATTTAAACCCGCCAAAAATAGAATCGAAATAAAATTTATCGAATACACTGATGTTCCAAAACACAGATTGGTTGCCTCGTGCTGCCGCCGGTTGGTTTAACGCATACACGACACCTTGAAATTCTTGAGCAATTTCTTTCGGGTTAGTCACAAGGTAATCATTTCCGTATTCTTTACGTGCGAAATAATCAAAGTACATAAGGAACTCGACCGTCGCCGTGGCTCCAGCCCAATTTGTCGCCAACTGGTATACCAAATTGACAAAGGAACCACAGAAACTTTGAAGATTTGTAGGGGCTTTACTAGTGCCGCCGATACATTTTGTACCGCCCAAAAGGAAGGGGTACATGGTAACACTTGCACAATACGGAAGGAACGCCGCTAAAGTCTCATCGTGACAGTATAAAAGATGAGACTCAATGTCTTTGTTGTACTGCTCTGCAAGGTCGTCACCAAACAATTCCCGCAGCTTATCTTGAATGATTTTTCGGCTAACCTGAATGTTCTCGAATTTGTACATTTCCGAAACCAACGTCCCCATATTCTTTTCGGACACATTGGAATTTGGGTCAACCAAAGACGCCGATGCGTTATTTTCCTGTCCCACATAAAACTTGATAAAATCAATTTTCTTTTGAATCTGGTCTGCTGTGAGCCAGTTGAAGTATTGTTTTTTGTTAGTCATTAACTGAACGAACCGCCCCTTCTACCATCTTTTTCAATTCTTTAGGAAGAATCACACCTTCTACTCTTTCTAATGTGTTGCCTTCATTATCTGTAATAATAACCGCCGGAAAGATGTGAAGCTTCAATTTGCGGGTCAAATCAGATTCGCCGGCAACGAACACTTCACGGAATTTAATTTGTTCGCACTCAAACTGTTTCTTTAAATCCGCAAATGTTTGTTCAATATGCTTGCAATGGAAACAATTTGCGATGTAATATTTCGTAATAACCAAGTTTATTCTCCCTTCTGGAAATAATCGGCAGTCTTGTCCACGAATTTTCCGTCAATCTTTTCGTAAAACCGCTGATTTGTTGTGGAATTGTCAAGGCCTCCTAATTTCTCAATATAAGGCCCTACCTTGACCCATTTACAATACCGGGAAGCCTTTTCTATCCATCCGTCCCACTCGCCGCCATCATACAGACCAATGTCATACCCTTTTTCATACAACGGGCGCAAAATACAGGTTATAAACTTTAATGGCGGCACATTGGAACTACGAAGACCACCCATAAACAAAATCGCATTGGCTCCTGTCTCATAATATCTGTCGATGTAATACATGATATCATCTAACGAATCTGTGCAGTCACCCTTCATCGAGTCCCACAGATGCTTGCTATGACACCCTTTGCAATGAAGGGTACAGTTGCCAATCTCAAAGTATACCGCCAAATGTTTCGGGATTTCGGTCAGCGTAACCCCTTCGGAAACGACAGGTAGCTTAAACTTCCCCATATCGCTCTATCAATGCCTCCGCTAACTGGTCGGGGCAGGATGTCTTTCTGCTACCACAACGAACACCACTGAGCTTATGGATAACATCTTCGACCTTCATCCCTTCAACCAATCGTGCAATCCCAAAATGGTTTCCTGCGCAGCCGCCATCAAATTCGACATTATAGACACGGCCATCTATGATGTCGCATCGGATTTCCGTAGCGCAGACATTATAAGGGAAATATTTAATCTTCATGTTCGGCATCTGCTTTTACCCCAACCCATTCGGTAATCTCAACCATTTTCTTGACCTGCTTAACCTCATATACCGGACCATCGTAGTAATTTTCTTGGCATTCCGTAAGACCAGATTCCCACCCTACGGCAAAGTATCTATCTTTAATTTTAAGAATTGTCGTCATGTACCGTTCCCAACGTCCGCTGTCACCTTCTTCTTGTGTAATCATTTCCCCAAAGCCAATGTCGCCCCATGCTAACTGGCGAATCTTGTCTTCATTAAATTCATATCCATCATCATAAGCTTCCAGAAAATCTTCGGCTGCCCAACTTGCAAAATCTTTATCTTTGTACATGATACCCTCCTAATTGTACTTCCCTACTTCGTTACCCCAAGACTGCCAACCATCACGAGTGTTCCTTGCGAACAGCTCGATTTTGGTCACATCTGGGAACATATCTTCAAGCATTTTATATGCGGCAATGGGTTTCTTGCTATGGACCGTACTTGGCTCATAAAAGACCGTTGTGTACTTGCCTTGGACTTCCTTCCGAGGTTTTAGCAAATGCCCCGGCTTGTAAAACCATAGCAAATATTCATGACTTGGCCTTATGGTAAACGCCGCCGGGAACCCATTGCCCTTGTCCCAAATCATACGAGCGTGCAACTTGTAGCCACGATTTTTCATTTGCTGTTCAGCATCCCACAAGAACTTATCGACCGCCCAGATGAAAACGTTGTGCTTATCGTTCGCCTGTTGCAGAAATGGGTCAATCGCCGCAAAGCAATCATCAACGCTCATGGTTTTATATGGTAGCTCAGGGATGAGATTTTTCTTTGAGTTCCTAGGATTTGCCATCGTGATAGGCCACGGTGGGTCAGCATAAATAATGCCGTACACTACTTACCGGTGCTCCCAAAGCCACCGTCGCCACGGTCTGTTTCCGATAACTTATCAACCAAGACCAGATTCGCAGGGGTTTCCTTTTTGATAATCCCCTGCATGAACCGTTCACCCTTGCGGATAAAGTCAGTTTCTACGCTATGGTTGTCAAATAAACCTTTGATTTCGCCACGGTAAGAATTGTCAATAACTCCCACGCAGTTGCTCAACCGCAGCTGCTTCTTGGCTCCGTAAGACGACCGCATGAACAGTTCCATGTAATACCCTTTAGGCATTTCAATGGCAACGCCCGTAGGAACCGGGACGCCTGCACATCTTGGGGAAATGCGGATATCCTCAGCGGCAAAGAAATCAAAAGCCGCGTCGCCATCCTTCTTTACGGGCATCTGTGCGCCATCCCGCAAGAGCTTTACCTTGACTTCAATCGGTTCAGTTTCATTGGTTGTTTCTGTCTTTCTTGCCACTGCCATTTAGTGAATCCCCTTCCCAATCATTCTTGCTTGATTAACGAGCCATGTGCTGTCGTTAAGCCTACATTCAAGCTCAACAATGGCATTCTTAATTTCGCTATCCAATTTCGTATGCTTTTCACTGCTACGAGTTGCAATAACTCCAAGCAGCTTCAGCGTGTCTTTATCGTACTCTTTATACTTCAAAAATCGTTTCAATTTATTTGCGTACTCGACACTGCTTTTGTTCATCCCTAACACTTTCCTTTCTTTTAGTCTTTCTGTCTTCTTAGCCGCTTGTTCCTTTTTCTGTTTCTCTACTGCTCCATTAAGAGTGGTTTGGAAATTCTTCCACGAATCAATAAGTTCTGTGGGTGTTAGACTTGGGTCAGGCTTCCACGTCCACGGCAACGAATTAACTTCTGCAATACTCGTGTCAATCGAATTGACTTGTGAAATCGTATCGTCCATTTCGTTGACATGGAAGGGATTCTGCTCATTTCCCCAACAAGGAACATTGCTCCTTTTAATTTCCTTCATATTTCCTTTCTACTTCTGCGATTCTGGCAATAATAAAGTCTGCACAAGGTTGTGCCATGCCGTTCCCAATAGCTTTATATCGAGCCGAATCGCTGCAACTTTTATCGTCAATCAGTGTCCAATTATCTGGTAGCCCCTGTAGCCGCTCACATTCCAAGGGAGTTAGCTTGCGCACCACTGGGCAAACTTCCTCATTCCCTGTGACAAGGTTTTCTGAGCCTCCCCCAAGGACACCGCCGCTGGCTTTGAGTGAACTTGCCACGCCAGTATCGCTAAAACTGCTAAACGAATCAGCCTGGACGATAACTGGTTGATGACCATGTTCGCTTGCCCTGAGAGTGGCTGTAACCCCATGGCTAACCCCTATAGATTCTCCGCCTTGGTCATTTAGAACCAAAGGCACTCTATTCCCGTGTGTTCCCATAGCACTCAATAATGTAGGAGACACGCGCCGAAATTCCCTGATAACGTCACAAGGATGCCCCATGTCATAAACAACAGCATGCCTATCCTGTGTCGTTAAAGTGTAGCTTTTATCCTTTTGAACACCTAGTTGATTGCCGCCGTTGCAGTCATTGCGACCGATTATGTTACCGGCTATACACCAAGGGTCGCAGCTTGCGATTCCAAAGCTTTTGTCAGGATGTCCGGCAACGTTTTCCCTTTCGTCTTGGCTCGGCGCAGGATTCCCTGACAGGCTTTCGGGCTTAAAAAGTATTTCCTCAACGCAGCCCCCCCCCCGTCACGATAATCTGCGACAAGGAAGATTCTACGGCGACGTTGGGCGACTCCCCAATACTGGGCGTCCAATGTTCGCCATCCGACTGTACACTCAGGGCTTCTAACCAGTCCAGCTGTTGCCCATTTCCCGCTACGAGGCATTGGAATTTCGGTTTCTGTGATTTCTTCCAGCACAGCTCTAAAGTCAGCCCCTTTGTTAGTGGAGAAGGCTCCGGGAACATTTTCCCAAACAATGTATCTGGGATACACCCCGTTGGTTGCCTTACGCATTTCTCTTGCAATTCTAATCCCCTCTCTAAATAAACACGATTCGTTACCGTTCAATCCCTTCCTGTTGCCTGAAACGGACAAATTTTGGCATGGGCTTCCCATAGTCAAAATATCAACCGGCTCAATTTGGCTCCCGTCAATCTTTGTAATGTCGCCCAACTGCTCCGTCTCTGGAAACCTAATCTTAGTCAACGTCAAGGGAAATTTTTCTATTTCACTTGACCAGAGTGGCGTAACGTTTGCCCTTACGGCAGCAATTTGCCACCCACCCAAGCCGTCAAACAGGCTCCCAAGGGTCAATGCTTTACTGTGCATTGGTACTATCACCTTTCCATCGTTCATATAATCCGAACCAATCATCAAGGCGCATTGTCACAAGCCATTCTTTACCGTTCTTCTTGTGGAAGACCGTAGGGACATTCCCGTTCCCATTGGCTTCGCTGTCACGAACCGCTTGGTCAATCGCATCATAAAGATTCAAGTGTTCGTTATGCTTGACCTCGATGTGGATTCCCGGAACACCTTCTACGTCAGCGCAACCGCCAGTCTTGCCCATAACTTGAGCCGTTCGGTGAGCATCAGGGAACCCATGTCCCTGAAAATAATGGGCAATGGCAAGTTCTGCTCTTTTGCCCTTGGCTTTGCTATTTACCACGGCAGGCCACCAAAGAAACAGCACTTGATGATTAAACAAACCACGCCGACAACAATCGCAATCGGCAAAACCTGAACAACAAGACCAATCAGCAACAAAACTAAACCAACAACGCAAAGGAATAAACCCGATGCAGCACATGCTACCAAATCAGCGATTTTGGCGGCTCCCTTTTTGGTTTTGTCTCGCTTTCTTGGCCGTAAATTTACCGTCACTAAATCGAACACCTCCATAATTTATTCTTTATATACCGACGTAAATATTCCGTGGCTTCTGTCTTATTGTGAATTCCTCGGCGATTCATATCAGCTGTCGCATAGTCGTTATGGATTGCCTTGTGACAATTCCTACAAAGTAGCACCAAATTGTCCGACACGTCTTTACCGCCTTGCGAGCGAAACGTCACATGATGGACTTCTTCGCCGCGTTTTCCGCAAATGACACACCACTTGTCACGGTTCCAAACAACCATGCGGACTTCATTCCATCCCGGAAGGGAACCGTTTGGCTTACGTCTAATACAGCTCGCCTTCTTTGCGCATAATCGCCTCGGCTTTGTGGCGCAGCTCTTGCAAGCTGTCTCGGCTGTTGTCGATACGATACGTGCAGAGGTCGCAAAATTCGTTAATTTCTGTCTCGGACCGATGAGACAAGTCTTTCCATGAAACCGTACCGTCCCTTGCCTTGAGTCTGCGTAGGCGAGTCTTGCGGGACGCGTAAAGGAAGACTGAAATTTCATCCTTGAAGGCGTCGAATTCATTCCGATAACGGCAATCTGTAATGATATGCGGTGGGTTTCCGTCTGCCGCTATTTTGCCGATAACCAGATTAACCCAGAAATTTGGTTCAATGTTACGGAAGCCCTGGCCGACCACCTGCAGGATATGCCTCTGTTTGCCACCTTCGTGGTGCGCCGCTGCATACTCCAAAATAGGATATACGGCGGAATCCAAAATGCCGGTCTTGGCAAGCACGTAATCATGGGCAGCCTTAGCCCCGTCAATCTGACAAATCTTGGTTATTTTCTTTACTTCATCACCAAATGCGTATCTCTTGAGCTGCGGAAACATGGACGCAAATGTGTCTTTGCCGCTGCCGGCTTTCCCAATGATTAACATAAGACAATCCTCGTAAATTTTTCCCCGTGTTTCAATTCTGTTACGGTCTCGACCCCAACGATGTCAAACCGCTCATCAATAGATTCAGCCCACAATTTTGTGTCTGTGTCAGCCTTTTGTAGCAACTCAATCAACTCTTTGATTTTCATACACAACCCTCCTGTTTGGCGGCTCTATATTCTCCACTTAAAAGCTTTCCCATAACTCCCCAAGCGATTGTGGTATTCTTACCATTGAGATAAAAAATTTTATCGTTTTTCATAATGTATCTTGAGGGTTCCCCTCCGGCAGCAACAAGCTCTCCATCTCCATTTACGACATTAAAAATTTCGTCAACCTTGATACCAATGATTTTCCGCAGATAGTCCATACCTTCATTTATGGCTGATGTGCGATAGATTCCCGCTAAAAGATTGTCATAAATAAAATCTATTCGTGTGCCACTTACTGTTCCCGTTGGGTCGGAAATGTTGAGCCTATAATATCTATCAATCATGAAATGGACGCCGGGAAACTCATCGATGAGAAACCACTTCTCATACTCCAAGCCGTTGTCCTGTAGAAACTCGTCAACATAATTCGTTCGATAACTCATTCGGCCACCCCCTTTTCCACCCTTTCGATTTCGTCGCTTATCAAAGCAACGATACCAAGAAGGTCACCGTCGCTCGGTACAACGATGTATTTTTCGTTTCTATCGTCAAGGAGTTTTTTGACTTTCTTTGCATATTTCTCTCGGTTGTCATGCTCTGATTTTCGGCCACTTGATGTGTAAGGGACGTTATGCCAATCAAGGAAGACATTGACGTTATTGTATCGTTTCCATTCATGGTCAATCAGGTCATGGAACGCCTGGCATTCCTTGTCGCCTGCAAATGAATGCGAGAGTAGCAAAGGTGCATCCGTGACGACATAATCAACCTTCCCTTCGTATTGTCGCAACCGCTTGAGCTGATGAGCAAAAACATAAATCTGGTCTTTGAAGGGATATGGGTTGCCATCATACACGCTGTCTTTGACGTACTCCAAGGCCACCTCGGCGTTTAAACCAAAGCTTTTGAGCCGATAAAACACCCCTGCGGCTAATGTGCTTTTGCCGCTACATGATGGCCCGAAAAAATTAATCACAATCATTGAATCACCTCAATATAAAATCCCTACGCTACATTTAAGTGCACCTAACGACTTTTTAATAGATTTAAACTCGGCAATACCCTCGCTAATCTTCCGCGCCTTGTCGTATTCCGAAGGCATATTTTGCACGTCAATGACAAACGTAAGGTCGCTGTCCGATTTTATCTCAATCATTTCCATAACTCCTTATCACAAAACACTGGACTTTTGCGTTTTTAGCGCACTGAATCATACTTTGACTACCCCTTGACTTGCCATCCCAAAAGACGAAAATTACATCTGCCACTTGAGCCATCTTACGGTTACGGATTGGGCCAGCAGCTTTACCCCACAAGTCCCAATCTGGGGGAAATTGCTGGATAGAAAGCTTATGTTCTTTGGCGTATCTCTCGCCTAATTGGTCTGCGCCTTTTGCGCCACCAGAAATAATCGTAATAGGCTGTTTAGGTAAGTTTTTAATATAGCGATTTAAAGTTTTTTGCAATAGCTGGTAATCGTTAAAGCTACGACTCCCTGCAACCACAATATTCATTTCCCTTTCACCCTCTTTACTCAATCTTCCATTCATCAAGAATTTTATTAATTTCGGGGGTTGAATCATAACCACACTCGTGCCTGTGGCGGTATACCACATTGGTGATTTTATTCCACATGTCATTTACTCGCTGCGGGAAATAGCTTACTAATTCATCTAAAGTGTCTGCTCCACATGTATAATCACAGGAAAGGCATTGATAATTTATCAATCCTTCTCTGTACAGATATGCCATCTTGTGCCAAAATTCCCTATCAAGTTCAACCTTCATGATTATCCTTTCTTGTAATATGGGCAGTGCGCATTTACGGAACAATATCCGCTGCACCGACGGCCATTCCATGTGTCGTCACACATCGGTGGCATCGTTTGGGTGTCCAATGCAGTCTTTAGCTTATCGTAAGCTTCGTCGAATTTCGCATAGACAGCATCATCGTCGTACTTGGGAATTTCAATAAGGTATGTCCTGCGGTCAAGACCAAGTTGCTTGATTTGAGCATCTGACTCCTTGGCCGTAACCTGCAAAATCATTTTGTCAATAGTTATTCCGTTTTCCTTTAACAGCAGCCGATACATATTCTGTTGATAGTCATAGTTGTGGTAGTCGGGTTTGCCGCCGTGTTCGTACTTAAACCGCCATTCTTTCGTGCCTTTTTTGGGGCCACGCTTGAACTCGTGCCAGTAACCAACGGAGTGATACCCAAGCATCATAGCAAGGGAAAATGCGCTCACGAATTTGTAGTCATAAAGAATACGATTTTTTAGGTCAATCAAATCTGGCTGACCCGTGATTGTGCCTTTATTGTTAATCATTCGGAATTCCCCAACATAACCTTGCGGAATACAATTCTCAAGCAAGGCATGACCAGCTGTTCCTAAACCTGCCACCAAAGAATCAATAGGGCTGATACTCTCTGGTACCGTCAACTTCAAATAGGCCTGCAATGTTGGCTGTAAAAGCTGCGTAACCGAGAATGTCTTGCCGTCCCATTTGCGCGTCCGTGACGCAAAAATCAACGTTGGCAATGTCAGGCACCGATGGTCACACCCTGCGAGGCAATCCTTAACAGGAACCTTATCGCCATTCGGACACTTGAAAAACTCAATCATCCGAAAAATCTCCTAACGGCACTTCATTGAAGCCGTAATCATCCTTGTTGTACTTATATTTGAACAGCACAGGCCCTTCCAACTCCCTTCTGCTTTTGCTGATTTTAATATAGGTAATATCTTTGTTTTCTTCCTTGGCTATCGAGTCCATACTGTTTTCGAGTAAGGCTGGTCGCCAGAGAAGAAGCGTTACATCGCACACGGCAATAAATGCGTTGCTGCCCTTGATGTTATTGTTCGTCGGCGTCTTTTTCTTTGACATAGACGATAGCGACGCATCATTGAACTGAGTAAGCATCAACAAGGGAGCCTTGAAGTGCTTCGTGAAGGCTTTCATCATGTTGGCCTGTTCTTCAAACTTGGTAAATTCGCTTACGCCGTCGAGCAGCATAAAATGGTCAACAATGACGAAATCTACATGAAACCCATTCGTGTTCAACGCTTGTGTCAGCTTCCAAATAGCATCGATGGAGCCGCACCCTTCGTCCACAATCCGTAGCCGGTTCGACAGGGCATCCGTGACCTTGCCGTACAGTTCTGCCCCTTGGTCAGTATTGATGTAGTCCATCAGTTTGCGCTTGGGCATGTGAAGGATGTTTTGGACAATACTTTGAAGGTATGCCCCTCTGGTCATTTCTCGCGAGATAATTAAAACGTTACGCTTTTCTCTTACGAGCTGATAAGCCGCAATCTTGGCCGCCAAGAAGGATTTACCATGATTAGAATATGCAGCCAAGCCAATAACATCCGTAGGTTGAATGCCTCCAATGGACTCGTCGATGGATTTAAGCCCAAGGTTGATGACGCCGCCAGACAGGAAATTCTTGAAGTCGGCAAAGCAGTCATCTACACCGTGAGCCAACGCAAGCAACTCGTCTGCTGAATCAGCGTCGACCTGCAGGTACTGTTTAATTTCCTTTACCGGCTTATTCCATCGGTCGGCCAACAGCTCCGCAATGTCGCTCTTGACCAGGCCGTCCTTGACCGTGCGGCAAAACGCCGAGGCTTTGCGATACTCAGATTCTTTGTCGCTCAAGTTGTCCAACTCAATCTCAAGAGCCGCAATATCAAGCGGAACCGTCTTTAACGACGCTATCTCTATGCCATTTTTAAGCAAATCATTGTAATCTTTAAGTACCGCAATCACCCCCTAACTCAATAATTCTTTGTCAAAGTCACCATCGTAGTCCCGTTCTGCACCGGTTAGTTCAATACTATCGGCAACATGATGACGGTCGTAAATGTCGTCAATCCATTCAGCTACCTTATCCATCGCTTCGTCTTCATCCTCGGCGTAGACAGGAACGGCAATGTTACCATACACCATGTATCGCTTCATTAATCTAAAAAGCGGTTGATGTACTCGGTCGCCATCACATAATCGAATTTATCAAGGTCGAAATCAAAGTTGCCCTGAACATTCGTTGTAATGTCTACCGACAAGACTCCTGTAGGGCCAAGCGAAAGGCTAAACCCTTTAACATCCTCATGGTGCTGCAAAAACGAATACGTTTCCTTAATGAAGCGCAGCACACCATTATCTAAGTCAAGGCCGAGTAATTCATCCTCGGCAGCAAAAACAGAGTGGTCTGTATCGACAGCAATGAGGTATTTAGCTTTTCCGTTAAGAACATAAAGGCCAATAATCGTAGCCCTCTCACCGTTATAAAAGACATCATCACCGACATCAAATTTACGCATCATGACAACAACCCTCCCAATAATTCGTTGTATTCTTTAATTTTTTTGTTCTTAGGTAGAAACCTTAAAGAACCCTTAGATATGTTTGAAAGGCAGGAATCTTCAAATTTCTCTGCTGACAGCCCTAAATCTTGATACAAGAAATAGGCATCAGCAATCAAAGCCGCCAATTCAAAGTCACCAAATTTTCTTCCTAATTTATGTTCGAGAGTGTCTATGATGTTCGATACGGCGAAATATGCGTTTTGATTGTCAAACTCATACCCGTTGACCTCACCACGGAACTCTCGTTTAATCTCGCATTCCAAATCTGTCACGCTCCAAGAAATTATTTACGCCAAAACCAACAGCAACCGCAAAGGCAAACGGTTCAATCCCCTCAAACCCGAATAAAATCGCCGCTCCCTTGATGGCAAAGAAAATGCAAATTATGTCAAGGATGCTCATTGCAATATAAAGCACCCAAGCTTTGACCCCCATATAAATCACCTACAATTTGTACTTCAAAAGAAATTCAGGGTTGATTGCCTTGAAGGAAACCCGATTGCCAACCATCCCAGGAAACCCGTTATGGTCGATAATAGGCGGCTCTGGACGGACAACCACACCTTCCCTCGGCGTATTGCCGTAATACGATTCGCCTTTGGACATGTCTACGATACTTGCGATGTCACTCGGAAGCTTATATTGCATATCCAAAATAGGTACCGTCTTGAGTCCGCAGCGGGTTGTAAGGTCACACAAGTTGGCCAAACTCAGATACCGAACAGGGTTGCAGTACAAAATATTGAAAAAGAAAATGCCTTTCTGCTTGAACTTGTACTTGTTGCCCTGAATGTTCGGCCCGCAGAGTTCCCCCTGCAAGCATAACCACTTGAGCTTGTCCAGGTTGCTTACAAAGCAAGCCCGAAGCTTATCCTCAATGTCCTCGTTAATGACCGCCTTCCAGAAATAATTGCTCGTGTCAAGCACCTCAAGGTTACGGCTTGCGACATGCAATTTGAGCTTATCGTCAAACCAAATAGTGATAGAGCTGCCGTCCATTTTTTCGGTTACAGCGCAATCAGTGCCAGCATAATAAGCAACAACTTCTGGCATCGCTTGGCAGCGAGTCTCGTCAGTGCGATTAATGAAGTCAGGGAAGCTCTTGGCTGTCTGCGTGAAAAGGTATCTGCTGAACCAATTCGTCCACGGCTTATTGTACAAGAGGCGGTTCGCCCACTTGCCACTATACTTGCGGACAAGGCGACTCGGACGTTTATCTGCCGGGCGGTTCCACAAATCCGGCTCCCACTTCTTGATTTTCAGCACCTTTGTCACGTCGTCGCCAACCTCATGGTCTTCCGGCAGTATCGACATAGGCATTATCAAACCTTGACTAATCTGTCCCCGAAGCTTCTTGGTTCGGATTCTTTCGATTTTTCCCTTACTATCCTTTAGAAAGTCAAACGCAGGGTTGTCTTCGGGGAGTAGCGAGTCAATTTCGATGTAGACGCATTTGTCACCTACCTTGAAATCTCCCTTTTTCACAACAGCTTCCCAGCCGAGCACATGCGCCGTCTCAATGCGGTCTGCGTTCGGAATCGGCGTCAAGTCCTGAATGACTTGAACGCTTGCTAACTTTCGCATTCAAATGGTTCTCCTTTCATACTGTTCAAAACGGCCACGATGTTTTCGCGTTGAATGGTACGGCTTTGTGGTCGTATGCCTGTCGTCGCACAATCAAAAATGTCATGACCGTTTCGGTCTTTACGCTTATTTTTCACGACATACGCATGACACTTACGGTCAATGATAATGTCGAACACCTCAATATTTCTCATCATCTTCTCCATCCGGGAATACTACGCATCGGACATTCAAGTTCGGTGCGTATTTTACAATGTCGTTGCGGATTCTCGGCAGCATCCGTCGGCCTTCCTTGTCAACCTTTGGATTATCTACGGACAGGTAGATTACCATGTCGGGGTAACGCTTCTGCAACTCTGAAAGTATCAATAGTTGTTGCTTTGTCGGTTTACTTCCAAGGTAGCCCACGCATGGCAACCCCTGTTGATGAGCCGACATAACATCCATATAACCCTCAACAAGATGAAGGCAACCGCAATCTTTGATGCGCCCAATGGCCCGATGGTAATTGAAAAGGATGTTACCCTTCTTGAAAATGTCGTCATCGGGACTGTTGCGGTACTTAGGTTTCCCATCGTTGAGGCGACGTTTGGAAAAACCGACGATGCGAGCATATTTGTCTTGAATTGGGATAATAAGCCCAGGTGTTTCCATTAGGAAATTTCCACCGTCGTAACCCAAATGAAACTCTTTGATGGTTTCCTCTGTCAGCTTTCGTGACTTCATCAAGTAGTCGCTCAAATGTCCGATGTAGCGGCTGAATCGCGCGGCCATCTGGGTGTTTCGCCCAACGATGTCCTTTTGCGCTTTGAACGTCGCATCATCCATTGACACTTCGTATTCTTCGCAAAGTCGCTCAACGGCCTGATAAAAGGGATAGCCAGTAACCGCGCTATAAAAATTGATAGCGTTGCCGGTAGAGTGACAAGCAAAGCAATAGTACGTACCATCAGGGTATATTGCAAGGCTTGTTGGGTTGTTGCCATGATGTATCGGACACTTACCTCTTGCGATGCCGTTACTGGATTCTGTCAGTTCCGTGTAGAAACATACAAGGTCACGTAAATCAATCTTGTAAAGCAGGCTACCGATTACGTCCATAATTCGACATCTTTCAATTTGAGCCAACGCAGGCGACGTTTCATATCCCGTGCATAATAGCCATTAAAGGCCGACACGACAAACTTGCCGTCTTCCCGGTCGTCACATTCAACGAGTATCTCGGAACCTCGCTGTGCGACTACGGTTGCGAGTCCTTTTAACTTTCTGCTTTTGATTCTTGAGCCTACTTTCAAGTTTCCCTTCCTCCCCATGTTTTTTTACTTTTCTCATATTAAATTCTTCGTCTTTGTTGTAATTTTTTTTCATCTTTCTTGCAAATGAATGAACAATTCCGCGCATGGGAATCCAAACGTGCAACGCTTCAACACGCTGCGTTGGGCCCCAGAGCCACTTTAAGTACCCTTTCGCAAGCCAAAGACTGAATGCCTTGGCGGCGAGGGATTCGATGAAGTAGCATGTTCCAAGGTCCGAAATGGAAACAAGGGCGGACCGCTCGTCCATCAATTTACGATATAACGGCGTGTCCATGTCATGTTTCCACTTCTTTTTCCATTCACGGAGCTGTTCTTCGGTACGAATTCCCGTGGAAACGCCGGCGTAAATGCTTCTATTTTCATTAAGCCATGCAACGGCTTTCTTCTCTGGCGTAAATTTCATTCCATGTCCCGGCATAATTCCTCCACGCTTAAAGGTTCATAATCGCTGACTGCATGACTTTGGATTTTTTCTTGGTTCCAAAGCTTGCAGCCATTCCACAGTTCTTTCAATGGTGGCCGTTCGTCCGTCCCAGACAAGTAAAGGAACATTTCGGTTAAGTCCTCTTGCTTGGCTTTAAGGAATGTCGACCGCAACTGAAAGTAACCAGTAACAGGTTTACCGCGCTGAAAACATTGCCCTTTGAAGTACAGCAATGTTAGCCGGTGAGCCTGCTTTTTTATATCTAATTTACTAAATTCACCTGGAGTCATATGAACGGCCCTTAGAGACACCTTGGAAGGAAAGATTTAAAGAAAGGAGCGTGTAAGTTTGTGTAATGACGTTTTTAGGCTGGCATGTCAGTTGCACACAAGGTGTCCTTCCAAGGCATTTCAAAGGGCCGTTGATTCAGCCCCCTTCCCGATTAAAACGGTGCTTCTTCGATGTCTTCGTCGTCAATAGGGAATTCCTCGGTGTTGCCAGTAGCTGCTTTGGTTAACTGGATTTCCTGCAAATACAAGCTAACGCCATAATTTGCCCCCAAGTTGTACGGGCGTGGATATACCATCAACCGCCCTTCGCTGCCGTTGAAGATTTTTGTGTCGTCGGCTAAGCGGACATTTGCACCGTCCTTAATGGTAACGAAACGTTCTGTCTGCTCACCTGTAGTCTTATCGACCTTGAACCGCGTAAGCTTGGCTTTGAGAAGATAATGGATTTCTCCTGTCTTTTTATCTTTCTTCTTTTTGACACCAAGGTTCGGGTTCATCACCTCGACCACTTCGGCCACATCTTTGTATTCGTCCGAAGCTTCCCAAATCTTGTTCAACTCATCTTTGACAAGATTGTAGTTTTCTTCGGTAAGCTCCAACGTTGCCGTGTAGCGACCCGTCTTATTCCCCTTGGGATATTCTTCTTCGCGTCCATTGATGTGGACGTACATAAGTTTGCCTTTCGGCGTAATCATACTGTTTCACCCTTTCATTTCTATTGTTTTTGTATGCTAAGTTAACTCGTTAACTTGAGCACGCATATATCATACCTCCAGAAAAGTTTTTCGTCAATACCCGTCATAATTATTCTAAATCGAATAATTTACTTATTATTCTAAAGAGAATAATGCTTTACCCTATTGACGATAGCCATTTTTAGAGGTACAATCTTCCTGTCAACAGTTCAAGTTAAATAGTTAACCTAAAGTGGTTAGTGGAATAACACTCTAAAAAACAGCGGTGTCGCTATCACCGAAAGAAAAAACTGGCTGAGGGTTACGGGTGACGCCGGACAGGCCTATGTGCTGCTCATAAAGCTTCCCTCTAAGGCGATGACGGCATAATGGTCAGGCGGGAATCTGGCGTCTTCGGACGTGGGAACATGTGGAGGAACCGGGACAGATTGGGGACGATGAAGCGTGTATGAGAGCAGCTATAACGAGGCGACGGTATACGGATGCCCAATACTCACCCAAGGACGACTCTACGGAGCCTCCTTTGGGATGAGTATATCTCGGACTCCGGTGCCGGATGCCACACTGGCTTAAGGTTGTCAAGTATATGCCTTTAAAAACCAGCCATAAATAAAGGTATCTATTAGTTACATTTATTGAATAAAGGAGTGACTGCCAATGAACAACGAAGTGCAAGTATTCAACAACGAAGAATTCGGTCAAGTAAGAACTATCGTGGAGCAAGGGAATGTCTTGTTCTGCGCTAGTGATGTAGCCAAAGCTTTGGGTTATGCCATCCCCTCGAAAGCAGTAAATACACATTGCAAAGGGGTTTCCAAAATGGAAGTACCTACTAGTGGTGGTAGGCAGAACATGTTATTTATACCAGAAGGTGACGTATACCGATTAATCATTCGTAGTAAACTTCCTGCTGCCGAAAGGTTCGAGCGTTGGGTTTTCGACGAAGTCCTCCCCACCATTCATAAGCATGGCGCATATATGACCGACGAAGCCATCTATAAAGCCATTACCGAACCAGACTTTTTGATTAGCCTTGCGACAGAATTAAAGAAAGAAAAAGAAGCTCGCCGTAAGGCAGAGCTTAAAATCGAGCAAGACAAGCCGAAGGTGTTGTTCGCCAATGCTGTCGGCATCACAAAAAGCGACTGCACCATTGGAAATCTCTCCAAAATTCTCAAGCAGAACGGAATTGAAATTGGTCAAAAGCGGTTATTCCAGTGGCTGAGAGATAACGATTACCTCATGAAGACTGGGATGGACAAGAATCGACCCACCCAGATTGCTATGGAGAAGGGACTGTTCCGAGTCAACGAACGCCATCGCGTCGGCTCGAATGGCACTCTCACCTTCTTCACAACCTATGTCACCGGCGAAGGACAGCTTTATTTTGTCAATCTGTTTTTAAGGAAGAAGGAACTACAGCATGAACTTTGTAGCTAATTTGCATAGCCATGGCGATAATAGCCTCCATGACGGATATGCGAACATAAATGAATTGCCAAAGAGAGCCAAAGAGCTTGGTTATGAAGCCTTAGCTCTCACCGACCACGGCACCGTCAGTGGCCTGTTCCAGTTCTACGAAGCCTGCAAAAAGGAAGGAATCAAGCCGCTGTTGGGATGCGAAATGTATTTCGTACATGACATCAACCTCAAGGAATCCACAATGTATCACATGCTGTTTCTTGCAAAAGACCTTGATGGCTACAAGAATCTCATGCGGCTCAATAAGTTTGCCCATGAAAACTTCTACAAGAAGCCCAGAATCAATATGACAGCCATTGACGAGTTTCACGAAGGACTGATTTGCACTACCGCTTGCCTTGCCGGTATCCTCCGACAGGACGACCCATTGGAAGACATGCACGAGCTGTCCTGTATCTTTGGACGTGACTTGTACGTTGAGGTACAGCCACACGACATGGATGACCAAAAGGCATACAACCGAAAAGCCTATGAATTTGCCAAGGCTCATGGTCACAAAGTTATCGTCACGCTGGACAGCCACTATGTCCGCAAAGAAGACGCTCCGTATCACCGCTTATGGCTTAACCTTGGAGACGAAAGCGACTACTACCCTACCCAGACGTACTATCTCATGAGTACCGAAGAAGTGGACGATTACATGATGGAATTTCATGGGTTCAGCAGGGAAGACGTAGACAGCTTTTATGCCAACGTCAAGGAAATTGTGAATAAATGCAACGTGGAAATCCCTGTGGGTGGTCAACACTACCCCAACTTCTGCGCCGACCCCGAAGCCTACATCCGTAAACGCTGCAATGAAGGCTACATGGAAAAGAAAGTCGGCAAATGGACCAATAAAAAAGAGCATATCGACCGTATCAACTACGAAATCGATATGCTTGGGAAAGTGGACTATTTGAATTACATGTGCATCATCGACGACATGATACGCATGTGCAAAGAAAAAGGAATCCGCACTGGTATGGGGCGTGGGAGTGTCTGCGGCAGCGATGTGGCTTACTTTATGGGCATCACCAAAGTTGACCCCCTGCGATACAACCTTTTATTTGAACGGTTCTGCAACCCAGAGCGAGTCACCCCAGCAGATAAATTTTATGTCGAGTTTATTGGAAACAATAGATGTTAATTCACGTGAACTGTATTGCTTACAGGTGTCCCTAACGGGGCTAACGGTAGAAGTTATATAAGGCATTATTGCTCGAATACACTTCGTAAGAGAACCTACGGTCTATGCAATAGATAGCAGGCAATACCGTGCTAAGACTTCATAAAAAGGAGATTTATTATAACTAACTTACCTAATATGTTACCGATAAAAGGGTACGAAGATTCATACATGGTTTCTGATGATGGGCGCGTATATTCCTTAAAAAACAACATTTTCATTAGTGCGTCTCCAACTTCCACTTCAAAATATTTGTATGTGAATTTATGGAAAGATGGGAAAGGAAAACGTTTTTCTATACATAGATTGGTAGCAACAGCGTTTGTCCCAAATCCAGAAAACAAACCAGAGGTAGACCATATAGACAAAAATATAAGAAACAACCATGCGAATAACCTTCGCTGGGTCACTCGCAAAGAAAATCTCAAGCGGTCATACGAAACCATGTCGCCAGTAAGAAACTTCATTCGCTGCTCGTTGTGGGAAAACGGAGAAAAGATTAAAGATTTCCAGAGCATCCTTGAATGTTGTCGTTTTGCGGCGAAAGAATACGGATTGTCAATTTCGTCCTTGAGTAAATATCGGAAAGTTAGAAATTATGAAGTAAAGTGTAACGACTAGCTCAAAGGAGCGTAGGGCGGAAGATAAGCTACCGCCCGAAGTGCGTGACGCCTAAGTGCTTATGCATATGGCGAAGATATAGTCTACTCTTTATGGAAACATAAAGTATAAAGGATTGATTCAGACGTGCAAGCCTCACGACGCGATGAAGTTATTGATTATATCAAAGGAAAATACGGCGAAGTTTTCCAAGTCCGTACCTTTGGTTATATCAAACCAAAATCTGCATGTCGTAGAGCCTGCGAATCCCTTGGGTATGAACCGGCAAGAACCAATGAGTTGTGCAAAAACATTGTCGATGTAGACGACCTGCAGGATAAAAAAGCTCGTGAAATTGCAAAGCATTTCATGGACCATATCATCAACTACTCCACTCATGCGTCGGCAGTCATTGTTTGCCCAGACGAAATCACGAACTACACATCCATTGAACGGCAAAAGAGTACCAAAACTGGCGAATATGATTATGTAGTATGTTACGAGTTCCACGACTGTGAAGCGATGGGGCTACTCAAACTGGACATCTTGGGTTTACAGCACTTGGACATTATCGACCGAGTGATTAAGCAAACTGGTATCGACTACGACTCTATCCCTGATATAGACCAGAAAACGGCCCGCATGATTCAGCAAGGCAAAACCGAAGGGGTGTTTCAGAGTGAATCCCAAGGGTTCACTCACCTGCTCCAACAGTTGAAAGCTGACCGAGCCGAAGATTTTATCGCCTGCAACGCCTTGTATCGGCCTGGTTCGCTCGACTCTGGGACAACAGATGAGTATATTATGCGGAAAGCCGGGAAACACAAAGTGACCTACCCTTCCCCAGAACTTGAAAGCGTCCTCAAGGACACCTATGGGCTTATCGTATATCAGGAACAAGTTATGGCTGGGGCGCAGGTCTTATGCGGCTATTCTCTCGGCAAGGCTGATAATTTACGCCGCATCATTGGCCGAAAGATTGTCGAAGAAATGGAGCCTGCGGTCGAAGAAATGGTGGCTGCCGCAAAGAAGCTTGGGACACCCAAAGAAGCGGTAGATGAATTTGTAAAGGTCGTTGAAGCGTCAGCTAGGTACTCGTTCAATAGGGGGCACGCAGCGGCATACGGCATTACCGCTTGGCGTTCGGCCTACCTCAAGGCTCACTACCCCATCGAATTCATGGCAAGTTTCCTAAACCAGAAATGCAAGGACAAAGACTTCCCTGCTTATGTCAAAGCGACAAAAGATATGGGTATCACCATCTTGCCACCTGAATTAGGAGCTGATATGTGCCAAAAGCGTGGTACCGGGATTCAGCTTGGGACAAACTGCATTAAAGGTGTTGGTTCGCTTGAACCACCTATCAACAAAAATAGCTTGACCGAAATCATCAACCAGTACCCTTCCAACAAGCTTGAAGCACTCATTAAAGGTGGTGCGCTGGATTATCTCAAGGTGCCAAGAAGCAAAATGATTGGCTCTATCAAGCCAGTTAAGAACTACTACGCAACGCAGAAGTCGGCCTTAGATGCCATTCAGCGATGGAAGGCCAATACAAAATTCAAGTCGGAATATATCGAAAAGAAAATCAAGCACTACGAAGAAATCATCAAAAACAACGTTATCGAGTGGCACGATGATTCTTCATTCGACGACATAGATGGTGAGTTGAAAGTTTTCGGATTCTCATTCCAAGACCCATTAAAGCATTATGATTTATCTTTGGTTAATAACAAGACCACCTTCGCAGGTTACGTCAGTAAGTTCAAAAAACTACATGACCGCAATGGCAACCCGATGGCCTTTATTGATTTGGACAACGGCTTGAGCTTTGCGATGTTCCACAAGCAATACCAAGAATTAAAAGAAGGAAAGCCCTATTTAATCGGGGCATATCAAGGGAGCCGAGGCATGATAATCAACTCGGTGCGCCCACTAAGGAGATTGGATAATTGAATGAAAATTGTATTACCGTAGCGGATATGTGGGAATATTTAAGTGGCAGATACGCTATCCATAAGGTCGCCATCGCCGGAGAATATACCGAAGGTGTGCGAAATGGGTACGCAGCTTGTATGGCCGACATAATCCGATTTGTAAAAGAAAAACAAGCTGAAAGGAGCGCAGGAAATTGAACAACACCTATGATGAAATGTCAGAACTATTAAACTTCCTTGAAAGTGAGCGTAAAGGTTTGCGAGACGCAGCATATTCCGAAGTAGATTACGCAATGGCAGATGGATACTATCGTTGCATTTGCGATATGTGCAAATTCATGTTAGCTAAGCAAGTCAAGAAAAAGGAAAATAATGAAATACCAACCAATGTCAAATTAAAGCAGATTGCAAATGCAATTAATAAGATAAATGAAATAATTGAAATATTAGAAAAGGGTGAATAGTTTCGATGAGAATTTTTAGCAACAAAGTGACAGAGGAAGGCTTGCGGAAAATCATAAATCATGTAGTAGATTTAGAAAAGCAAGTTGAGTCTTTGAAAAAAGAGGTAGAAGCAATTAATTGCGAAGAAGACGAAAAATATTTTGGGTTTCCATCTCTTTCCCCATGGGAAGTTGATACTGACGTGGTACGCGCAGGCCAAATTGTGTACATAAAAAACGAATTTGGTAGATATGAGAAATGCATATATTTGCGAAACGCATCTTACACTGAATGGCCTGTCATCCATTATAGACATGCCGTTATAAGACCTAATGACGATAACATTACATTTGTATCCGATATCTATGCTAAAAAGGGGTAAATAAATGATTAACCAAGAAGAAGAACGGATTCTTAAATCTATGCACATCGTATTCAACAATAACCGTCTGGCAATCGAAGCCATTGCATTCAGCGGTAAATTAGACAAGCAGAGCTTCGTGGAATCGGTCAAGCGTGACGCCGGGAAACTCAAGTGGCTTGCAGATAAGCTTATTGGAAATATCAAGGAGGCCTAGCCATGAAAGCAGAACGTGGAATTGTTGACTATGAGCCAGTCTACGGGGTCGTAATCAAGATGACAGACAGAGAAGCTAAATTCTTTGCAGAATTTTTAGGGACGAACGAATTTCCAACGTACGCTCAACGTATACGCGAGGCGCTAGAAAATGGAACCGATAATTAACCCGTGGATTTTCTACGTGATAAACGTAATTTGCAACCTGCACTTTATTACTGGCCTCTTAGGCACTCTTTCCTTTGGCGCAATTATTGTCCTTGTTATATACTGGGTTTTCACTTCTGACGACAAATGGAACGAAAGCGCCAAGGAAAACAAAAGATTGGCCGCTAAATGGGCTAAACGCTTAGGGGTATTTTTCATCGTAGATACAGCCATTGGTATATTCATCCCCTCAAAGGAAACGATGATAACCATGTTAGTTTCCAATTACGTAACACCAGATAACATTCAAATAGTTCAAGGAAATATTGTAGATTTCACGAAGCAGCTCGTAAGCGCAGTTGCCGAAGGAATCAATCAGACAGGAGGAAAATAAATGGAATTTGCGGATGCAAGAGTTGGTATGACAGTAAAACTTAAAGGCAAGGGTGGGAATACTTGCTACGGCATTATAACAGATGTTTTCTTGAATAGCGGTGGCGGGTTTACTATCTCGCTGCCAGACGGTGAGAAAACATCGTTATACCAAACCGGCACTAATGACATACCTATAATGGATATAAAAGTGGTTGAATATAAAGGATTTTGCGTTGGAGACAGCGTAAAGGTCGTCGGGGACAGCGCCTATTCTGGGAAAACAGGGACTATTTTAGAACTTGTTGGGAGTGTAGTATATGGAGACTTGGCGAAAATTAAGTTCCATGACTCCCCTAACACTCCCTATATAACCCTCATTAACCTAGCCATACAAAAAGGCAAAATTTCGGCAAAATCCATAAATGACAGTAAATTCCGCTCTTACGCGGAAGACGTTATAAAGGAAGCTCTTAATAGGGCTGGGGTTCCGTGGCGTATTTTCTCTTGGGAGCTTACTACGGACGGAAAACTTACGATTACTGCACGTTTTGACGACAAGGCAAGAGTAGGGGTCGCTAAGTGCCATCCAGACGATAGATTTGACGTTTGCATTGGCGCACAGGTGGCTGTCCAAAGAATTAAAGAGCAGTTTATCTCTGAAAAATGGAAACCCAAAATCGGTGACATTTATTGGGTTTCATTACTTGACGGCGATGGCGGAGGTTTTGATTATTCCTGTTATACTGGGGGCCGTATTGACCAGATACAACTGTTACTCGGTAATTGCTTCAAGACACATGCAGAAGCTGTCAAAAACGCAGAAAACGTCCGTAAACGCTATAAAGCCGTAGAAGAATTTTTGGGAGGATATGATAACGAATGAAATACGTTGACACAAGCATAAAAACCGCAAATCTTAACACCACATACCCAATCATTACCAGTGTTGAAATATCTGGGATGGACAATTCAATCGCCGCCTCTGGCTACCCTATGGCAACCGATGCGACTAACCTTCTCCCTAATCGAGTCGCAGACAACGGCATGAAGCGAGCCAACAAACTCGCTTCTGCTCCATCTGGCAGCGGTCATGATTGTTTCCTTAAAGGTATTGTGGTTCAGATGGACGTGACCTTTAGTGAAAAAGCTTGGCCGGAAGCACAGCGGTATCACTGGTTTGACTTCGTGTCGTCCATGAGTACCATGCATATGCTCCCCAAAATGCACATCAAGTATATCGAATATACCGACCCAGAAATTATCAAGCGGTTTGAAGAATTGGTAGCGGCTTATAATGAGGAACCGACAAGGGAAAACTGGTTGCGAATGATTTACTCCTACCCTTCTGGCCTTCTCTTGACGGCTCGCATTACAACAAACTACATGCAACTCAAAACAATTTATCACCAGAGACGGCACCATCGGTTGCCTGAATGGCAAGAGTTTTGCGACTGGGTTGAAGGGTTGCCACATTCGAAATTTATTACGGGGAAAACGGAGGAATACAAATGAAATACGAAGATTGCAAGATTGGCATGAAGGTCAAAGTAACAAAAGAGTACGATTGCAACAAAAATATCGTCGGGGAAATCGGAGTAGTTCAAATGGTTTATCCTAAGATTGGACTTGCCACAATCCAATTTATCCGCAACGTAAAAGGTTGTTGGGCAGACTCATGCAGGAGAAGCTGTTGGAACATTGACGTTGATTGTATAGAACCTGCCGACGAGGTTAAACTCACGAATAAGCAGCTCGAACGCTACGCAAAGTCCCCACATGTCAGAGATAAAATGGCGGAATTGGGACAAAAATACAATATTCCAGATGGAAATCTTGCTTTGAGTTTAGACCTCAAAGGGTACGTAAGAGTAAGTTGGCGGAACAATAAAGGAACATTCTTTTGTGGATACGGCAAGTGCCATCCCGATGACAAATTCGATATTAATGTTGGCCTTGAGTTGGCGATTCAGCGGTTAGCTGAAAGTCTTGGATGCAAACCAAAATACAAACCCAAAACCAATGGCGTGTTTTATTATCTTGCTACTGATGAAGGATATATAACTGGGACTTGGTATACACCGGGGAATTTAGCTGACGAAATAGCCATTGCTATCGGGAATTGCTTTGAAACCAGAGAAGAAGTTTGTAAACATGAAGACGAAATCATAGAACGTTATGAAAAACTTATCGCCTACGCAAAAACCCTGAACAAATAATGCGTATATTTTATGACTGCCATAATGGCAAAGAAGTGATTGAGCAAATGGAAGCCGCTGGGCGTGACATGTCTAGGTATTTTATACTTGAATCACATGGCTGCCATAATGGTAAATTAGGATGCAGAATCAATAGCCTTGGGTGGTACGTAAGGTTTGACTACCCTTGCTGCCTTGATTCAGATGGACCTAGATGGTAGGAGGTATCATGAACTACATTGAACAATTTATGGAAGACAACGAATTGTATATTGGCGTCTGTTTTAAAATAGACAAACTCAGTGGCGAGTATGTTTTTGATGAGGATTTGGTTTTATGGAAAAAATGTCGACAGGATGTCTCGGAGATTGCTTCTGTGGCTCTCGTAGGTTTACTTACCGGCAGATGCCAACCTGTTACCAAGATGGAGCAAGTGGCGAAAATCCTAGGGGTTAAATTGGACGAGGAATTTAACATGAACAAGGATGGAACGGAAATCCCAAATGGCCCGTTTAAACTAACGAAACGTGGGTTGCAAGGAAAAGATGGAGTCCTCTTTCCCACCTATTTTATGAAATTGTTAACCGGTCGATACAAAGTCGTCCCCATCGAACAGGAGGATTAGCCATGTTAGACAAAGACATAGAAGCAGCAAGCAGGCCTACTCCCCACTACGAAAAGGAAAGTATATGGGAATCAATCAAATGTGTTTTATTTGGAAGGGGCGGAATAAGCAATGACATTAAATCATATTCTGTACAGAGATTTTGGGATGAGGGTTGGAGAGAGATATACAATCTATGAAACATACGGTGGACTAGTAGCCGATAATGTCGAAATGCGCATAACCAAACACGCGAATGACATCAAGATTATCCTTTGCTATGCGGACACAGGAGCTACGCTGAATAACTACAATCAAATATTAGCTATGCTAGATAGCCAATACTACTATGCCGAGAAAATATTAGGGTAATGCAAGGAGGTTGGTTGATATGAAATGGAGACAACGACCACATGAGGTCGAAGCAATGCTATATACCGGCGACAACATAAACGAAATAATAGATTTCCTAAAAGGTTCGGCCGATGTTTATTATAGCGATTACGAAGAAAATTACTACGCTGTGGACAAAAGTGACCGTGACGATTACGAAACTCCTATTTTTGATATATTCCCGAACGATTTCGTTATAAAAGACGGCGGCAAGGTTGACGTAAAGTACAAAAAAGACTTTTTATCGCAATACGAAAAGGTGCAATAATGGAGAAACTATCTACTTTTTGGAAGGCCCATCGGGACAAAATTAGACTCGTGGCAACGATTGCTGCATGTGTCCTCTTCTGGTACTTGTTCTTTTTCGTGGACGCTGTAGCGACATTGGCAACTATAGCGTTCCTATGTGGGTTCAAATATCTGTTCCTTGAAGAGCCAATCCACACTATAGAGATAACCTTCAAAGATAAAAACGCAGACTAGCGTTTAGGTATAGCTTTTATATCTGGAAAGGGGGTAAGAATGACTAGACTACTTCTAGTAATATTACTTACCCTTCTCCCCTTCTCTTGCTTTGCAGAATGGCGCACAATGAATGTTTCGGCCTATTGTGACCAAGGGTACACTGCAAGCGGCGAATGGGTTCGAGAAGGGATTGTTGCTTCGGATGACTTGCCGTTCGGCACGGTTGTGGTCATCAATGGAGTCCGATATGTCGTTGCAGACAGATTTGGTGGTGGTTATTCCGACCGTATAGACATCTTTATGCCTAGCTACGACGACTGCATCAATTTCGGACGCCAAACCATAGACGTGTACATCGAACGGTAAAATAACAAAAAGGCCGCTGCTGAGGCGGCCTGAAAGGAGTTGAAATAGATTGGAAAATATTGAAAGGGTTTTGAATGCCGGATAGGTTCCTGACTATGAGGGAATTCGCTGAACATATTGGAAAGTCCTTATCGACCGTGTATAATTGGAAGTATAAGGGCTACCTCCCTATCGTTCGATTCAACAAAGATATGGTAGACGTTGAATCTTTCTTTGAAATCAGGGAGGGAGAATCAATGACTAAACGTTCGGGAATTTCTGTAATCAAGCGGAAATACAAAGCAAAAGACGGGACCGTAAAGACTTATAAATACAAGAAAATTACCGTAAGCAAAACCTGCCCCATCTTTTATGATTACGCAAAACGTCTCATCGAAAGCAAGGTCGATGTCAAGGCGGTCACAAAAGAAAAATTATTGACCTACCTCGACAACCATCTGAAAAAATTCTTCGATAAAATCCCGGCAGATGAAATCACAAGGGACTACCTGCGCTACGTTATCGCAAATTGCGAGGGGCGACCAGAAGAAGCCAAACAAATCATCACAAACACGTTTGCTGAGTTGGTCTGGGATGATTACATCCAAAAAGATGTCAGCCAGGGCTTGAAGTGGCCCAAGTATGATAAAAATGGCGAACGGATTGTCAAGCGCAAAGAAAAGCAGTTACCCACGTATGATGAGCTGATGCAGTTTTACCACTACATGCAAACATGCAAGAAACCGATGACCTATGTAGTGCTATTTATGTTTTGCGCCGGGACAAGCCGCAGTGAAACCCTTGGGTTGCACAAAAGCGATTTTAACTTTGACGAGTGTTATGCGGTGGTCAATAAGGCCTATACAATCGTCAAAAAGGGCACCAGCGGCCTCACAACGACGAAGAACAAGTATCGGGACCGTAAGGTATACTTCCCGCGCTCTATCGTCCCTATACTGCAAAAAGGAATGAAATCGCGTAAAGGTATCTGGTTTGCAGGTGACGATACCGGGAAGAAACCTATTGACCCAAATAATTTCAGTACAAGGTACTTTTCCGACATCGGGAAGAAATTGAAGATTAGCGTAAATATATCAACTCATATGGCAAGGCATATCTACATAACCGAAGCCATCAATGCCGGTGTTCCACCCACCGAAGTCATGCGGCAAGTCGGCCATAGAGACTTGACCATGATTATGCGAGTCTATACTCACTATATGGCCCAGAGCAAGCCTTCACAAAAAATGAGTGACTTTATGGACAACATGGCGGCAACCGTATTCGGGCAGCAAATAGACGCTCCTACTCCGAGGCCCCCGGCTCCGAAAGGTCACAAAGTCATTTCTGTTGATTTTACTGCCAAGTTAGCCAAAAAAGAGGTTTATTAAAAAGGAAGGCGGCTTCCATTTTTGTCACAAAAATGGAAACTACCACTTCAATGACAAAACCTCGGAAACCGCATGAATACTGGTGGAGATGAAGGGGCTTGAACCCTCGACCTCACGGATGCGAACCGTACGCTCTCCCAGCTGAGCTACATCCCCATGACATGTATTTATTATACAAGATTCATGGAGTTTTACAAGTCCTATTTTTAATTTTCCTGCCATTCCCTTAGCAAAAACGTCATTTCATAGCCTCACAATAGATCAAACGCTTGAAAACAGGAGAAAAAGAAAACGATACCATTACCTGCAAAGATAATCCTTTGAAAGGTACAGCTGCTCTAAACGGGCTGCACAAGGTTTCAAGGCTAGTGGTCTTACTTAGCCAAAAACACCGCATCGCACAGGACAACTGCAGGATGCGGTGTTTTCAGTTTTACAGATATATCCCTTGAAATGCAGTTTCTTCTCCCTTTTCCAACGGCTTTACTTGTTTAACGTACTGTGGCCATAGCCGTAAGCCAAGTAAATGACCAAGCCCAAAACCGACCAGATGGCAAACAGCACGAGCGTATGCCACGACAGCTGGGAAAAGACGAAGGCACAGAATATAAACCCTAAGGGAGCGATGACGTGCACCGCCGGGCAGCGGAAACCTCTCGGCTTGTCCGGGTATTTGCGGCGCAGAACGAGAATGCCGACGCACGAGCACAGGAAGGCGAAAATCGTACCGGCACTGCACGTTTCGGCGACGATATGAATCGGCGTGAAGCCGGCGATGCAGGCAACGAGAATTCCGACGACAATCTGGATGATATACGGCGTGTGGAATTTCGGATGGACCTTATATAAACTCATGGGCATCAAACCGTCGCGGCTCATGGAATAAAGGGCCCGGCTCTGGGCATAGAGCATGCACAGCACGACTGTCGATAACCCGCAGAATGCGCCGGTGCCGACGACAGCCGAGCCTAAATGCAGGCCGATGTATTCCAATACAAACGATGCCGGAGCAGCCGTATCAAGAAGGGGATACGGCACGACGCCGGTCATAGCGGCGCATACGGCGATGTACAAAATCGTACAGATAGCCAAGGCGGCGATGATGCCGATAGGCATATCCCGTTTCGGATTTTTCGTTTCTTCCGCCGCTGTGGACAAGGCATCGAAACCAAGGTAAGCAAAGAACAGCACAGCCGTGCCGGCGGCGACGCCGTGAATGCCGTACGGCAGGAAGGGCTGCCAATTCGCCGGTTCAATATGGGGAGCTGCTAAAAACAGGAATACGAAAATCGTGCCGATTTTGATGTACACGAGAATCCGGTTTACACGGGTACTTTCCTTTACGCCGATGACCAGCAGCGCCGTCGTGACGAGGACGATAAAGGCTGCCGGCAGATTGATGAGTCCGCCTTCAGCCGGCACGGCCGTAAGCGCTTTAGGCAAATCAATGCCGCACGAATGAAGAATACCGACAAAGTATGCCGACCAGCCGCCGGCGACGGCACTGGCTCCAACGGAATATTCCAAAATCAGGCTCCAGCCTACCCACCAGCCGAATACTTCACCCAGCGACGCATAGGCATAGGTGTACGAGCTCCCTGACACAGGAAGGAACGAGGCCAACTCCGAATACGCCAGGCAAACGAAGGTACAGGTAACGGCTGCCAGCACGAAGGACAGCATCAGGCCGGGTCCGGCATATTTAGCAGCGCCAATGCCGGTCAGGACGAAAATTCCCGTCCCGATGATAATTCCCAGACCCATGAGGGTAATGTCAAATGCTCCCAAGGCTTTCGTCAATTTTTTTTCTTCCGTAGTCTCCATCAAATCTTCGAAGGACTTACGGCGCAAAATGTTCATGCTTTTTTCCCCTTTACACTATAAATTCAGCGTAATGAACAAAACAGCTCCTAAGAATTAGGATTCCTAAGAGCTGTTTTGTTATGCTTGCTTAAAAGTATATCATGTCACTTGGCAATTGACAACAAAATTTTCTTAACTTGCTTTAGATTTTACTGCACCCTTCCAAATCAGGCCGATAATAAACCCGGCGATGGCAAAGGAAATCCAGCCCATACCGATGGAATGGAACGGAACCATCGTATTAAAGAATGTATCGATGCCGCCGAGGGAAATACCGGCAGTCTGCGTACCGGCGATGAGGGACGGAATAATCGTCAGGCCCATCGTCCAAGCGTATACGCACTGACGGCCGCCGAAGGACTTGTGCAGGAACGTCAGGAATACAATCGCGACAACCTGCGGATAAATGAACATCAAAACGGGAATAGCCGCAACGATGATGGTCTTCAAACCGAACATAGCGACGCCGAAGGACCAAACGGAGAAAATCGTTACCCAGCCTTTATAGCTGATCTTCGGAATCAAGCGGTTGAAGTATCTCGCACAGGACGAAATCAGGCCGATAGCCGTGGACAAGCAGGCCAGCAATACGATGATAGCCAGGATGATAGCCCCTACGTCGCCGAAGAGGATCATAGCGCTCTTGGAAAGTACCGGCGCGCCCGTGTCCTGAATGCCGAATGCCATAACGCTGTCGGCGCCGATCTTGGAAATAAAGATGTAGACGAAAGCCAGGCAGCCGACGGCGATGATGCCGGCCTTAAATACTTCCTTCGTCACTTCTTCCGGCGTAGACGCGCCGTCTTCTACGACGAATTCTACGACCAAGATAGCGAAGATAAGCGATGCGATGGCGTCCATCGTGCCGTAGCCGTCGATGAAGCCCTGTACGGTCGCCAGCATAGGCGTCGCGTATTTTTCCGTCGCTTCAAGAGGCGTGCCGAGCGGCGTAATGAACGACTTAACGATAAGAACTAAAATGACAAACAGCAAGGTCGGCGTCAGAATCTTGCCGATACGGTCAACGAGCTTGCTCGGCGATACGGACAGCCACCACGAAACGACGAAGAAAACGACCAGGAATATGGTCATAACCATGTCGCTGCCGCCGTCAGACAAGAACGGACGAACGGCGATTTCATAGGAAACGCTGCCCGTTCTCGGCGTAGCAAAGCAAGGCCCGATCGTAAGCGATGAAATAACTGCGAAGAACAATCCGAACTTCGGATGCACGCGGCCTGCCAGCTCCTCCAAGTCTTTACAGCCCGAATAGCCGATAGCCAGTACGCCCAGCAGCGGAAGGCTAACGCCTGTCAGAACGAAGCCCAAAACGGCCCACCAGACATTCACGCCTGCGTTCTGCCCCATAGATGCCGGGAATATCAAGTTGCCGGCGCCAAAGAACAAGGCGAACAGCATTAACCCGATAGCTACGGTTCTGTTTTGTTTCTTTTCTCCCATATGAATTCCTCCTAACCCTTTTAAATTTTTCGCTACATATAAATAAGGACGGGAATAAAGTGTAGCATACATTAAATAATTTAATCTTTGCGATTACGTTATCTAATCTATGATGTTATTGTATCATAAAATCAAAAAAAATCATTTGCAAACCCTACTTTTAATGTTCTTCTAATTTTATTTTAATTTTAATTTAATAAATACGTGATTTTTGTAACTTATGTTGGGCAATAAAAAGACGGTAAAATTTAAATACCGTCCTTTAACTTTCAATAGAAACAACATGTTTAAGGGCTTTGCAAAGCATTTCATTCTCTTTCTCTGTCCGCACGGCGAGGCGAAAATAAAAGGGCGTCAGGCCAGGATAGTTAGCACAATCGCGAATTAGTATACCCTCGTTGCGCAGCGCGGCGCCGATATGACAGGCTGTCAGTCCCGTTCCCACAGCGTCGGTCAGCATAAAATTAACCGTCGGCGGCAGCGGCTCCAGCCCGGGTATGGCTCGTACTTTTTCGTACAAGCGCATTGCCGCATTCCGCACGTATTGTTGCGTTTTCTCCTGATACGCCCTGTCTTTCAGGGCGGCAATGCCGGCGGACTGGGCCAGACAATTGACGTTCCACACATCCTTGTGCATTTCCAGCTGCCTGCGTTTCCCCTCCGGCACGACGGCAAAGCCAAGGCGCAGACCGGGAACGGCGTAATACTTCGTAAGGGACTGCATGGCGAACAGGTTATCATACTGCTTTACCAGCGAACGCATGGTATACCGCTCGCCGTCACTGCGGAAATCGAGGAAGGACTCGTCGACGACAACGTCCGTCCCAGCCTTTTGCGCCGTCCACACCAAGGACTCTATGTCTCTTGCCGGCGTCAGCGTCCCCGTCGGATTATTGGGATTGCCAAGCAGGATGCAGTCTGCATTGCCGGCTTGCCGGCGCAATTCATCGACAGGCATGGCGAAGCCATCTTCACATTTCATATAGCAATAGATTACCTCTGCCCTCGCCGCCAACGCCGCCCGCTCGTATTCGTTAAAGGAGGGAACCGGAATTAGGACGCGCTTTGGCCGAACGCAGTGCATGTACACGTAAAATAGTTCGGCCGCGCCGTTCCCCAGCAGAAGCTCGGCTTCCGGCACGGCGTAATAGCTGCTCAAAGCCTCCTTAAGCCGCCGTCCCTGCGGGTCTGGATAGTGGACGACGGTATCGATTTCCGCCGCAATCGCCGCGCGGACCGAGTCCGACAGGCCGAGAGGGTTGATGTTGGCGCTGAAATCCAGCCACTTCCCGCCATCAATAGGTATATATATATTTCCGCCGTGTTCAAATCGTTCGGGCAAGGCCCTCATCTCCTCTCGATAGTCCATCCGCCGCCGCTTAACGAAGCCGCGCCCATATAGTCCGCCGCCAGCCGTTCCGCTGCGTATGGTCCCATGCAGTCGTCAAGCCATTGTAAAGAGCAATGTTCTGGAAACAGCAACCCGCAAACCGTGCCGCTGTGACCGATATTCACACCGACAGCTCCGAATGCCTTCCCTAGTTCCAGCAGCGCCGGCAGCTGCGGCTTACAGACGACGCGCTGATGGGCCAGGGCGCTGTGCGTTGCGGCAGCGCCCAGCTTTTCCGCCGTATATGGCGGCGTCAGCAGCGGCAGTATCTGCTCCGCGTCAATGCTGTACATCCTGGCGGCTTCATCGTACTGTTCATGAAAGGCCAGCGTATCGACGGTCCCACCCAAATCGAACATAGCAATAGCCAGGGCAGGCATGACGCCAAAAGAATGAAGTATGTTGCCGGTTTGATAATTGATTGCCACGATGCCGCGGCAGAATACGCCGTCTGTCGGCTCGATAGACGCGGCGATGGAGGCGATTTCCCGCTCCGTTATCGCCCGTCCGCAAGCCGCTGCAACAGCTACAGCGACGGCCCCTATGTCGGCGCTGCTCGACGCCATCCCCTTCCCTGCCGGCAGCTCCGACGTCACATACAGGCTGAACGGAAACTGGCTGACGCCCAGATACTGCAGCGTTTTCGCCAAAGCGGCCCGCGATTTTTCCCCGGCGGCAATACATCGAAGGCCGTCGTCTTTGACAACGGCCTCGGCGCAGCGGTCGATAGGGCAGGTAATAAGAAAAGGTTCTCCGTTGGCGTAACCCTGCGCCAGCTCGCCGCACGAACCGGGAACGCGCACGATCAATTCCATCACGCCACCTGCCAGCAGTACCACGCCGTCAGCACCGCCGCAGACAACGCAACAGCATACATGAGATGGACGGCCTGACGAATATGGCCAGGCCCCAGCTCGTGCCTGGGATCGCCCATATAGGCCCGGAAGGAAACCTTGCCGAAATAGGAATTATATCCGCCCAGCCGAATGCCTAGCGCGCCGGCTACGGCAGCTTCTGCATAGCCCCCGTTCGGACTGGGGTGCTTGGACGCGTCGCGCCGTACGATGCGCCACGCTCCCTTCCAGTCATAGCGCAACAACGCGGCCATCAGGATGTACAGCAATGCGCCGATGCGGGCTGGTATGTAATTGAGCACGTCGTCCAGCCGGGCAGCAAACCGGCCGAAATACAAGTATTTGTCATTCTTATAGCCGATCATTGAATCGAGGGTATTCGCCGCTCTGTAACATGCCGCTAGGGGCGCGCCGCCGAGGGCAAAAAAGAACAGCGGCGACAAAATACCGTCAATCGTATTTTCCGCTACCGTTTCGACCGTCGCCCGCACGACCTCGCCCTCGCTCAGTTTCTCCGTATCCCTGCCGACAATCCAGCCCACCTTCGCCCGGGCGATGCGCAGGCGGTGATGAAGCAAATAATGACGGATTTCGTTGGCCGCCTGGGCCAGGCTGCGGGGGCAAATCGTCCAGAACAAGATAAATCCTTCGGCCGCATAGGATACATAGGCATTGTCTATATACGATATCCCCAGCATGACGGCGTAAACGATATCATATACGGCCAGCAGAACAATGATAGACAAGACCATGCCGGCAAGGAACTGCTCCTTTTTTCCTGCTGCCGAACGGTAAAATATCCGTTCCAGCCAAGCAATAAGCGACCCTATCAGCGCCACAGGATGTATTTTGACGCGCGGGTCGCCTAACAGCGTGTCGAACAGCAGCGCCCAGATAACCGCCATGATCAGTCCCTCCCAGCCATGATGCGCCGCAGCGTATCCATGTCTAAATGCGCGCGGACGACGGCAGCCAGCCGGTCGTAGCTCTTCTGCTTTTCCGCCCGGAAATTCCGCCGCACCGCTAAGGGCTGCAGTCCCTTCTGCCGCCGCAGGCAGTTGAGGAAATCCCGGCGGAAGGCGTCGTTGTCAAATATACCGTGCATATACGTCCCCCAAACCAAGCCGTCGCATCGTGCCGTGCCATGCACGACATGGCAGGCCTGCTGAGACCGCTCCGTCACAACGATGGGGTGAAGCAGCCCTGCTTCGGCATCAGCCGTATGGCCCATATGGATTTCATAGCCTTCCAGCCCTTCCGCCGACAGCACCTGCCCTAAAAACGGCAGGCCGCAGCATTCGCCTTTGACCTGGGCCAAGGTCTTTCCGGCTGTAAAGGTCGTTTCTATGGGCAGCAAATCCAATCCTCCTATTCCTTCCGTCGACGACTCCGTATGCTCCGGGTCATAAATATATCGGCCCAGCATCTGATATCCGCCGCAGATGCCGACGACGGGCGCGCCTGCCGACAGCACCTGGTAAAGGGCTGACGCCATGCCGCTGTCTTGCAGCCAGGCCATATCCTCAATGGTATTCTTGCTTCCCGGGAGGATGACGACGTCAGGACGGCCCAGATCGGCCGCCTCGCGGACATAGCGCAGAGATACGTCCCCTTCGCCTTGAAGACTGTCAAAATCGGTAAAGTTGGAAATCTTCGGCAGGCGGATTACGGCAATATCCAGATCGCCTTCCTGTCTATCTGCCGGCTTATCCTCCAATGACACCGAGTCTTCGTCGTCAATGTTTAAATTTTCTATATAGGGAATGACGCCTAAGACGGGTTTGCCGGTCTTCTTCTCCAAAAAGTCTACGGCCGGGGCAAATAAGGATACGTCGCCGCGGAATTTATTGACGATGAGCCCCTTGACCAAATCCCGTTCGTCTTCCTCCAATAATGCGAGCGTACCTACCAAGGCTGCCAGCGAACCGCCCCGGTCGACGTCGGCCACGAGAAGGACCGGCGCATGCAGATATTTAGCTACGCGCATATTTACGATATCGTATGGTTTCAAATTTACTTCCGCCGGACTGCCGGCCCCTTCGATGACCAGAGTGTCATAGGCCTTTGTCAGGCGCGACAAGGCGTTCTGTACTGCCGAAAAGGCCTCCAAGGCATATCCATTATGGTATTCCTTAGCAGACATATTGCCTACGGACAGGCCGTCGATGATAACCTGGGAGCAGGAGTTTCCCGTAGGCTTGAGCAGGACAGGATTCATATCGACAGCCGGCTCCAATCCTGCCGCTTCGGCCTGCGCCACCTGGGCCCGGCCCATTTCCCGGCCGTCAGCCGTCACATAGGAGTTCAGCGCCATGTTTTGCGCCTTAAAAGGGACGACGCTCTTTCCTTCCTGCAGAAAAATGCGGCATAGTGCCGCGGCTAATACGCTCTTGCCGACATGGGAACTCGTCCCCTGCAGCATAATATATTCGGCCATGCCGTCATGCTCCTTTCCAATTTCATATCTATAACTTCATCGGCTTACCATTCGCCGCTCTGATTATAGCAAAGGGCGAAGATATCGTCCAGTCGCGCTCTGCGGAGCCGCCGCGATGTCTCCTGGCGTCCCTGCCGCTACAATGCGGCCGCCCTGCGCACCGCCGCCGGGACCCATGTCGATGATATAGTCGGCGTTGGCAATCATGTCCAGGTCGTGTTCGATGACGATTACTGTCGCCCCCTGGTCAATGAGGCGCTGAAAAATCGCGATGAGGCTGCGCACGTCCAAGGGATGAAGGCCAATCGTCGGTTCGTCAAAAACAAAGAGCGCCTCGTCCTGTCCCCTGCCGATTTCGGCGGCTAGCTTCAGCCGCTGGGCTTCGCCGCCCGATAAGGCCGGCGTCGCTTCACCGAGGGTCAAGTACCCTAGTCCTAAATCCACTAATGTCTGCAAGCGGTCGCGGACTTTTTTCACGTTCTTTACGGCTTCCAAAGCCTGTTCCACTGTCAGTGCAATCAATTCCGGCAGAGACAGCCCTTGGCCGCCGTCCTTTGCCGGACGTCTAATGGCTGCGGCTTCTTTGCCGTAACGCGAGCCGCCGCAGGCCGGGCAAGTCACAGCCACGTCGGGCAAAAACTGCACGTCCATCGTAATCTGTCCCGTGCCGTCGCAGGCCGGGCAGCGCAGCGAGCCCGTATTGTAAGAAAAGTCCTTCATGCCATAGCCCTTTTCCTTCGCTGCCGGCAGGGCCGCATAGACCCGGCGCAGGTCGTCCAGGACGTTGCTGTACGTCGCTACTGTCGAGCGGACATTTGCGCCGATCGGCGCGGCATCGATCAGGTGGACCCTTCGTATGCCGCCGCCTTCTATGGCCAGGACATGTCCTGGCAGAGGCTGCCCGTCGGCCTGACGCTGCAGCGCCGGTATCAGGCTTTCCAAAATCAGCGTCGTCTTGCCTGATCCGGACACGCCGGTCACAGCGACTAGCCTTCCTTTGGGCAGCGCGACGTCTAACGGCTGAACCGTGTGAATCGGCCCGGAAACCATGCGTATCGTTCCATGATCAAACATCGTTTCTTTATCAGCCCGCCGGCGCACAACTGGCGAGCCGCTCCCTGCAAGAAAGGGCCCGATGCGCGACGACGGATTCAGAGCTACGTCCTGCACCGTACCGGCGCAGACGAGGCGGCCGCCGTGCGCTCCGGCTCCAGGGCCCATTTCTATGAGCCAGTCCGCCGCTTTCAGGACCTGCACGTCGTGGTCTACGAGGACGACGGAGTTTCCATGTGCAGTCAGATCGCCCAGCATCCCCAGAAGGCCGTCGACGTTAGCCGGATGAAGACCGATAGACGGCTCGTCCAGCACGTACAGCACGCCTGTCGTACGGTTCCGAACGGCCCGGGCCAGCTGGACGCGCTGACGCTCGCCGGTAGACAACGTCGCGCCGGCCCGGTCGAGAGACAAGTATCCCAGACCTAATTCTACAAGGCGCTTCGCCGTATGGAGAAATTGAGCCGCTATGCTGTCGGCCATATCCCGCAGCGATTCGGGCATAGCCGCCGGTACGGCCTGGACCCACGGGATAAGGGCATCCAGCGTCATCGCCGAGGCCTCACCCAAATCCAATCCGCAGAGGCGCGTCGACCGGGCCCGCTCGCTAAGGCGGGTTCCGCCGCAGTCAGGGCAGACGTCCTGCTTTAAAAATTTTTCTACGCGCTTCATACCCTTGTCGTCCTTGACCTTCGCCAATGCATTTTCTACGGTATACACGGCATTGTAATAGGTAAAGTCCAGCTCGCCGGCCTGGTTGCTGCTCTTCGCCTTATAAAAAATGTGCTTTTTGACTGCCGGGCCGTGAAAGACGATGTCCCGTTCCCTATCGGTCAGTTCCGAAAAGGGCACGTCTGTACGGACGCCCATAGCCCGGCACACGTCGGTCATAAGGGACCACATGAGAGAATTCCACGGCGCGACAGCTCCCTCGTCGATGGACAAGGATTCGTCGGGAACCAGCGACGCCTCGTCGACAGTCCGCACGATGCCCGTGCCGCCGCAGGTCCTGCAGGCTCCGCCGCTGTTGAAAGAAAAATCCTCCGCCGCCGGACCGTCAAATGCAACGCCGCATACAGGACAAACGAGCCTTTTCCCCATAGCCACGGCAGCCGACGGCTCCAAATAGTGGCCGTTGGGACAACGATGGCTGCCGAGACGGGAAAACAATAGGCGCAGGCTGTTCAGCAGTTCCGTCGCCGTGCCGAAGGTACTGCGGATACCCGGCACAGCCGGCCGCTGATGAAGGGCTAAGGCCGCCGGCACGTTTTCAATGCTGTCGATCTTCGCTTCCGCTGCCTGGGTCATGCGCCGCCTCGTATAGACTGACAAGGCTTCCAAATACCGCCGCGACCCTTCGGCATATAATACGCCCAAGGCCAGCGACGATTTCCCTGAGCCGGATACGCCGGCTATGGCTACCAACTTCCCCAAAGGGATGTCTATATCGAGATTTTTTAAATTATGGACTCGCGCGCCCCGTATCTGAATGCAGTCGGGCGCCGCGCCCCCGCGTTTATTCTGTTCCATACCGTACAGCTATGCCTCCTTCGCCGACGACAACAAGATTCGGTGTTCTTCTTATTGTATCATTGATTGCTTCTGATTTCACTATGACAATGACGGTGCCTTTTATGACGAACTGTATCGGCACTCTTTGCATCGCCTCTGTTTCATGATATAATGGCCCTATAAATTTATACTTTTTTAATCAACTTATATGGTATAGAGAGGTGATACGATGCGTTCATTCCACGATACACTGACGCTGCCCAACGGCGTTGTGCTGAAAAACCGTTTGGCCATTGCTCCGCTTACAGTCTGCCTCAGCGACCCCCACGGCTATGTCACGCCGCAGGAAGTCGACTATTACGCCTCCCGTACGGGCGAGGTGGGCCTGTACATTACAGGCTGTTCCTACATCCAGCCGAACGGCCGCGGCTGGCTCGGTGAAGAAGCCATTTACGACGATTCATTTATTCCCGGCCTGTCCAAGATGGCTTCCGCAATCAAACGAAACGGCACTAAGGCGATCATGCAGATCTTCCACGCCGGCCGCATGGCTGAAGAAGACGCTATTTTCGGCTATGATTTAGTATCGGCCGGCGACGTCGCCGCGCCCTTGAAAGGATACCGTACGCCCCGTCCCTTGACTGATGCAGAAATCGCCGAAGTCATTGCAAATTTCAAAGGCGCCGCCGTCCGCGCGATGAAAGCCGGCTTTGACGGCGTAGAAATCCACGGGGCCAATAACTATCTCATCCATCAGTTTTTCTCTCCCCATTCCAACAATCGGACCGACTGCTGGGGCGGCTCGCTGGAAAACCGCGCCGCCTTTCCCCTGGCCGTCGCCGACGCCGTCTTAGACGCAGTCCGAGAAATGGGAGCCAAAGATTTTATCGTTGGCTATCGCCTGTCTCCGCGCGAGCAATGGACGCCGGGCATTGCCCTCGGCGATACGCTGTACCTCGTAGACAAGCTCGCCTCTTTGAAGCTGGATTACCTGCATATTTCCCAAAGCCATATTACCAGCACGGCCGCCGAGCCGGAATACTGCGGCAAGCCGATTCTCGCGCATATTGACGAAACCGTCCGCGGCCGGCTGCCCATCATTTCCGTCGGCAACATCCAGACCCGCAGCGACGTACAGCAGGCCCTCGAACACTCGGATATCGCCGCCGTCGGCGGTTCCGCCCTAATCGACCCGAACTGGGCTGCGAAGCTTTTAAACGGGCACGACGAAGCGATCCGTACCAAGCTAGCGCCGGAAGACAGGGAGATCCTGAAAATTTCTCCGCTGGCATTTAAAATTCTCTCCAGCCGCGCGCCGGAACGCATTTTGTAAACGTACAAAAACGCCCACTGCGTCACGCTGGCTCTTTCATCACGCAGCAATATAGCCCGACGAGCCCAACCTCGCCGGGCTATTGCTTTGGGATAGATACTGGCCGATACGATAGTCCTCGTCTTTGTGAAAAAATAATTTGACAAATTTACTCATTCACGATATAATACTTTTTGTTGGCGGGGCATAGCGCAGTTTGGTAGCGCACCTGGCTTGGGACCAGGGGGTCGCAGGTTCAAATCCTGCTGCTCCGACCATATCGCAGCATGCGGGTGTAGCTCAATGGTAGAGCGCCAGCCTTCCAAGCTGGTTACGTGGGTTCGATTCCCATCACCCGCTCCATTTTCGTTATGACTCAGTAGCTCAGCTGGATAGAGCAACAGCCTTCTAAGCTGTGGGTCTAGAGTTCGAATCTCTACTGGGTCACCAATATAAGAAAGCATGAGATACGCATCGTCGTCCTCATGCTTTCTTTTTTTGTCTGCAAAAGTCAATAGCTTTCTTCGTATACATCGCTCAGGTCACAGGCTCTACCTGCCCTTCAATTCGCAGCAAATAGTTTTCGTCGTCTTTTTCCGTCAAATAATTGAGCATATCCTCTTCATATATCTTGCCGCACAGCCTGTATCCCAAGGCTTGCACCTCGTTGACAAACTGCCGATACGCCTCGGGCAGCATGTCGTACGAGTCCTGTATGTATTTGACGGCGTACAAGCCGGCCGGCTTGACGTGGCAGTGCCTGCTCCGGACGGGCTTGTCGATTTTAGAGCAATAATACTGCGTGTAATAGGTCCGATCTGCAATCGCTTGTTCCCCGATGATTTCGCCGATTGTAAAGGTGTTGTACGTACGGTGGTCGTTGCAGTATTTGAAGTGTTCGCTGATTGCCTCTACGACGGACTTTTCATCCTGCTTCCGCTGGCCGTCCGTAATGATAAAGTATTCTTCCTCTTTTTCTACAAACTGAATAGTGTCGATAGGAACATGAAGAGACTTCTGCGTAGTCTCTATGGTATTTTTTAAAATACGCCGCAAGCGTTTCAATCGTTCAATTTCCGCCGCCAGGGCTTTGTCCTGCTCTTTGAGCATCTGCAAAAACTCCGTCGTATTTCGCCGTTCAATATACGCTTTGATTTCATGTAAGGTCAGCCCTACTTCTTTGAGCACGCTGATTAAATCGAACGTATCCAGCTGATACAGGCCGTAGAGACGATAGCCGTTCTCGCCGATCCGGGCCGGTTTGAGCAGGCCGATGTCGTCATAGTGAAACAGCGTATCCTTTGTCACGCCGCACAAGCTGGCAAATTCTCCTGTTTTCAGGTATTTCTTTGACATAAAACTCACCTCTTGACTATGGTGCTGCACCATACTTTATACTTAGTATAGCCAATGGAACTAGAAAAGGCAACAGGATAGCAGAAAGGATGTTTTATCTATGAAGCACACTGCAGCATATTGTTGGTTTATGTTGTTTTTAGCGATTATGCTGGAGCTGACGGGCACGTCGTCGATGAAATACTTTACCATGCAGGGCGGTTCCGAAGGCTATATTACGATGATTTCTTGTATGTTATTGTCTTATTTCGTCCTCAGTAAAGCCGTCGTCCGCATCCCCATCAGCCTGGCTTATGCCGTATGGGAGGGCGTCGGCCTCGTCGGCACAGTATGCATCGCCTGGTCCGTATTTCACGAACCCATGCCGCCGCTGAAACTATTAGGATTTTTTGTCATTTTATCAGGACTCGCCATGATTAAACTGGGCACGTCCCTGCCGGAAAAGGAGGCTGCTTCTCATGACAGTTAATCTTTTGGGCATACTGCTCCTCGTCGGCGCCGTCGGGTTAGACCTGTGCGCCAATATTTGTCTGAAAAAGTCGAATGGATTTACGCAAAAGCGGTACGGCATAGCCGCTCTCTCCTTTGTCGTCTTGTCATTCTTCTGCCTGGCTCATCTCATCCGCATCATGGATTTGAGCATCGCCTACGCCATGTTCGGCGCCCTGGGCCTGATTCTGACGACGACTGTAGACGCCCGCTTCTTCGGCCTGCGCATACGTCCTCTGGGCATATGCGGCGTAGCGACGATGATTGCCGGCGTCGTATTAATCAAACTCATATAAAACGCAAAAACGGATTTACCTGCAGCCTGGCGAATCAGACGCCTGCATGGTAAATCCGTTTTTTATTAATAGGTAGTTAAGCTTTTAGCCGCCGGAACGCCGTATGCCTGTTCCGCCGTCAATACGGCGCGGCGTACGGCTTGTTCTACGACGTAAGCGGCAATCGTCCCCGTCGTGCTGACATCGGCTTCTACGTCGCCGACGCTCAGGGCATACAAGGAATCGCCGTCAGCTGTCGTGTTGACCGGCCGGATTGTCCGCACAAAGCCGTTACTGGCCAAAGCGGCGATTTTTTTCATGTGACTTTTATCGAACTTGCCGTTCGTGACGACAGCGCCGATCGTCGTATTCGTCGTACCGGCCGCCGCCCGCAGGGAAAAGAGCGTATCGTGCATGCCGTATTCTTCCAGCATGACGCGGCGCGTATCGGCAAATCCCGTGCCGTCGTCGTTCAGCATGCCGGCGATGATTTCATTATGTTCATCCAATACGTCGCCGACGGCGTTGACGACGACGACAGCGCCGACCTTCAGCTCGCCGACCTGGACGGCGTATACGCCGAGGCCGGACTTCATCATGCCTTTAGGGCCGCAGAGCTTGCCCACTGTCGCGCCGGTTCCTGCGCCGTAATTGCCTTCCCGGATCATATGTTTCTCCGATGCGACGCAGGCCGCATAGCCCATAGCCGCATCGGGACGGACGTTGTCGCCGCATCCCAGGTCAAAAATGCACGACGCTACGACGAGGGGCACATTGCAAATGCCCGTCGGAAAGCCGATGCCCTTTTCTTCCAAATATTGCATGACCCCGCCGGCGGCGTTCAAACCGAAGGCGCTGCCGCCGCTTAACAGTACGGCATGAATTCTCTCCGCTGCCGCCGTCGGATTGAGGAGCTCCGACTCCCGGCTGGCCGGCCCGCCGCCGCGAATATCGACGCCGCAGGGCGCGCCGTCAGGAAATATGAGGACAGTACAGCCCGTGCCGCCCAGCTCATCCTGAGCGTTGCCGATGCGAAATCCCTGAATATCCTGCAATGCAATTTCTTTCATAGCCTTTCTCCTTTCGCAAAAAAGCATATCTGCGCGCAGACATGCTTTATATCCGTTGCCTATATTATTTCTTCTGAAAATCCTTCCACAGCATGCTCGGCTGAATCCCCGTATTGTTCTGGTATTTGCCGTGCTGATACGTGTCGTACTCGCCGTCGATGTCGTGGTAGTAAATCTGGCAGATTTCCACGTTGGGATAAATTCGGATCGGCTGGACGCAGAAGATTTCCAGCGTCCAGTAGCCGGCAAAGCCGACGTCGCCGAAGCCTGCCGTCACGTGGATGAACACGCCCAGACGGCCGACAGACGAGCGGCCTTCCAGCATGGGAATATAGCCGTCGGTCTTCGTATACTCGTTCGTCCGTCCCAGATACAGCTTATTCGGCTGCAAGACGTAGCCGTCTTCGGGAATGTCGATAATCGAGGCTGGATTGGGCTTGGCCATGTCCAGTTCGTAGTCATCATATACCATCAGCTGATTATATAACGATAAATTATAGCTGTTCGGATTGACCCGTTCGGGATGAAAGGGTGTAATGATAATTTCTTTACCCAAATGCTTTACGATTTCCTTGCCTGATAAAATCATGTTGTGCCTTCACCTTTCCATGTGGTATACCAAAATTATATACCAAAACAGGCCGCGTCGCCATACAAAATGAGAAAGTATATGCGAAAAATTCATCGTCAGAACAGGCTTTCTTTTTTCCGGATATCGACAGCCCGCCGCGATGCCTTGCCGCCAAAGCGATCCTGGCCGACTTCGACGAAAAAGGTGACGTACGTCCCTGCCTCGGCGTCCAGCCCCAAGAGGGCATCGCGTTTGAAATAATAGGACGGCCCGCCGTATTCCTTGATAAACCCGGCCCGTCCCCCCGGCAAAACGGCCGAGATAAAGCCCTGCTTTTCTTCTTCCCCGTCGTGCCGGCACCGTATCCAGAATTCCTGCAGCAATCGGAGCAGCTCCTCCTTACGGGGAATCTGCCCTTCGTACGTCGCGGCCTGCCTGCGCAGAGCATCCGGCACAAACCATCCTCGTTCCTGCCGGATGCGCAAGGCCAGGGCATAGTGCCAGGCCCGTTCCGTCCGCAAGTCCTCCTGTCCTGCCAGGGAATCGGCAAATTCAGCGAGGAACTGAACTTTATCGGCCATATCTCCCGGCAGGAGCAGGGCTGCTGCGCCGTATGTTTTCATCTTCCGCAGGCTTTTCTGCGCCTGCCCTGCGTAAAACAGCCCGCGGTATATAATCCAATGCTGCTTATACTGTAAAAGGGCGGAAAATTCTCCCTCTGCGCCGCCTACGTCGCCGAGGCGGAGGCGGCAGAGGGCGATGCGATATTTGAACCAGATATCATTGTCATAGTGAAAGTCCGTAAAAATACGCAGCCCTTCTTTACAGACAGCAATGCAGGCATTATATTCCCCTTTCTTGACCAACACGCCGCTCTTCAGGGCATACCACCGCTCGCGGTACGACGCGCCGCTCAGCCATTCGCCGTCCTTGACGTACTCCTGCGGCTGCAAAGACAGCCTGTCGGGATTAAGGAGAGTCAGCCAGGAGTCTATTTCTTCAGCGGAAGCTTTTTTCTGCCGGCGCAGCACGTCGATCATCTTCCAGACGGCCCGTTCATAAGGGGATTGAGCCGTTTGCTCGGTGTACTTGACGATGGACTCGACGGCCCGCCGGAAATCGCCTTCATCAGATTGTCCTAGCACAAAGGGACGCACATACAGATAATACAGGCACCAGCCGTATACATCCCGGATTTGGGCGAAATCGGGAAAGGTTATGATGCACCGACGGGAAATCTCCCGCCCTTCGGCATATTCTTTCAGCTTGCTCAGGCTGTAGGCGTAATAATAGTAGTCCCACGGCCCCCACGTATCCATTGCGGCAATTTGCCGGGCGTACATAGCCGCTGCCTGATCGTATTGCTGTTTGCGGCACCACTGCCGGGCCTGCACGGTATCCATCCTTTGCCCCTCCTCTCCTCTGCTGTACTATACGGCGCAGACACCCGCGCCGTATCCCGTCTCCGACAGGACTATTTTCTTGACGAAGCGGCATAAATGCTGGGAACGCCGTTCACATCGGCGCAGGTCGTGCGGCAGCCTTCCTTGCTGCAGGCCCAAAACGGACCGTACGGGCCGCTGCGGCGGACAAAGATTCCCTCTTTGCAGCGCGGACAAATATAAGATGAACCGTCGCCGGCTGCCGACGCAGGCGGCGCGTCGATGCGCTCCGTATGGCGGCATTTGGGATAGTTAGTGCAGCCCCAGAAATCGCCGTATTTTCCATGGCGGCGCACCATAGCGCCGCCGCACTGAGGACATACGCGTCCTTCCTTCGGCTGCGGCGTTCTGTCATTGTTCCGGGCTGCCGCAATGAGCTTGCGCAAAAATAATTCCTGGGCGCCGAGAAAGTCGGCCAGGCTGTCCTTTCCCAGGCTCATCTGATACAGCCGTTCTTCCCAAACGGCCGTTTCATCGGGATACAGCAGCTCGTCCGGCAGAGAATCGACGAGAAGATAGGCCATATCCGTCGGTTTCAGATACTTCTTCTTTCCTTCTTCGGCTAAAAATTTCCGCTCGATGAGCTCGCCGATAATCGTGGCCCGCGTCGCTTCCGTACCGATGCCCTGCACTTCTTTAAGCTTTTTCTTCAGCGAATCGTCCTTGACGTATTTATAAATTTCCTTCATCGCCTGAAGAAGCGTCGACGAGGTGAACCGCGGCGGCGCCTTCGTAGCCTTTTCTTCGACCTTGCCGCGGCGGAACTGGACGCCGTCGCCCTTGCGGACCGGCGGTAGCTCTCCCTTTTCGTCATCATCGTCTCCATCGGACTGATACAGCTCTTTCCAGCCCAACACGACGACGGTTTTGCCGTGGGCGACGAACTGCTCGCCGGCGGCGGCGATGACGATGCGGTTCTGTATATATTCATGCACGGGATAGAACTGCGCCATGTAGGCCTGGGCAATGAGGAAATATATATTTTTCTGAACAGCCGTCAGCTTATCATACGGACAGGGCACCGTCGTCGGAATAATCGCGTGATGCGCCGTAATTTTGCCGTCGTTCCAAGCCCGGCTCTTGATGCTGCCGTCGGCTCGCCCAGCCCATTGGGACAAGTTTTTATCTGAAAGGCGGCCTAAATTAGCTAAAATAGCCGGCACGTCCTTGCGTTGATTCAATGGCAGATACTCGCAGTCTGACCGGGGGTAGGTCGTCAGCTTGCGTTCGTACAGCTGCTGAGCTGCGTCCAATACCTGCTGGGGGCTGTAGCCGTAGCGCTTACCTGCCAGCACCTGCAGGGACGACAAGGACAAGGGCAGCCGCTGCGCTTCCTTCTTTTTCGTCTTCTTCCCTTCGGCAATCGTTCCATCGGGCTGAGCGCGCAGCCTTTCTACTATTTCTTCAGCTTTCTTTTTATCGATGCAGCGCCCTTCCGAATCGAGGCCGGCCTGCGTATCGCCAGGCTGCCACTGGGCTGTAATGACGCCCTTGGCATGATTGAACTGCGCCTTGACGACGTAATAGGTCACGGGCTTGAAATTGTCGATTTCCCGCTGGCGGCGGACGACTAAGGCCAGCGTCGGCGTCTTAACCCGGCCGATGGGAAATACGACGCGGTGTCCCTGCCGGCGGGCGGCCAGCGTATAAGCCCGCGACAGGTTCATGCCGATGAGCCAGTCGGCACGGCTGCGGGCCAAAGCTGATTCCTTGAGATGAGAAAAATCGCCGTTATCCCGCAAATCATGAAGGGCTTCACCGATGCTCTTTTCGTCGAGGGCATTTAAAAGGATGCGCTCGACGCGCTTCGTATTGCCTACATAATCGAGTATTTCGTCAATCAGAAGCTGCCCTTCCCTGTCAGGGTCGCCGGCATGGACGATGGAGTCGGCGTCGCCGATGAGGCGGCAGATGACGTCGAACTGCTCCCTGCTGTTCGGGCTGACGAGCAGCTTCCAATGCTCTGGAATAATGGGCAAATCGGCGTCCTTCCACTGCTTGTATTGCCGATTATAATCCTGCGGCTCCGCCTGCTGCAGCATGTGGCCGTAGGCCCAGGTGACGATGCCGCCGCCCGTACGGATAAAGCCCTTTTCCTGCCGCTGCGGCTGCGGGAGGCATTTTGCCAGTTCCCTGGCCATGCTGGGCTTCTCTGCGATAAACAATTTCATACTATACGATAACTCCTGCTCTAATGTCTGCTGCAAGGCAGCTTATACTTTTGCCAGTTTGCCGGCCTCTTCGATGACCTTGACAAAGGCCCTGGGGATTTCCTGGCTGCGCAGGGACTGCCCCAGGAGCCGGCCTAGGATGACGCCCTTGTTGCTGTACAGCCAGGCAAAATAATAGATGTACAGTGCCTTGATATTGCGGGCGTTGACGTTGCCCAGCATGCGCGGCGGATAGTCGTGGAAATTGACGTCCAGCTTGCGGCAGGCCTTTTTAATCATGTCCGACGTGGCCCGGCCGTGCTCGCCGGCTACGGTATTGATGATGCGGTCCAGCTCGCGGCGGCGGCCCATGTCGATCATCGTCTTGGCCAAATCCATTTCAAAGCAAATTTCGTCGGTAAAGAACACGCCCGTCTCGCCCTTATGGCCGCCCTTTACGTCGGCGTCGTATAAGGCGACGGTGGGAATCTTGAAGTATTCCAGAAGCTTCTTTATCTTTGAAATCGAGCTTTCGCCGCGGGCGTTGATGAGGCAGATGCCGTAGTAGTCAAAGGGCAGCCCCAGCGTCGTGCCGAACAGCTGGAAGCAGCCGAACTCCGTTTCCCCTTCGACGACGAGGACGCTCCGCGAATACAGGGCCTCCTTCACTTCGGGGAAATGCATGATCAGGTGCTTCTCGATTTCCTCGCTGAAATGAAAGGTCGCTCCGCAGGCCGCGCAGACCTGACCGGCGTCGCCGCGGTACAGGCGGACGATATTGCGGTAATCGTCGACGAGGGCGTCTGTCGAGTGCGTGACGATGAACAGCTGCCCCCGCAGGCCGTCGATGCCGAACAAATCCTTCAGGAGCTCGCAGAAGCGGGAATCGCCGTTGCTCAGGAGCTGCTTGTAATAATTTAAAATAGACCGCTGCATGTATGGATGGAGGTGCACCTCCGGCTCGTCGATAGATACGACGAGAGGCAAATAGCGCCGCCCCTTGCCGTCGATAATCAGGCTCTGCTCCAGGGGCATGGCCTTGCTTCGGGACATGATGAAAATCTGCGTGAGGATACGCAGGGCGACGAGGGAAATAAACTTCATGTTGTCGGCTGTCGAGCGATCCTGGCGGCTCAGGATGCGGGACAAGAGGAAGATATTGACAAAATACGACGAGTCGAGGCTGCCTACCTGCACTTCATGATGGATAAAGGCCTGCGTATCTTCGTCCAGCCCGTCGTCATGGGAATGCTCCCACTGATACAGCCGCCGTTCCAACGCGCGGTATACCGTTGCCGGCACTTTGAGTTCTTCCGGGTCGACGACGGAATTGGGCAGATAATGGATGCAGCGTATCAGGTCGAGAGGCAGTTCTTCGTTTCTCTCTGCATCGTACAGCCGCGGGTAGATTTCTTCCACCCTCTTTTCCAGGCGCACCTTCATCGTCTCCCGCCGCTCATCGGGAAACGCGGCGAAATACTCGTTTTGGTTCCGAAGCAGGTGCATTTCCAGCGTAATGACGATAGGCCGCGCCGGGTCGGCGTAATCGTCTTCCCTGATGCCGAAGCCTTCGCTCATGACCGACAGCAAGCGCAGAAACCCGCTTTTGCCAATAGCGTTTTCGCCGACGAGATAGTTGGCCTTTTCATGAAAGGTCATCTCCACGTCTGTCAAATTTCGATAATTTTCAATATGCATGTAATGGATATGCACAATATCACCGCCTGTATAGAATCCGTTCGCAACATACCGTAATAGTATAATATTCGACGCAGGCGCCTTGCGTCCCTGCTTTTCCCGAGCAGAAACGAAAAAACACCGGCGTCACCGCCAGATGACGCCAGTGCTTTCATAGCCTGCTATACTTCGTTCAAAAAGGCTTCGGCCTTCGCCGCTTCTTCTTCATAGGTCAAAGGATTGCCGGCGATGCCTTCGTTTGCCGCAGCCTCGGCAACGGCAGCCGCTACGGCGATGGTGACGCGATGGTCGAAGGCATCGGGCAGGATGTAGTCTTCCCGCAGGCCGTCCTGCTTCGCTACGTCGGCAATGGCTCTCGCTGCAGCCAGCTTCATGCCCTCGCTGATATCCGACGCATGGCAGTCGATGGCCCCGCGGAAAATTCCCGGAAATACGAGGACGTTGTTGACCTGATTGGGGAAATCGGACCGGCCCGAGCCGACGACGGACGCGCCGGCAGCCTTCGCTTCGTCGGGATAGATTTCCGGGATGGGATTGGCCATGGCGAAGACGACGTTTTTCTCAGCCATCGAGGCAATCATTTCCTGGGACACGAGGCCGCCGCGGGACACGCCGATAAACACGTCCTTGCCTGCCAGTACATCCTTCAGGCTGCCCTTGGCGTGACGGCGGTTCGTCCGCTTCGCCATAGCGGCCTGAGCCGGATTGAGCGTATCGTCGCCTTCACAGACGGCGCCGTTGATGTCGCAGAGCGTCACGTCTGTAAAACCATATTCCAGCAGCAGATTGGCGATGCTGATGCCGGCTGCGCCGGCGCCGTTGATGACGACCGACGCCGTTTCGGCAGACTTTCCTAAATACTCCAGCGCGTTGATGACGCCGGCCAGGACGATGATGGCCGTGCCGTGCTGATCGTCGTGGAACACGGGGATATTCAGCGTTTCGCGAAGCCGCTTTTCGATTTCAAAGCAGCGCGGGCTGCTGATATCTTCCAGGTTGATCCCGCCAAAGGACGGGCTGGCCAGCTGGACGAAGCGGACAAATTCGTCTACGTCCTGCGTGCCTACGCACAGGGGCACGGCGTTGATGCCGGCAAACTCGCTGAACAGCAGGCACTTCCCTTCCATGACCGGCATGGCCGCATCAGGGCCGATATTCCCCAACCCCAGGACGGCGCTGCCGTCGGTAATGACGGCCACGTCGTTGCCCTTGCCGGTATACGTATAGGCCAGCTCTTTATCCTGGGCGATTTCCAGGCACGGCGCGGCGACGCCGGGCGTATATAAGATGGACAGGGCTTCCTTGGAATCGGCCCGCAATTTGCTGTGAATGGCTAGTTTGCCGTGCAGCTGGGCGTGGACTTCCAAGGCCCGTTTAAATTTTTCATTTTTATCTGTCATATCAGACATGCGTCTCTTCCCCCTCTGAAACGGGCGCAGTTACCGTCCGTATTCTTTGCATAATTCAGACAGCCATTTGGCGATGTCCAGCTTGAGCATGCCGCCGTCCATCTGCCACTGCCAGTTTCCTTCGGCAACGCCGGGTACGTTCATGCGGCAGTTTCCCGGCAGGGCCAGTATGTCCTGCAGGGGTACGACGGCCGTTTCGGCACGGCGGCTGTAGACATAGGCGATGACAGCGCGGACGACAGCTTCCGGCGCGGCGTCGTCCGGCAGGCCCAAAGCCTGGCGCAGCTGCAGCCGTCCCGATTCGTCCAGGTCGTCTTCATACCAGCCCAGGGTCGTATTGTTGTCGTGCGTTCCCGTGTAGACAAGACAGTTCGGCTCCGTATCGAAGGAATAGCGGCCGTCGCCCCGTTCTGCCATGTGGAAATGGAGTATCTTCATCCCCGGCAGGCGCAGGGCGTCTTTCAGGGCGCATACGTCGTCCGTAATGATGCCCAGATCCTCCGCCACCATGGGCAGGAAGCCGAGCTCTTTATACACGGCGCGGAACAGGTCGAGGCCCGGCCCCTTGACCCAGGCGCCCTCGCGGGCCGTCTTGGCTTCGGCGGGCACGGCCCAGTACGATTCGAGGCCGCGAAAATGGTCGATGCGCACTTCGTCTACAAACTGGTATATCGCGCGGAACCGCTCTACCCACCAGCGATAGCCGTCGGCAGCCATGGCCTCGTAGTCGTACAGCGGATTGCCCCACAGCTGGCCGTCGACGCTGAAATAATCAGGCGGCACGCCGGCGACGGCCGTAGGATTTCCGGCTTCGTCCAGCTGGAACAGCTCCTGATGAGCCCAGCAGTCGGCGCTGTTGTGAGCGACAAACATGGGCATGTCGCCGAGGATCTGCACGCCGTTGTCATGGGCATATTTCCGCAGGGACTGCCACTGGCAGCAGAAAATGTACTGCAAGAATTTATAATGGGATATAGCGCCGGACAATTCTTTTTTATAATAGGCTACGCCGTCGGCAGCATGGCAGCGGATGTTATCGGGCCATTCTGTCCAGACCTTGCCGCCGAAGAAATCGCTAACGGACCGGAACAAGGCGTAGTCGTCGAGCCAGTAGGCGTTTTCCTTGCAGAAATCGGCATAAGGCGACCACGGCACGTTCAGGTCTTTCTTATGGGACATGCGCCAGAGCGCGTCCTTCTTGATCTTCCAGGCTTCGTCCCAGGATTTCGTCTTCCCGACAGCTTCTTTATATTCGCACAGCTCTTCAGCAGACAGCCATCCCCATTCGTGCAGCACGTCGAGGGAAATGAGCCGTTCGTTCCCGGCAAAGGCCGATCGGGCCAGATAGGGCGAATCGCCCATGAGCGGCGGCGTCAGCGGCAGGATCTGCCATAGGCTCTGGCCGGCCGTCTTGAGAAAATCGATAAATCGATAGGCGTTGGGCCCCAGGTCGCCGTTCCCGCCTGCCGAAGGCAGCGACGTCGGATGCAGGAGGACGCCGGCCCGCTTTTTGCGGGTTTCCTGCCCTTTCAGGATGACGGCGCTCAGAGGCGGCAGCGTCAGGGTGAAGCGGCTGTTAATCGTGCGGATAGGCTTCATGCGGGGATACAAAGCATTGGTCAGCTCGCCGTAGGCTAATCCGTTCGTGTACACGCTGACCGTCCGCAAGGACGTCGTGTTTTTATTCATGACGATAATAAAGAAGCCGTCTTCTTTTTTCTGGCCGAATATATCCCGGCCGCCTTCGATGCTGCGGGCATAGGCAAAGACGTCGCCGTCGGCGTACAGCGGGATGAAACGGCCCGTGCGCAGGGCGTCGCTGCTACGGCGCAGTCCCGTCAGCCCTTTCGTCCACGACAGGATTTCTTCGTCCTCATGCCCCCACGGATAGGTGCGGCGGTTGTCCGGATCCTTTCCGCCGGTCACGCCGGCTTCATCGCCGTAATAAATACAGGGCGCGCCGGGCATCGTCATCTGCCAGGTCAGAAGCATGCGCAGGCGCTTCTTGGCAATGTCCTCGGCCGAGAGCGTATTGGTGTCGGCGTCCTTGGCCAGGACCGTCAGGATGCGTTCGATATCGTGGCTGCCGATGAGGTTGAGCATGGCGTAAAAGTGCTCAGGCGGATAATTCTCAATGAGATGGGTCATTTCAGCCAGCATGCGCCGTCCTTCCTTGCGCCCCATGATGAAATCGACGGCAATCGTCCGCAAGGCGTAGTTCATAGCGCTGTCGAGCTCATAGCCGCACAGGTATTCGCGCTGTTCGCCGTAGCTGATCTTATTCGACGCGTCTTCCCACACTTCTCCGATGAGCACGGCATCGGGGTTTTCTTCCTTCAGCGTCTTATAGAAATCGCGGAGAAACGCCGCCGGCAGCTCGTCGACGACGTCGAGACGCCAGCCGCTGATGCCCTGGCGCATCCAGTAGCGCAGCACGCTGTCGTCGTTATGGATGACAAAATCCATATACGACGGCTCTGTCTCTTCCACGTTGGGCAAATCCATGACGCCCCACCACGACTCGTAGTCGTTCGGGTATTCCTTAAACCGGTACCACGAATAGTACGGCGATTCCTTGGACTGGTAGGCGCCGACGCTGTCGTAATGGCCGAAGCGGTTGAAATAAATGCTGTCGGCCCCCGTATGGCTGAACACGCCGTCCAGGATGACGGCCAGGCCCTCTTCCTTAGCTGCCCGGCAGAACGCGGCAAATTCTTCGTTCGTCCCCAGGAAGGGATCGACGCGGTGGTAATCGGCCGTGCTGTAGCGATGGTTCGTGCAGCTTTCAAAAATAGGGTTGAGGTAAATCGCCGTCACGCCTAATTCTTTCAGATACGAAAACTTTTCCCGGATACCTGCCAGGTTGCCGCCGTAAAAATCGTAAAAGGCAATCTCTCCCGTATCGGGGTTCTTCCAATAGGCCGGTATGTCGTCCCAGTCGCTGTGAATGACGGCGCCCTTCTTTCCCGTAAGCACCGCCGTCGTGTCCTTGCCGCGGCGGAACCGGTCGGGAAAAATCTGATAGACGATGGCATTCTTGAACCAGTCCGGCGTCTTGACGTCCTTATCGTATACGGTAATCTGATAGGATGGCGGCTCCTGAGCCGTAATGCGGCCCTTGCCGCCGAGCTGCTCGTGGTTATTGCCGTAATAGACGGTCTTGCCGTCGTAGGAAACGATGAAATAGTACCAAAGGAGGCACCCCTTATCCGGCATGGTCAGCGTCGCCTTGAAGGCCTCGCCCTCCCAGGTCATGGGAACGATCGTTTCGCCGGCGTTGCTCTGCCACAGGCGCACGCTGGCCTGCCAGTTTTCTTCTATATTTTTGTCGGCCCGCAGGCGCAGGACGACCTGGCTGCCCGAGGGAACGGCGCCGAAAACAGAGCGGCAATAAAATTCATGTGAATTGTGATACAGTCCTAAATCCATGAAATCTCCTTTTTGTAAAATCCCCCGCCGAGCAAGTACGGCGGGGGATTTGGCTGTATTGTTCTTATCGGTTCAATACCTTTTTGTACAAGTCTGCATACGCCTGAGCCGAACGCTTCCAGCTGTAGTCGCTTTCCATGGCGTTCTTGACGATGTGATCCCACAAGGCAGTATCTTCGTAGTATCCCAAAGCCGTCTTTGCCGTAAACAACAGTTCATGAGCATTGAAGTTCGGGAACGTCAGGCCGTTGCCCTGATTTTTGTATTTATCAAAGGGAACGACGGTGTCTCGCAGGCCGCCCGTTTCGCGGACGACGGGCACGGCGCCGTATCTCAGGGCGATGAGCTGACTCAGTCCGCACGGTTCATACCGCGAGGGCATGAGGAAGATATCCGCCGCCGCATAGACGCGGTGCGCCAGGCCTTCGTTGAACATGATGTTGGCCGATACCTTTGTCGGATAGCGGCGGGCCAAATCGCGGAAGGCTTCTTCATACTGCCAGTCGCCGGTCCCGACGATAACCAGCTGTACGTCGTCTTCGACGAGCTCGTCCATAATGCGCGTTACCAAATCCATGCCCTTGTCTTCGACGAGGCGCGATACCATGGCGACCATGGGCACGCCGCGCTTGATGCGCAGCCCCAATTCCTTGCGCAGGGCGTCCTTGTTGACGCGCTTGCCGGCGCGGGCGTCCTTCGACGTATACGTTTGGGCAATATAGGGGTCCGTTTCGGGATTATAGGCATCTTCGTCGAGGCCGTTGATAATGCCGACGACCTTGTCCTGATTGCTGCGGATATAGCCGTCCAGCCGTTCGCCGAAGTACGGATAGGTAATTTCCTGAGCGTACGTCGGGCTGACCGTCGTGATGTAGTCGGCGTAGACCATGCCCGATTTCATGTAGTTCACGCAGCCGTCGCATTCCAGATTGCCATTGTCGAACAAGTGCTGCGGCAGGCCGATGATATCCTGCATGATAGACGCCGGATAAATCCCCTGATATTTCAGGTTATGAATGGTATAGACGAATTTCATATTTTTGTAGAAATCGTCATGGTAGAAATCTTCCTTCAAGAAGACGCCCAGCATGCCCGTATGCCAGTCGTTGCCGTGAATGATGTCGGGCTGGAAGCCGATGCGCGGCAGCATCGTCAGCACGGCGCGGCAGAAATAGGCGAACCGTTCGTCGTCGTCGGCATAGCCGTACAGGCGGTCGCGCTTGAAGTACCATTCATTGTCGATGAAGTATACCTTGACGCCGTCCATATCGATTTCGTCGACGCCGTAGTACAGCTGACGCCAGGCCAGATTGACGATCCCCGTCGTCACCTGCTTCATCTGCTGCTTTGCTTCGTCTTTAATCAGGCTGTATTTCGGAATGACCAGGCGGACGTCCATGCCCTTGGCGGCCAATTCCTTCGGTAAAGCGCCCATGACGTCGGCTAAGCCGCCCGTCTTGATAAAAGGCACGGCTTCTGACGCCACGAATAATATTTTTTCCATCTTAACTCCCCCACTTTCCCTTTGGAATGCAGTTTACTATTTATTTCGCCGCGTCGCTTTTCGTCGTCTTTTTAACGGCGCGTTTTCTCGTCGTCTTGGAAGCCGGTTTCTTTTCGCTGCTCTTGGCCTTTTTAGCCGAGCCAGTCGTCTTCCGCGTCTTGGCAGTACTGCTGCCAGCCTTCAGAGATTTTTTTTTATCGGCCGACGTCTTGAGCTGTAAATATATAGTCGCCAGCGGCGGCAGCGTCAGCTCCAGAGACTGTTCCATGCCGTGCATGGGAATATCCTGCGCTTCAAATTCGCCTTCGTTGAGGACGTTGGAGCCGCCGAAGGCTTCGGAATCGCTGTTGAATACTTCGACATACGTCCCCTTGCGCGGCACGCCGAAGCGGTACGAATGGCGGACGACAGGCGTGAAGTTGCATACGACGACGGTCATGTCATCCGTTTCCTGGCCGCTGCGGAAGAAGGCGATGACGCTGTTGTCGCGGTCGTCGCAGCTGATCCACGAGAAGCCCGACCAGTCGCAGTCTTCTTCCCAGAATTCAGGATGCTCTACATAATACGTATTCAGCTCCTTGACGTAGTCGTGCATGGCCTTGTGCATGGGATATTCGAGCAGATGCCAGTCGAGGCTGTCGTCGTATTTCCATTCGATGAACTGGCCGAAGTCGCTGCCCATGAACAGGAGCTTCTTGCCGGGATGAGACATCCAGTAGCCGTAGAAAGCCCGCAGGCCGGCAAATTTCTGCCAGTAGTCGCCGGGCATCTTGTCCAAGAGCGAGTGCTTGCCGTGGACGACTTCGTCGTGCGACAAAGGCAGGATGAAGTTTTCCGAAAAGGCGTAGCACAGGGAAAACGTAACGAGATTGTGATTATCCTTGCGGAACAGCGGGTCCATGGACATGTAGCGGAGCATGTCGTTCATCCAGCCCATATTCCACTTATAGTTGAATCCCAGGCCGCCGACGTCGACAGGCTTGGTCACCAGCGGCCAGGCCGACGATTCTTCGGCAATCATGAGGGCATGGGGAAATTCGCTGAACACAGCTTTATTCAAATTGCGCAGGAAATCAATGGCTTCGAGGTTTTCCCGGCCGCCGTACTTATTGGGCTGCCAATTTCCATCGGGATGGCCGTAGTCGAGATACAGCATGTTGGCCACGGCGTCGATGCGCAGGCCGTCGATGTGGAACTGGCTGAGCCAGAACATGGCGCTGGAAATGAGGAAGGACTGTACTTCCGTCCGTCCGTAGTCGAAATTCATCGTATCCCATTCTTTGTTTTCTGCCAGCATGGGGTTCCCCGATTCATAGCAGGGCTCGCCGTCGAAATAGCGCAGACCGTGGGCGTCGCGGCAGAAATGGCCCGGCACCCAGTCGAGGATGACGCCGATGCCGTGCTTATGGCATGTGTCGACGAGGTACATGAAGTCTTCCGGCGCACCGTAGCGGCTCGTCGCCGAGAAGTACCCTGTCGCCTGATAGCCCCACGAGCCGTCGAAGGGATATTCGCACAGGGGCATGATTTCGATGTGCGTATAGTTCATGGACGTGACGTATTCCACGAGCTTGTCGGCGATTTCGCGGTATGTCAGCATATTGCCTTCTTCGTCGCGGCACCACGAGCCGAGATGCACTTCATAGGTCAGCATGGGCTTGCGGTACGAGTCGTACTGCTCGCGGCTGTTCTGCCACTTTTTGTCCTTCCACGTATAGCGGAGCTTGGTGATCTTAGAGGCCGTGTTGGGGCGCACTTCCGACCAGAAGGCATAGGGATCGCTCTTCATGAGCACTTCGCCCGACGCCGTCGTGACGGCGTATTTGTAAATGTCCCCTTCCTGAAGGCCTTCGATATACGTAACCCAGATGCCGTTGCCGGCGCCGCACCGTTCCATAGGATTGGCTTCAATGTCCCACTGGTTGAAATCGCCGACGACGCTTACCTTCTGGGCATGGGGAGCCCAGACGGAAAAGCGCACGCACGATCTGCGGCGGAGAACGGTAAAATGAGCGCCGAACAAACGGTAGCTGGCGTAGTTTGTTCCCTGATGGTACAGAAACGTACCGTATTCGTCAATTGCACTGAGTTTCATGTAAGCATTCCCCCTGACTGATTATACCTTGACGGGTTTAATACGCCAAATGTCAGATGCATACTGCTGAATCGTCCTGTCGCTGGAGAAGTAGCCCGAATGGGCGATGTTGATGGCGCTGGAATGGAACCACTGCTTTTGATTTGCGTAGCGGCGGGATATTTCCGTATGGGCCTCGCAGTAGGCGGCGAAATCCTTGAGGACAAAGAATTCGTCGTTGCGGTCCAGCAGCGATTCGTACAGCATGCCGAAATGTTCGCCGTTGATGGAGCCGTCTACAAGCGAGTTCATGAGCTGGCGGATACGCGGGTCCGAGCTGTACATGTTCCACGACGAATAGCCGCCGTGCATGTAGTAATTCATGACTTCTTCCGCCCGCAGGCCGAAGATGACGCAGTGTTCCATGCCGACTTCGCGGCAGATTTCTACGTTGGCCCCGTCCATCGTACCCAGCGTAATGGCCCCGTTCATCATGAATTTCATATTGCCCGTGCCGGACGCTTCCTTGCCGGCCGTGGAGATCTGCTCGCTCACGTCGGCCGCCGGGAACAGGAGCTGTCCCAAGGATACGTTGTAGTTCTCCAGGAACAGTACCTTCAGCTGCTTGTTCACCTGCTTGTCGCGGTTTATCATGTTGGCCACGACGTTGATAAGCTTGATTGTCTGCTTAGCTTCGCCGTAGCCCGACGCAGCCTTGCCGCCGAACAGGAACGTGTGCGGGCGGACGCGCAGGTCCGGATTTGCTTTCAGCGTATAGTACAGGTGAAGGATGCCGAGGATATTCAACAGCTGCCGTTTGTATAGATGAATGCGCTTGATCTGAATGTCGAAAATCGAATCGACGGCGATATTCGTATCGTATTCCTTCTTGATATAGTCAGCCAGAATTTCCTTGCGGGCTTTCTTCACCTTAGCCAGCTTATCCAGGAAAGCGCTGTCGCTGGAAACGGTCTTCAAGCGGATGAGCTTGGACGGTTCGAGGCGCCATTCGTCGCCGATGGCTTCGTCGATGAGGTTCGACAGCTGCGGATTGGCTTCAATAAGCCAGCGGCGGTGCGTAACGCCGTTGGTCTTGTTGGAGAAACGGTTCGGGAAAATCGTGTAGAACTGATGGAGCGTCGAATCCTTCAGGATCTGCGAGTGGATTTCCGCAACGCCGTTGACGCTGTGGCTGCCCAATACGGACAAATGAGCCATGTGAACCTGGCCGTCCCAAAGGATGGCTACGCTGCGGGCTTTGTTTTCGTCGCCCGGATAGAGGCGGCGCACTTCCTTGAGCCAGCGGTTGTTGATTTCTTCGACGATGAGATAAATGCGCGGCAGGAGCGACTGGAACATGGGGATAGACCATTTTTCCATGGCTTCCGGCAAAATCGTGTGGTTCGTATAGGCCACGGTACGGCACGTAATATCCCATGCGTCTTCCCAGGCCATGCCTTCTTCGTCGAGGAGGATACGCATCAGTTCCGGCACGACCAGAGCCGGATGGGTGTCGTTGATGTGGATGGCGATGTACTGGTCGAACTTGTACATGCTTTCCTTGTATTTTCTCTTATAGTGACGTACGATGCTCTGCAGGCCTGCCGAAACCATGAAGTATTCCTGCATCAGGCGCAGGCGGCGGCCTTCTTCCGTGCTGTCTTCCGGATAGAGGAAGCGGGAAATGAGCTGTACGTTGTTCTTGTAGCGGAACGCCCGGTGGCGGTCGCCGAGGGTCAGCTCGCGGTACAAGTCTTCCCGGGAGTATTCGGCCCGCCACAGGCGCAGCGTATTGACTGTGTCGTTATGATAACCAATGACAGGAACGTCGTACGGGACGGCGCGGACAGACGAATAATTTTCGTGAACGCATTCAAGTTCTCCGTCTTCCGTCGGCCGCATGTAGGCGTTGCCGCCGAAGCGGACGTTTACGGCCTTATCTACTCTCTTGACTTCCCAGGGATAGCCGTTGACCAGCCAGTTGTCAGGAAGCTCAACCTGCTGGCCGTCGACGATGCGCTGGTTGAACAGCCCGTACTGGTAGCGGATGCTGCATCCGTGTCCCGGCAGCTGCAGCGCCGCCAGGGAGTCGATGAAGCAGGCTGCCAGACGGCCTAAGCCGCCGTTGCCCAAGCCCGGGTCCCGTTCCTGCGGAACGACGTCTTCCAGCTTCCAGCCCAGATCTTCCAAGCCCTGCCGGCAAATGTCTTCCAAGCCGATGCCGATGAGGTTGGACTGGAGCAAGCGTCCCAGCAAAAATTCAATCGAGAAATAATAGACCTGTTTCGCCTTTTGCTCGGCGTACACTTCGTTCGTACGAATCCAATCTTCACTGACCAAGTCGCGTATCATGTAGGCAATCGTCTGGTATACTTCGTTGAGCGTCAGATCTCTGAGCTCTTTTTCCCACAAGACATGCGCCTTTTCAGTAAATATCTTCTTGAATTCTTCCTTATCCTGCCATTTTTTCATTGTTCTTCTATACCTCTTCTTAAATTACAGTGCATTTTCCGATGCACAGCGGTTTGTCCTTGGTGCCGGACAAAATGGCCTCGGGCTGCACTACGGCGTTCTTATCGCATACGACGTAGTCGAGCTGGGCGTCGTCGCCGATGACCGTATGCTGCATGATGATGCTGTTGCGGATGACGGCGTTCTTGCCGACCTTGACCTTACGGAACAAGATGGAATTTTCGACGCGGCCTTCGATAATGCAGCCGTTTGCTACGAGAGAATTGCTGACATGCGATTCTTCCATGTACTTAGCCGGCGCTTCGTCTTTGATCTTCGTGTAGATGTGGTGCTGCTTGTCCTTGAGGAACAAGTCGTGCCACGTCTTGGCGTCGAGCAGATCCATGTTGACCTGGAAGTACGAATCGATGGTATCGATCCGCTTCGCATATCCTTGATAATTATAACCGAAAATGCGCAAGCGGTCTACATTGCGCTTCAGCACGTCCGTAATCAGGTAGTTGTACCCCTGCGTATAGGCCTTGCGGATGCAGCTTTCAAAGACCTTGCTGTCGATGAGGACGCCCCGCTGATACAGGTTTTCGCCGGCTGCCAGCGTTTCCCGCGATTCAATGTCCAGGACGCGGTCGTTTTCGCCGACATTCAGGGCGTAGCCGCTGCGGTTAAATTCGTATTTCTGCTTCTGGTAAATGAGGGTGACGTCGGCGTTGTGACGGCGGTGGAAATGGAGCACTTCGTCGTAGTCGATGTTCTGCACCATGTCGCAGCCTGTCAGCAAGATGTACGGCTTATTGCCCCGTTCGACGAACATGAGGTTTTTATAGTAAGCCGGTACGTCGCCTTCCGTAGGATGAACGACATCTTCTACTTCTTCCGGCAGATAGAACAGGCCGTCGCCTTTGCGTGCCAGGCCCCATTCCTTACCGGAGCGGATGTGGTCCAATACGGAGCGCGACTGGGCCGACAACAAGAGTCCGACCTGCGATACGCCGGCGTTGACCAGATTGGACAGCGTAAAGTCGATGAGGCGGAATTTGCCGCCTACGGGAATGGTCGCCAAGGGCCGTTTTTCATTAAGCTCGCGGAGCGGGCTTTCGTTTCTAAGGTTAATTATTGCAATCATGTTGCTGTTCATATGTTATGCCTCCCCTTTTTTAGCTGCCAGCTTTTCTTCGTTTCTGCCCAATACGGCGATAGAGCCGTCTTCATTCTGTACGACGGCGCCGTCATGGATGACGCAGCGTTCGCCGATAATCGCCTTGTCGACGACGGCGCCCTTCTTGATGACCGTGCCCGGCAGGATGACGGAATTGCTTACCTTCGCGCCCTTTTCAATCGTCACGTCATAGAAGATGATCGAGTTGATGACGTTGCCCAGGATAGCCGAGCCTTCGGCGACGATAGAGCTCTTGGCGCTGCCTTCGGGACCTACGAAATGAGGCGGCATGCTCTGGCTGGCAGAATAAATGCGCCATGCCGGATTGTTCAGGTCGAGGGGCGGTTCGTCGGCGATGAGGTCCATATTGGCCTGCCACAGGCTGTCGATCGTTCCGACGTCCTTCCAGTAGCCTTCAAAGGGATAGGCGTACAGGGGCAGCTTGTCCTTCAGCATAGCGGGAATGACGTTTTTGCCAAAGTCGTGTTCCGATTTTTCATCCTTCGCGTCGGCTTTCAAATAGCTTTCCAATACGTCGCGGTCGAAGATATAAATGCCCATGGAAGCCAGGTTGCTTTCGGGCTTAGCCGGTTTTTCCTGGAATTTATTGATGCGCATCGTTTCGTCGGCGACCATGATGCCGAAGCGGCTGGCTTCGTCCCAGGGAACGCGGATCGTCGCGATGGTGACTTTCGCCTGATGCTTTTTGTGGAAGGCCAGCATCTTAGCGTAGTCCATAGAATAGATATGGTCGCCCGACAAGATGAGGACGTAGTCGTCTCCGACCATTTCGACGAAATTCAAGTTCTGATAAATAGCGTCGGCCGTGCCGCGGTACCAGTTGGAACCGCCGTCGCTTTCATACGGCGGCAGGATATATGCACCGCCCCGATTGGAATCCAAGTCCCACGAGCTGCCGTTGCCGACGTACCAGTTCAGTTCCAGCGGCTGGTACTGGGTCAGGATGCCGACGGTATTGATGCCGGAGTTGCGGCAGTTACTGAGCGGAAAGTCGATAATGCGGTATTTGCCGCCGAACAAGAGTCCGGGCTTTGCCTGATCTTTCGTCAGGACGCCCAGACGGCTCCCTCGCCCGCCAGCCAGAATCATTGCCAGACAATTGGATTTTCTCATATAAAATTCCTCCTCACGTCAAGAAAATCCCAGTCATACTCTGTCAAACGCGCGCGTTATGTCTATATGCTATAGGATTTTCTTTTATAAATATACTTCCGCGAATAGCTATGCATATTTTAAATAATATACGCTAATTATACAACATTTTGCCAAGAAAATTAAGAGTAAATCGCGCTGCAAATTACGTCTTTTTCACAGATATTATTGACTTTTTACGGAAAGATTACCGTTTCGCAACAAAAAACCGCCTCTGCCAAGCAGACGCGGTTCCGTAACTTTTCATGCATATTAAATATTTATAAATTGATAATTTATTCTTTCCCGGCTTGCCAACGACAGGCTTCCTCATGCGAAAGCAATGTGACAGGAAAGGGCAGAGACAGCAGGACGTCCCGCGTCTCCGCCGCCGTATCGGCCGTCGTCCGCACGAAGCCGACGCCAGCTTTTCCATCTATTGCAGTAACGACGCCCAAATACTCGCAGCCCTCAAGAATCCGCGTGAGATACGTCATTTCCTGCGGAGGAATGCGGAAATACACCCATTCTGGCTCAAGCATGGCGTTTCATCTCCCGGCGCATCATAGAATAGGCCTCCAACGGCTCGTCTACCGGAATGGCAACAACCTGCTGGGCGTGGCGAGCCGCGTCGAGATCCTGCCCGGTTTCATCGATAATACGGCTGACCGTACAGCGGACCAGATGTCCCTTGGGCTGGAGAAATTCGACGGTCTGTCCGACTTTGAAATGGTTGCGCTGCTCAATCCAGGCCAGCTTCCGCTCTGCATCATACGAGCGGACGAGACCGATGAATTCATGAGTCTGCGTATTGCTTGAATGACTGTACACCTGATCGGCTTCCGTCGGACGAGATACGGAAAAGCCCCGCGTATACGGCCGGTGAGAAATCTTTTCCAATTCCTCTATCCATTCGGGCAGGACGCGGAAATGCTCCGGGTCCCGTTCATACGCGTCGATGGCCTGGCGGTATACCTTGACGACCGTCGCAACGTAATGGACGCTCTTCATGCGGCCTTCTATTTTCAGGCTGCATAACCCAGCGTCGTATAGATCGGGCAGATACGGCAGAAGGCACAGATCCTTGGAATTGAAGATATAAGTGCCCCGTTCGTCTTCCATGACCGGGAAATACTGGCCCGGCCGCTTTTCTTCTACGACGTTGTATTTAAACCGGCAGCACTGGACGCACTGGCCCCGGTTGGAATCGCGGTTTTCCGTAAAGTAATTGCTCAGCAGGCAGCGCCCCGAATACGAAATGCACATCGCACCGTGCACGAATCCTTCCAGCTCGACGGGCACCTTGTCGTGAATAGCCTTTACGTCTTTTAAGCTGACCTCGCGGGCCATGACGACGCGTTTGGCGCCGGCGTCATGCCAAAACTTTGCTGACACCCAGTTGGTCACGTTGGCCTGCGTCGAAATATGAACGGGCAGATCAGGCACGATTTGCCGGGCCAGACTGAATATGCCGGGATCGGCAATGAGCACGGCATCAACGTGAATATCCCGCAAGCTGGTCAGGTATTCGGGCAAACCGTTTAAGTCGGCGTTGTGGGGAAAGATATTAACGGTCACATGAACCTTCTTCCCCAGCCCGTGGGCGTAGCGGACAGCTTCTTCCATTTCTTCCAGGGAAAAATTGTCGCTGAAAGCCCGCAGCCCAAAGGACTTGCCGCCTAAATACACGGCGTCAGCCCCGTACAGCAGGGCCATTTTCAATTTATCCATATTGCCGGCCGGAGCCAGCAACTCCATTTTCTGCATGCGTATTATCTATCCTTTCCATCGGGAAACGGTCATGCCGTCTCCGTTTTCAAAAAACACCGATTCAAACCGGCCGTCGTCATAGACCATGTCCAAGAATTCGCGCAGGCGGCCTACAGCCGTGCGGTGCTTATGGGGCACCGTTCCTTTGATGTAAAACATATCATGGTAGCTTATATTGTCGGCTACGACGACGGCGCCGGGCCGCAGCTTGGGCATGATTTTTGCCAGCTGCCGCGAATACTGGCCCTTCGGGCCGTCGAGGAAAACGAAATCCCACGTCTCGTCCAGCTCGTCGAGGAGGGCCGTGCCGTCTCCTTCGAGGAGGCGTATCATCTCGCCATAGGGCGAGCGGCCGATGAAATCCCGGGCCGCGGCAATGCGTTCCGCATCGATTTCAATTGTCGTAATGCGGCTTTCCGCCGTAAGGCACGAGGCGATCTGCAAGGTCGAGTACCCAATAGCCGCGCCGATTTCTAAGACCGACGACGGACGAGCCGCCGTCACCAGGCCGCGGAATAAGAGCAGCTCGGCGTCGCGCAAAATCGGAACCTGGTGGATTTTGGCATAGGCCTTCATCTCTGCCCACAGCTCCGTCATGGCATGTGCTCCTCTACATTTTTCATGTGCTCTTCGTACGTCGCGGCAAAGTAGTTGTGGCCGTCTTCATCGGCTACGAAATACAAATACGACGTATGAGGCGCTTTCAGTACGGCGTTCATGCAGTCCATGCCGGGATTGCCGATCGGTCCCGGCGGCAGGCCTTCGTACATATACGTATTATAAGGCGAATCGTAGCGCGTCTCGGCGATGCTGTACGCCGCCTTGTGCGTCCCCATGGCATAGGAAATGCTGGCGTCAGACTGGAGCTTCATGTGCTTGTCCAGGCGGTTGAGGAATACCGAGGCGATGAGGGGCCGGTCCTTTTCGTACTTCGCTTCCTTTTCAATGAGCGACGCCAAGGTAACGAACTGGTAAATGGACAGGTTTTCCTCGTCGATGCCCTTTTTCATTTCCTCCGTCAGATGGTCGTCGAAGTTTTTCAGCATCATCTTGACGATGTCGTCAGCCGTCGCGTTCAGGGGAATAAAATACGTGTCGGGAAAGAGGAAGCCCTCTGTCGGGAAGGTTACGTCGCGATGGCTCTTCATATACGGATAGAGATATTCTTCCTTTTTAGCCGCCGCCAGGAAATCCTTTTCGGAAATTTTTCCCATGGCCGCCACTTCCTTGGCAATGCGCCACACCGTGTAGCCTTCGGGAACGACCAGGCGCAGGGCCTCCGACTTGCCGCTGGTCAGCTTTTCCAGAATAGAGTGGACGCTCATAGACGTATCGATGACGTACTCGCCTTCCTTGATATCGCCGGCCTGCCCCGTAGCCACGGCCGCCGCGCGGAACAGGAGGGGGCTGGCAATATAGCCTTGTTCGCAGAGCATATCGGCCACCTCCGACGCCGTCATGTCGCTGCGAACATGGACGTAGCCTCGTTTTTCCGGCAGGAAAAGACTAGGCGCGCCATAGGCCGCCGCCACGAAGGCCGCAGACAAAAGAAGCGCGCAAAGAACAGCCCCTGCGGCGCGCCGTTTTCGGCGGCCCGGAGCTGTATTGCGTACTTCCTGCGTTTCCTTATGTTCTTTATTTTTTTCTGAATACTTATTGTTATGTTCCATAGGCAGTATTATACCGCATTACGGCTGTATTGCCAATGGCCCGGAGCCATCGTTCAGATTCTCCATAGCAATGAAGCTACCGGCGGTCGCCGCGGCGATGAGGCGGCGCCGGACGATGCTTTTTGCCGTCTTTAAACTTCTGATCTCTCTGGGGCGGTGCGAACAATTCCTTCAGCGTATCTTCAGAAATTCCCGTCCTTTCGGGAAGCTTATGCATGAACCGCCGATGATCCCGCTGCCCCTTCCGTTCAAACCGTTCCATTTCGTCATACAGCTTAAAGGCCTGGTCCTGCGTAATCTTGCCGTCCCGTACCATAGCCTGCACGCGATGCGAAAAATCAAAGGTGCCGTGGAACCCCGGTCCGGCCATACCGATGCGGTGCGGCGGAGGCGGCGGGCCGGGACGCATATCGGCGGCCGAAGCCTGGCTGTTCGGCATAACCGTCATGACGGCGGCAGCAGCGCCTACTAATGCAAAAGATGCCAATTTTTTACGCCATGTTGTCGTTTTCATATGATTCAGCTCCTTCACGCTTTCTGTGGTTTCATATGCTTAACTGCGCAGGGAGTATATTCTCCCGTCGCCCATCTGATTCCTAATTAAGCCCGTCCGCGGCGAGGCGTATCTTTTTTGTCGCCATGGCCCTTCTGGTCGTGCTTGACCGTATCCTTGCCGTTTCTGACGTCGCCCTTCTTAGGCGGCTGCTTTTTCATGACGCCGGGCTTCTTTGCATCCTTCTTTAATTCTTTCTTTATGTCTTTTTTATCGGCCTTGCGGTCTTTTTTGACATCCTTCCGAACGTCCTTACGCACGTCTTTCCGGTCTCCCGGCTTCCGCATGTCGTTATCATGCTTAGGCCCGTCCTTTTGAACGGCTTTGACAGGCAGTCTTCCATGGGTCATATCGGCAGCCGAAACCATAGAATACGGCGCGGCTACAACGACGGCCATGACGCCGGTCATAACAGAGGCTATGATCTTTTTGCGCAGCGAATCTTTCAATTTCATCGTATATCAGCTCCCTTTATTCAAATACGTTTGGTATATGAATAGTATAGCTAATAATTGTTACAATTTTGTTACAGCACGATGTCATTGTCGACACAATGCGGCTTGCCGCGCTTCCCCTTTCGATTACTTAGGAGCCCACGTACGGTTTTTCTGAGCTGCTTCTTCCTTGGCGTTCAATTCCTGGGCCTGCTTTTCCGCTTCATACGCGGCTTTCGCAGCGGCTTCGGCCTCTTTCAGCCGTTTTTCCAAGGCCGGGTCCACCTTGCCTCCCTTAGCAGCCTTCTTAGCGTCCTCCAAGGCCTTCTTGGCGTCGTTCAGGACTTTGCCCAGACGATCCAGCTCTTTCTGCTTCAATTTCTGCCGTTCCCGCCATTCCAGATCGACGTCGGGCTTATCGTGGACATCCACGTACACTTCAAACAAGCGGTTCCACGGCAAGGTTACATCGACGGTCCGCGGGTCGACGCCCAAATACGTGCCGGCATAGCGTTGGAGCTGCTCCTTCGTCAGGCTCTGAAGCTCTCTCATCACCGTCGGATAATAGCGCTTCACCGTGCCGGCTTCCAGCTTCTGGTCCATGCGGGAAATATAGTCGCGCACGTTGGCCTGATAGGCCCAGTTGTCCAGATACTGCGTCGTCAGCATGTCGCGGTGCGCTTCCGGCGTCATATACCGCGACAGGACGCCCTGAGACAAGCCGTAGCCGACGGAATTGCTCGCCGTGTTCCAGCCGTTGTACGCCGCCAAACGGTACATCATCTTGTCCTGATATAAGCCGTATACGAGAGTATTGTCCGAACCGTTGGAAAAGGCCATGTCGACGAGGCTGACGGGAATGCCGGCCTTGACGGCCGTTTCTATCTGCGTCAGGAATTCCCGCGTCGACTGCAGCATGATGGGGAAGTTTTCAAAATTCCCCGATTCGCTCGTCGACGACGTAAGGGGCGTGTTCACTGCCAGCAGTAAATCGGGCCGTTCCGTTTCCGTTACCGTCCCGCCAATCGCCTCGATATGAGCGGCAATCGTCTTGCCAATAGCCTGTCCGTCGTAGCTCGGCACGGTCTTCTCGCCGCCGCCCAGGGGATAAATCACCGTGACCTTGGGATGATAGTTCGTAAAATCATTGTTTGCCCGCGTGATAAGCAGCAGCCCCAGCTGGTCCGCACCGGGGAAAGAGCCGAAGGACGTCTTGGGCACGTCGGCGCCGGCCATTTCCAAATACTTCGATTCGAGGGACGATTGGGTATTGACGGAATTATCGTCATGGCCCAGGCTGTAATACTTGAAAATCCCCTTCTTGGCGTCCTGAATGAGGCGGTAATTGATCATCATGTTCTTCTGCCGGCGATTATACCAGTCCTGCAGATATTCCAGAGGAATACGGCGCATGACGGCAAACCAGCTGCTCCGCTCCTGGGGCGTCAGGTTATCTACGTCCATCTTGGCCTGCAGGGCCGCCAGCTGATACATGTCCGTCCCCATTTTCAGGTAATAGTCAGGCTCTACGCCCTTGCCGCCGGCCCAGGGGCTGCGCATGACCGTGCTGAAAGCATAAATAGGCACGTTTTTATGAAGCTTATGCAGGTTTTCCACCTTTTCCAGCCGTCCGACGAGGGTTTCCATGTCGAAATTGTGCTTCCGCGAATCGACGAGGCCGCCGTATACCAGAGAATCAATAGATAAGACCATCGCGTCGGCCAGGCCGGCGTTCTCATTGACCCAGCGCAGGAGCCGGTCCGGCGAGCCCTGGAAATTAGATCCGGACAAATATTGCTCCGGCGGCGTGAGAATCGTATATCCTGCGTCTTCCGCCGTGTTGACCGTATACGCCAGATCGACGGGACGATTATCCTGGGGAACGTATAAAATCGTCCGCGCCATCGCCGTCGGCCCGACGCTCATGAGCATGGACAAGACGGCGGCGCCTACGGCTTTTTGCCAACCCTTCAAAAGTACCACTTCCTATCAAATATAATGAAATCATTGTAATGATTATAGCAAACTCCGTTAAAAAATGGAACTCTTCGTCGTCCTGCGCACGCGGGGCAAGTTCCAGTGAAGGCGCACTGCAACTAGCCGCAGGCAGACCGTAAAGGCAAAGCTCAAGGTCGACGCGGCGTATATAGTGAAGCCCCAATAGATGTGGACGGAAAGCAATATGCACGCCCCGGCCAAGGCCGCCGTCGCATAAATTTCCTTTTTCAATACGCCTGGTATCTGCCCGGCCAGCACGTCGCGGACGACGCCTCCGCCTACGGCGGTCAGCACGCCGAGGGTGACGTTCAGCACCCAGTACTGGGGATAGTAATAAAATCCCATGAGCGTCCCCGTGACAGTAAAGGAACCCAGACCGATAGCGTCGCAGACGAGATAGACTGATTCCATTTGATGAACCAGGCGCTGGCGAGACGACACGTTGACGTAGCGGATAAATAAGACGACGGCGACGATGGAAAGGGCGATAATCCAGACGTACAGCGTCGTGCGGAACGCCGACGGCGGCGTATGACCCAGCATCAGGTCGCGGACAATTCCTCCGCCGACAGCCGTCGCAGCCGCCAGGACAAAAATGCCGAATAAATCCATGCGACGGGAAATCGCCACCAGCGCCCCTGACAAGGCGAAGGCCGACGTTCCCAATATATCAAAAACCTGCCACCAAATAGATTGCATATGACACCTCGATTTAGTAAAATAATACAATACATACCTTACCATACTATATTATATAGGGAGAATCAAGACACGTCATGACAAAAGACGAATTTTACATGGGCAAAGCCATAGAAGAAGCGAAAATCGCCGCCGCCGTCGGGGAAATTCCCGTAGGTGCCGTCGTCATTTATCAAAAAAGGGCCATTGCCCGAGCCTACAACCTGCGTGAAACCCTGCCCTGCGCCACGGCCCACGCCGAGCTCCTGGCCATCGAAAAAGCCTGCCGGGCCCTGGGACGCTGGCGGCTTACGGGCTGTACCCTCTACGTCACCGTCGAGCCCTGCCCCATGTGCGCCGGTGCCATCGTCAACAGCCGCCTCGACCGCATCGTCTACGGCTGCGACGATCCAAAGGGCGGCGCCGTCCGCTCCCTCTTTCAAATCGTCGACAATCCGGCTTTAAACCACCGCGTCGAAGTGACGGCCGGCGTCCGGGCCGACGAATGCGCCGCCATCATGCGCGATTTCTTCCGCAGCCGGCGGCGGAAGTAAGCAAAGCACAACTATCTGACATAATTGTTACAGTTTCTGCACAGTCCGTCCCTTCGTATTGAAGGGCCTTCCGGTGAAATGCTATAATAGGCCTACCAATAAGATACATTGCGCTAAAAGGAGGTCCTATCATGAAATATTATCCCGTCAAAGCCTTGGCCGTCGCCGCCCTGCTCATCGGTTCCACGGCCTTTATGTCCCCGTCCTATGCCGCAGCTCCCGAACCGTCGGTCATCCATGTCACGGGCTACGCCCAGCAGGAAGTCGCTCCCGACACGGCCTACGTCACCATCGGCATGGAAACGACAGGAGAAGACGCTCAGCAGGCCCGCACGCAGAACAACGAAGTCATGAGCCAGGTCACGGCGGCCATGAAATCTATGGGCATCGCCCCGGAAAACCTCAAGACCATGGGCTTCTACATGTCGCCGAACTACGACAGCAAGAGCCGCAAGATCGTATCGTACACCGTAACGAATAATCTGCAAATTAAAGTGTCCGATCTCGACATGATTCCCCGCATCATCGCCAAGGCGGCCAACCTGAACGCCAACTCTATTCAAGGCATCCGCTTCACCAACGAAAAGACCGAACAGATTAAGGACAACCTGGTCAAGCAGGCCATCATCAACGGCAGACGGCAGGCCGAAGCCGCCGCCCAGGCCGCCGGCATGTCCCTCGGCAAGGTGAAGGAAATCAGCATTTCCGGCCGCTCGCCGTCCTATGAAAACGGATACGCCGGCGCGTCGCTGCGCATGTCCGCAAAAGCCGCCGACTACGCCCCCGTCGAAGCAGGCACGAACACCTTAAGCGAAACAGTCACCATGACATTCTATCTCCAGTAACATATTGACGAACATAAAAACAGCCCGACACATGCAGTGTCGAGCTGTTTTTCATTTATTCATGATACGACAAAATCGAAAATACTTCCCTGTTCGGATGATCTGACGCTTCAAAATGAAGCGTCCGGGACAGCTCCCGCTCCAATTCGTCCCGCCGCTTTCTATCTTTTAAGACGGCTAATACGTCGGCATGAGCGCAGATGAGCAGGTCGCCCTTTATATGGCGCACGTGAACCATATGGCGCAGGCGGCGGATAATCTGGATCGCCACCGATTCGGGCGAATACAAATATCCCGAGCCGCCGCAGATATCGCAGGGGCTGAACTGTACCTGATACAAGCCCTGCCGGGCCTTCTTGCGGGTAATTTCCACCAGATTCAGGGCCGTCATGCCCAGGACGTGGGTTTTCGTGCAGTCCTGGGCCATTTCCCGTTCCAGTATCTGCAGAATTTCATCGCGCCGCACAGGCTGGGCCATGTCGATGAAATCAATGATGATGATGCCGCCGATATCGCGGAGCCGCAGCTGCCGGGCAATTTCCACGGCCGCTTCCTTATTGACGTGAAATATCGTGTCCTGCAGAGTGCCGTTGCCCGTATACTTGCCGCTGTTGACGTCGATGACCGTCAGCGCCTCCGTATGGTCGAAGACCAGCGTGCCTCCCGACGGCAGCGCGACTTCACGGGCCATAAGGTGCCGCAGCTCGTCTTCTAAATTGTAGCATTCAAAAACAGGCTGGTCGCCCTGATACAGCTCGACGCGGCTGCGCCACTGGTCGTCCGTCACGATTTGGCAGATGCGGTCGTAGGCATCCTTGTCGTCGACGACGATTTTCTTTACGTCGGCCGTGAAGTGATCCCGTATCATCCGCATGACTAAGTCGGCCTCACGGTACAGGAGCTTGGGCTTTTTCGCCAGCTTATACCGCTGCTGCACGCTGTCCCACGTCCGCAGCAGATAGCGGATATCGGCCAGCAATGCCTCTTCCGACACGCCCTTGGCGACGGTACGGATAATCAGGCCCATGCCGGCCGGCTTGATTTTCGCCGTAATATCGCGCAGGCGGTTCCGTTCTTCTTCGTCCCGTATCTTTTTCGACACGCCGACGTAGTCGACCGTCGGCATGAGGACGGCGTATCTCCCGGCCAGGCTGACGTTGGCCGTCACCTTGGCTCCCTTGCTGCCCCGTTCCTCCTTGATGACCTGGACGAGGACGCTCTGGCCGACGGAAATATGGGTCTGCTGAATTTCTTCCTTCGTCGCCGCCCGGGGAAATAAATCGCCCAGATACAAAAAGGCGTTTTTCTTACGGCCGATATTGACAAAGGCCGCCTGCAGGGCCGGCAGGATATTCTGTATGGTTCCCTTGTAAATATGATTGCCAATATGGGTCTCGTCGTTCCGCTCGACGGCGAAATCGCGGAGACGACCGTCTTCTATGATAGCCATGCGCGTTTCTTCGGGCATGACGTTTCCTACGATTAGTTTCATCTGCTGTTCCTCACTCTTAAAAGCTATGAAAACATTGTATCATAAAAACCACGGTCAAGCCATATATGCCGCCAGCCCAAGACGGCAATAAAATACCCGCCGACAGCTCGTCGTCGCTGCCTGCGGGTATTTTATTATATGAGATTAAAAGGGAGATCATATCCTCCCCTATTGGGGAGCCATGTTATTTGGCGATGGCGATAATCGCTGCGACAGCAGCTACGCCCAAGGCCCAGTTTGCCTTCTTGTTAGCATCGTCAGCATCTTCCTGAGTTTTGCTCTTATGGTCGCGTTTCCAATCTTTGTCATGATCGCGGCGATCTCTGTCGCGGCGGTCATGGTCACGATACCGGTCGTCGCGCTGTTCCCAGCCTGGCCGGTCGTGTCTCGGGCCGGCAGCCTGAACGGCAACGGCTCCGCTGAACGTCGTCAGTACCAACGTCGTGATCAACGTCATCTTCAAAATATTCTTTATGCGCTTCATCATCTGTACCACTCCTTTAGCTGCCATTCCAGTGTTTTCCTTTGGTTGATACATATAGTATACAGCACAAATGTTACAATTGTGTGTCATTTCTTTGGCAAGTTATATACTTTTTTCGCATACAAGACCACAAAGCGATATGCCTTATATTCTCTTTTTCGTAATTTCCCGCCGCATTTTCTGCATGTTGTCCTGAAACAGCTCGGCGTCGGCCATGGCGATACGCGTGTACAGGACGTCGCCGATGGCCATGTGAATGAGGCGCGACGCGCCGGCTTCGGAGGAATAGCGGACTTCACGGCCCATGCCGCACAGGCACACGTCGGCCAGCTTTGCCAGCGGTGATTTGGCATGACTCGTAATGACGACGACAGACGCGCCGCTGTCCTTCGCCACCTGCACGGACTGGAGCAGCTCCTGCGACGCGCCGCTGTGGGAGACGGCGATGACCGCATCGGCCGGCGACAAGAGGGCTGCCGACGTAACCTGCATGTGCGAGTCCGCATAGGCCTGAATCGCCAATCCCAGGCGGAGGTACCGCGTGGCGATGTCCCGGCACACCGTCGCCGAGTTGCCGAAGCCGAACACGGCGACGCGACGGGCCCGGCGCAGGATACGGGCCGCATCGTCTACGGCGTCGTAGTCCAGCAGGGCCAGCGTATCCTGCAGGCCGTCGCTGATGTTTTGAAACATCTTGGACGCTACGACAGAACAGCGGTCGCCGCTGCGGATGTCGTGAAACTCTTTATTTTCTGCCGCCGACATGCCGGCAATGAGATTCAGCTTCAATTCCTGCAGGCCGCTGAACCCCAGCTTTTTACAAAACCGCGATACGGTAATTTCCGAGCTTTCCGTAGCGTTGGCAATATCGGAAATAGTCTGCTCCATGATTTCTTCCGGCGCAGCGACGATATAATCGGCAATACGGCGCTCTGATTTCGTCAGACCGCCGTATGCGCTGCGCAGCACGGGAAATTGCTGGATTGCTTTTTCATCCATAGGCGCGTCTCCCCTACCTTGCAAATTTTCATAGCATTTCTATGACTCTATTTAATTTTATACTAAAAATGCGTCGATAACAAGTACGCCGAGGAGGCCCATGACGGCGATGATCGTTTCCAGCGCGCACCAGGTACGCACCGTTTCCTTGACGGTCAGGCCGAAGAATTCTTTAAACAGCCAGAAGCCGGGGTCGTTAGGCGGGCTGAAGATGAGGGAGCCTGCGCCCGTAGCCAGTACCATCAGCTCGGGATTGGCCCCGGTAGCCGCACAGATCGGAGCGGCAATGCCGCCAGCCGTCAAGGCCGCGACGGTAGCCGAGCCGCAGGCTGTACGGATAACGGCGGCCACGAGCCAAGCCAATACTAAGGGGGACAAATCGGCACCAGCGACCAAATCACCGATATAGGTACCGACGCCGCTGTCGATGAGGACCTGCTTGAGCGCACCGCCGCCGCCGACGATGAGGAGGATCATGGCGATAGCCAAGACAGCGTCCTGGACGATTTTCATGACTTCATCCATCTTCTTGCCGCGGCCCAGGCCGAAGGTGTAAATGGCGATGGCCACAGCGATGGTCAGGGCCATGTCCGGCTGGCCGAGGAAGGTCAGGATATGGCGCGCTCCCGAAGCTTCGGGAAGAGCCAATTTCGCAATAGCTGATGCAGCCATGAGGACGACCGGCACGAGAGCAGTGAAAACGGAAACGCCGAATCCGGGCATTTCATCGTCTTTAAAGATTTTAGGATTGTACAATCCCTTAGGAATTTCCGGGTTAATATCCTTCGTCAAATTGTAATACAGCGGGCCGGCGACGATAGCCGTCGGAATGGCGATAATCGCGCCGTATACGAGGGTCGTGCCGATATCGGCGTTGTAAATAATAGCGATTGCCGTCGGGCCGGGATGAGGCGGCAGGAAGCCGTGCGTGACCGACAAGGCCGCGGCCATCGGGATGCCTACTTCGAGAAGGGGAATCTTCGCTTCTGCGGCGATAGTGAATACGAGGGGAATCAAGAGGACAAAGCCGATTTCATAGAACAGGGCGATGCCGACGATGAAGCCCGTCAAGCAGACGGCCCATTTTACCTTTTCGCGGCCGAAGACGTTGATGAGCGTCGTGGCAATGCGCTGAGCGCCGCCGCTTTCGGCCATGAGCTTGCCCAGCATAGCGCCGAAGGAAACGACGATAGCCAGGCCGCCGAGGGTTCCGCCCAAGCCTTTTTCAATAGTCGGGATCAGCTTATCGATAGGCATTCCTTCAGCCAGGCCGACGAGACCGGCGACGACCAGGAGGGCCAGGAAGCTGTTCAGCTTGACTCTGACGATGAGGAAAAACAGTACGAGAATACCGATGGCAAGTATGACTAGCGGCATGAGTATAACCTCCTTCTATTATTTCGTATAATGTTCTTTCCACTGATGATGGAACGTGCCTTCTTTATCTACGCGCTTAAAAGTATGAGCGCCGAAGTAGTCGCGCAGGGCCTGAATGAGGTTGGCGCCGACGCGGGGGCTGCTGTAGGCGTCGATGTATTCCATGGCGTTGGCATAAGCCGGTACGGGAATGCCTTCGCTGACGGCCAGGCAGACGATCTTGCGCAGGCTGGTCTGGTTGGCGTTGATCTTGTCGAGGAAGAATTCGTCGAACATGAGGTTTTCCAGATTCGGGTTCTTTTCGTAGGCTTCGGTGATCTTGTTCAGGAACTCGGCCTGAATGATGCAGCCGGCCCGGAAAATAGACGCGATGCGGCCGTAGTCGAGGTTCCAGCCGTACGTTTCCGAGGCGCTGCGGTACAGCGAGAAGCCCTGGGCGTAGGCGACGATTTTCGCCGTGTACAGGCTCTGGCGGACGGCTTCGATAAAGGCCTCCCCTTCCTGCTTCGTAAGGGCCGGCTTATGGATGACTTCCTGGGCCATCTTGCGGCCCGGCTGGTTGGACATGACCCGGGCATTGCAGGCCGCCGTAATCATGGAAATATCTACGCCCTGCTTCATCGATTCGATGCTCGTCCAGCGGCCTGTGCCCTTCTGGCCGGCAGCGTCGACGATGTAGTCTACGACCTGTCCGCCTGCTTCGTCGTCTTCTGCAAAGATATCGGCGGCGATGCCGATGAGGAAGCTCTTGAGCTCGCCCTGATTCCATTCATGGAAAATTTCCGAAATCTTGGCGTTGTCGTAGCCGCCGACGTATTTCAAGAGCAGGTAGGCTTCGGAAATGAGCTGCATGTCGGCGTATTCGATGCCGTTGTGGACCATCTTGACGTAGTGGCCTGCGCCGTCTTCACCGATGTAGGTGCAGCACGGCTTGCCGTCGGCAGCCTTGGCGGCGATGGCTTCGTAGACCGGCTGGATTTCCGGATACGTGTCCTTGTTGCCGCCGGGCATGATGGACGGGCCGCGGCGGGCGCCGTTTTCGCCGCCGGAAATGCCCATGCCGTAGAAGTGGATGCCCGCCTCGCTGCAGCGGTCATAACGGCGGCGCGTGTCGCCGAAGTATGAGTTGCCGCCGTCGATGATGATGTCGCCGGCATCGAGGATGGGAATAAGCTGTTCAATCATGCTGTCGACAGGTGCGCCGGCCATGATCATAAGCATGATCTTGCGGGGCTTTTTCAGGGAGCCGATAAATTCCTTCAAGTCGTAGTAGCCTTTAATGTTGTCATGAGGCCGTTCCGTTACAAATTTTTCCGTCAAGTCCGGCGTGTAGTTGTATACCGATACGGCAAAGCCGTGGTCGGCCATATTAAGAGCCAAATTGCTGCCCATGACGGCCATGCCTACGACGCCGATATCCCGTAATTCCATAATCATCTATCTCCTCTCTGCTTCCTTATATTTTCTTCTGATATTCCGTAATATCGGAAAATTCAGTCTGTAAGTTGTGATACAAGCGGACGAAAATGTCGTACAATTCGTCGTACACTTCGCGGTTTTCCTCCTGCGGCGTGTAAATGCGGCGCGGATGGACGAGGTGAGCCGTATCGGCGATGCTCTTCATCTTGCCGCTGGAAATGAAGCCCAGTACGGCGGCGCCGAATGCCGCGCCTTCGCTGTTGTCCGGCAAGGTAATGGGCTGATTGAGGATATCCGACAGGATTTGAATCCACAATCTCGATTTCGTAAAGCTGCCGCTGACGCGGATGTCCTTCACCTCTCCGAATTCCTTCAAGGCCTGCATGACGCTGTTCAGGCTGTAGCAAATGCCTTCCATGACGGCCCGGATCATGTGAGACCGGCTGTGGTTGAGGGAGAAGCCGAAGAACATGCCTCGCAGCTCCGAATTCCAGTACGGAGCCCGTTCGCCCGTAAAGTACGGCAGGCAGATGAGGCCGTCGGCTCCGGCGTCGACGTGTTCCGCCTTCATGGTCATGAGGTCGTACGGGTCGATATCCAGGTTTTCCAGGGCGCTGCCGCCGTAATGGCAGATCTTGTCGCGGACCCAGCGGAGGATCATGCCGCCGTTGTTGATAGCGCCGCCGGCTACCCACATGTCGTCGGTCAGGTTGTAGCACCACGTGCGCATCTGCGGGTCCGTCATCGGTTCCTTCGTCAGCATGCGCAGCGCGCCGCTCGTGCCGATAGTACCGCTAAGCTGGCCCGGTTCGACGGCGCCGATGCCGACGTTGACCAATACGCCGTCCGTCGCGCCGATAACGACGGGCAATCCCTTGGGCAGATGCATGGCCGCCGCCGCTTCGTCCGTCAGCGGATGGCTGTACGTCGTCGATACGACGGGAGGCATGTAGTCCTTCGTCACACCGGCGTACGCCAGGATTTCATCGTCCCAGTCCAGCGTATGCTCGTTGTACATGCCGCTCGTGCTGGCCGCCGACTTGTCGATAACCCATTCGCCCGTCATGTTGTAAAAAATATAATCCTTTAAGGAACCGACGTATTTCATCTGTTTGAACAGCTCCGGCTGGTTTTCCCGCAGCCAGATGATCTTCGCCAGGGGATAGCAGGCGTGAATGGGGCATCCTGTCCGTTCGTAGAACGACCGGCACAGCTCCGGATTCTTTTTCATTTCCCGCACGATGCCCGTGCTGCGGCTGTCGGCCCAGGTCTGCATATCCATGAGCGGTTCCTTCATGTCGTCCAGACCGGCAAAGCTATGCATGACCGTGCTCAGGGCTACGCCTGCCAGCTCCTTGTTCTTATAGCGGAGTTGGTCTGCCGTCTTGCGTACGACCTGTTCGATAGCTTCATAAATTTGCAGCGGACTTTCTTCCGCCCAGTCCGGATGAGGCGTTAACAGCGGATAAAATGCTTCGGAAGAGCAGACGTTCGTCCCTTCTTCCGTGTAGGCGATAGCCCGCACGCCTGTCGTCCCTACGTCGACGCCAATCCAAACTTCCTGATTTGCCGAATCCATTGGCATATGTCATCCCGTCCTTTCAATACATTTCCCTTCGTCATGTAAGAATACTGTAAAACCTTGGTAAACCTTGTTTGTACCTTTATTATACTCATTCGTTAGTAAAATGCAATAGTCTTTTCATTTTATTTTTAATTTTATGATATATTTATATCATAAAAACCACCATACCTATGTGACGCTTATATAGTATATACGGCCTATCCAATTACAATAAGCCTTTTCCACGGTTGTGTTCGTGCACAGGATGATGAACAAGATTTTACGTGAAACTTTTCCCAAACAAACCTGCCTATCTGGCATATTTCTCTTACAAAAAAGACGCCTGCCTATGCAAGCGCCTTGTCGTCTTATTCTTATATATACATTATACAGTTTTCCATACCATCAAATGATCCTCAAAGGAATAGGTCATCTCGCCCGTATCGCGGAGCCACGACAAGTACGAGCGAATCGTGCTGCCTACCAGGACGTACTGCTCTATCGTCATGACCAGCTGATACCGGTCAAATACCTTCTGCAGGATGTGCTCGAATATCATCGGCTCCTGGCACAGCGACAGGAGGTAGGCCTTGATTTCATATATCTTATCCCGATTGGCCTGTACGAGCTTCTGCATGTCCTCCTTCGAGCCGGCCGCCGCGTGAGACGGCACAAAGATGTCCCCCTCCATAGCCTCTACGGCGTCGAGTGTCTTTAAATAGGCCGCTACGTCGTAAATGAAGGACACGGCGTATTTGTCGAGATTTTCTACGCTGCTGAGGCAGTCGGCCAGAAAGACCGTGTTGTCCGGCGTGCGGAATCCGACCATGTCGAAGAAATGGCCCGGCAAGGGAATCACTTCTATATCCTTAGGAAAATCGGCGTCGGAAAAGTCGACGGCGTCGCTGGCCGCCGCCAGCAAAAACTTGTGGCGCAAATCCTTGCAGGGATAGCCGCCGTACAAGAAGGACGTTTCTAAAATAGGATACTTCGTAAACGCCGTTTCAATCCCTCCCGTAAAGACCTTGCATTTCCGCTGACGCTGCAAATAATCGTTGCCGCCGATGTGATCAGCATTGGAATGGGTGTTCAAAATCCCCTTCAGCGTCCATCCCTTCTCGTCGAGAAGCTTGCGAATCTTTCGTCCTGCGTCCTTGTCATTGCCGCTGTCGATCAAATACACATCCGTGCCATTGGCTACATACACGCCGATTTTCGCTGGACTCTCGATATAATAAGTCTTTTCGTTGACCTGCACCAGTTCAAACATCCTGCATTCCTCCCTGCGCCGAATTTGTTATAATCAATATACATATAGATATTATACCATAAGATGAAATTTAATTAGAATATTCGGCATACAATGAGTGATACTCTTAAATTTTTATATCTTCATGAACCTAAAGCGTTTCATCGATAAAAATATACGTAAAAAATACAACGATTTTGTATTCAGCTGCAGCGGCAATAAGTATATCCATTTTTCTTGAAACATTGCATTCTGCAATACTTCTTCAAATAATCATCAAATACACTTTTTGCTAATTGTATTGATGTTGTATGGATATTGTATTAAAATATAAATAGAAAGGAGCGTGTTTACGATGGCACAAACTACAATCAGCGTCCGAATGGACGAATCCTTAAAAAAAGAATTTGACCGCATTTGCAATGATCTGGGACTTTCTATGACTACGGCTATTACCATGCTGGCAAAAAAATGACAAGGGAAAAACGTATCCCCTTCGACGTGTCTATAGATCCCTTTTATTCTGAGAAAAACATGGCTCGACTTCGCCGTTCTATCGCGCAGATGGAAGCTACAGGCGGTACAATTCATGAGGTAATTACAGATGATCAAAGCATGGACTGATGAAGCCTGGGAAGATTTTGAATATTGGACAAAGCAAGATAAGAAAACGCTGAAACGCATTTTACAACTTCTGAGAGATATAGACCGCAACGGATATGAAGGAATTGGCAAGCCGGAACTGTTAAGCGGCGATTTATCTGCTTATTGGAGTCGTCGAATAGATGATTCTAACCGCATCGTGTATCGTATAGAAAAGGGTATAATAAAAATCGTCCAGTGCGGTTCTCATTATAGGGATAAATAACAAATTTAATAATAATGCAACATAGTTTACACGCATATCAAAGAAACGGCCGCATGCAAAGACTTATTTTCTCATGCGGCTACTTTGTTAATTTTACCATATTTATGGAGAAGGCACCGGCGTAGAAAGCTATATGTCAAGCATCGATGATTCTATTCAATGCCGTTTTTTAGGCAGAAAAACAGCCGTAAAAGGCTCTTAAACGCAAAAAAGAACCGCACTGCCAAGCCTTGCAGATGGCTTAACAGCGCGGTTCTTGTCTGGCGGAGCGGGTGGGATTCGAACCCACGAGACCTTTCGGCCTAACTGATTTCGAGTCAGCCCCGTTATGACCACTTCGATACCGCTCCACGCAAATACTTTATTATAATATCATTTCAGGGGCTATTCGTCAATGATTTTTTCAAAAAAATATCGTCAAATTGTGTGGCCTGCCGCCTACAGCTGCCCGTCTGGACGCAGTGCTCCATAAACCTCGCCTTCTCCACCGCCGTGACAGCCCATAGCCTCATGAAATTTGGCCATGGCCGCCTTCGTCAGCTTATGAGCCTGCGACAGGGACAGGCCGCAGCGTTTGGCGACATCGTGATAGGTCAGGTCGTGCTGGCAGCGCAGGCGGAGAAATCGTTGTTCTTCTTCCGTCAGGTTATCCAGGCATTTGCGTACCAGCTCCCGTATCTCAGACAACACGGCCTGCCGGTGCGGGTCCTGCTCGTCGCCGCCCATCAAGCCTAAGGCCTCGGCGCTCTCGTCTATATGAAGAGCCGTCTCTATCTTCTCCATATAGGCCTTAAACCGCCGGCTCTCCTTCTTAAACACCCGGTCTACAGCCCGGCGGAAGGCCTTGTGAGCTTCGTCATCACCAGTTACGTCGAAGGCATGGACGCACTCCAAAATCGCCATCTGGGCCACCGACACGGCCTCGTCCAGCGAATCGTAGCAATAGCGGTGCCGCCGGGCGTACTTGCAAATCAAGGGCCGGAACTGCTGCAATATCAGCAAGACCGCCTCTTCCTCGCCTTTCTGAGCGCGTTCTATCCATTGGCATACGGTTTGATTCATGGGAAGTTCCTCCTTTAAATGAATAAAATGATAGAAAAAACGAGCCGAGGTTTCCCCCGACTCGTTTCTCTTGCCTTGTGTCAGCTATAAGCTATTCACAAAGCCTTTCCGTATGAAGTTAGTTAGCCCGTACGCGTTCGATCGTCGGGTTGCCATCCTTATCCTTCGCGACCGTGGCGATGTGGAAATATTCCAGCTCCGGCTTGAATTCTTCTACCAGACGGGAATCTACTTCCGCTCCGGCCTGAATCGCGTTCTGGATGATCTGGGCAAATTCATAACGGGTCATAGTGCGATCGCCCTTGAATTCGCCGTCGGGATAGCCCTTTACTAAGCCGCTTCTAGCCATGGCTGCGACAGCTTCGTAAGCCCAGTGGTTTTCCGGTACATCCGGGAACATCGTCGTCGTATCCGGTTCGGACTGAATGCCGACGAGAGCGTTGACCATAGCCGTCAATTTCTGAATCTGCGCATCCTGCTTAGCGACGACATCGCGCATAGCCTTGATTTCCTTGGCCATAGCGACGCGGGACGTAGTAACGCCGCTGCTGCCGGAGCCGATCTTGATGGACACGCCGGCGTTGACCATGTTGTCGTCATTGCCGACAGTGCCGCCGACACTGAACATAGTGTCTTCATTGGGACGATAGAATGCACCGAAGGCTACAGCACTTTCACCGCGGTAGTTGCCGTACCCAGCCGAGAAGTCCCACTTGTTGTCCGGGTCGAAATCAAGGGGATGGAGAGCTGCCAAGGCTGCAGCACCCGCGCCGACTTCATCAATGCGATTGCCCAGCTTATTGACTGCGCCGCCGAGAGTGCTGATGTTCTTCGCGTTAGCTTCGACATCTTGCTGTACGCCGTAGAGCTGGCTGCCGTTGACGGCGTCTTTCGACGTTTCGGAGATTTCTCCGTCAGCCACGCCGGTGATTTTGTTGTTGTTCATGTTCAGATCGCCTTTGATGCTAACGTTATTGTTAAACGTAGCTTCACCGTCGACTTTCAAATCGCCTTTCAGATGGGTATCGCCCGTAACGGTCAGATTATTATTAATAGTCGTCATATCTTCAGTCGTTACATTGTTGCCCCATTCACTCGGATCCGGATCACGCATCCCTTTTGGAGATTCCTGCGATGCCGACAATACACTGTTTGTCATCATCGGTACATCCAAACTCATAGGAGCAATTTGTGACAAGGCATTCAAATTATCCCAGTTGATACCCTGCGTCTGTGCCGCGAAGTTAGCGACTTGCGCACTGGTTTCTTTTAAAGCCTGTCCTGCAGTCTGTAGCTTATTAATAGCATCGGCATTGGCCTTGACTTTGGTATCTACGGCTTGCAGCTGTCCTTCCGTTGCTGCACGGTCTGCTACAATATCTTCTGCATTGCCAGACCATTCTGTATTTTCAAGGCCGGTTACGCTTGGTGCAGTTACACTCCCGGTTTCGTTTACATGGAAGTTATTGTTGCC
>NZ_NQXW01000001.1:0-52286 GCF_002287425.1 Megasphaera sp. ASD88 | reverse complement strand
CTCATCTTGCCGTCAATGGTTACGTTATCCGTAACGTTTCCGTCTTCGTCTACGTCATACATCACTGCGCCTTTTGCCAGCGTATCGAGATTGCCTTGAACATCAAGGAGTTGTCCTTCCGTTGCTGCCCTGTCTTCTACTATAGAATCAGGATCTTCAGGATTCCATGTTGTATTAGAAAGACCTGTCACTTGGTTATTATCAATGACAACATTATCCACCGTTGCCGCTGCAGCAGTCATTTCACCTTGATTATTAACTAAGAATTTACGTCCTGCCGCTTGGAATGCTCCATCATTATAAACGATAAAGTTATCATCGCTGACCTTAATAGCAGCAGATGGGTCTTCACCGCCAATCGTTACATTGTCTATTTGCGCTTTCGTTGCTGTTACAAGGCCAGTTTCATCAGCTGTAAACGTGCCATTAGCGTTACGATACGAATTAGCCGTTACATCGCCAGTGGCTTTAACGACAAAGTTTTCACCAGCGGCTTTAAAGGCTCCGTCATTATAAACAGCAAAATTGCCATTGACATCTAAGACGCGGTTATCCGTTGCACTGCCTTTGTTAATCTGTACAGTACCAGCTTCAATGCCTTTATCTTTAATAATAACACCGCCGATGTCGGCTTTATCTGCTTTGACCTTGCTCTTGCCATCGTCCGTCGTTTCTAAAATGACGCCGCCGATATTGCCCTTAGGCGCAGTCACTTCGCCTGTGTTTCCGTCGACTTTGAACTTATTGCCTGCGGCTTCAAGGCTTCCTTTGATATCGGCATTGGCATTGATAATCGTCTGGCCTTGGATTACCATCGTGCCGTCGACTTCCGTATTGCCATCTGTATCAACAGCAAATTTGCCGTTGCTGACAGATAAGGTGCCAGACGTGGAGATATCACCATCTTTATTTACGGTGAAAGCATACTCGTTTTCACCTTTCTTGCCGACAGAAACTTCCCCTGTTTTACCGTTGACTTTGAATTGCCCCTTTGCAGCTTCCATACCGCCAGTACTATTGTAAATTCTGAAGGTTTCATTGCCAGCTTCGTCCTTAAGCATAAGTCCGCCGTCGCTTGTTACTCTGAACTGGCCGTCTACAGCGTCAATACTGCCGTCGCTGTTAAAGTTCGTATGGTCTTCTATAGTAGTATAGTGGCCGTTGTCAGTCGCCGTATGGGTAATGTGCTGTGTCTTCTTTTCCAGATCATCTACATAACCTTGAACAGTCGACAACTGACCTTCTGTTGCGGCACGATCTTCGTCTACAGGTGTTCCATCGTTCCATCTCGTATTAGAAAGACCTGTAATTTCATTTGAGCCGTTTTCGTTGATCTTGATATTTCCAGCCTGAATGCTTTCGTTCTTAATAAATACTCCGCCAATATCAGCCTTTTGGGCCGTTACTTTGCCGTCAGCTAATTTGACGTCGCCAATATTGCCGCTTTCCGCTTTGATATTCTTTACGTTGGAAATATTGCCTTCCGACAACCATACGTCGCCGATGTCTCCTTTGTCTGCCGTGACTTTGCCATCATCTAATTCGACATTGCCAATCGTTCCGCTTTCGGCCGTGATATTCTGCACGTGAGAAATGGTACCTTCCGACAGCCATACATCGCCGATATCGCCTTTTTCAGCCGTGACTTTGCCATCAGCCAATTTGACGTCGCCAATATTGCCGCTTTTCGCCGTAATCTTCTTCACGTTGGAAATGTTGCCTTCCGACAACCATACGTGGCCGATATCGCCTTTTTCAGCCGTGACTTTGCCATCTGCCAATTTGACGTCGCCAATATTGCCGCTTTCCGCCGTGATCTTCTTCACGTTGGAAATATTGCCTTCCGACAACCATACATCGCCAATATCGCCTTTTTCCGCTGTAACTTTGCCATTCTCGTCAGCAACAAACGTGCCGTTGACATTGCTGTAGGAATTAGCAATTACATCATGCGCCGTTACATCGCCGTTCGCCAACACTTGGAATGTCGTATTGCCGTCTTCATCGACGACCGACATCCCTTCTGATTTCACCGTTTCCGCATCTACATTGCCGTTGGCGTCTACACTGAAGCTGCCATCAGCATTCTGAATCGTGCCGCCCGTTACTGTCGTCGCTGTCACGGCATGCGCCGTTACGTCGCCGTTCGACAAGACTTGGAACGTCGTATTGCCGTCTTCGTCAACCACAGACATACCTTCGGATTTCACCGTTTCGGCGTCCACATTGCCGTTGGCATCTACGCTGAAGCTGCCGTCCGTATTCTGGAACGAATTGGCAGTAACGTTTCCGCCGATAGTGACATTATCTGTATAGCCACCTTGGCCGTCCGAATCGTATTTTACAGCAGCTTCGTTCAGTTCATCGAGATCGCCCTGAACTTGGCCCAACTGGCCTTCTGTCGCCGCACGATCCGGTGTATCTGTCACGCCATCCCAAGTCGTATTTGTCAATCCAGTGATTGTATTGTTTCCATCTGTATTAACTCGAACATTTCCAGCTTGAACACCTCCGGTAACTATCAGTTGACCGTCACCTAAGTATGCAGCGCCTTTATCGCTGGCAATAACCAAGCCGTCACCGCTCAACGAAGCTGTGCCATTTTCATTATGAGTGGACACTTGACCGTTTGAAATGATAACATCGCCCTGTTCTGATGTAGCTGTAACTCTTCCCGTCGTGCGGACGTTGCCGTCATTATCGACATGGAAACCCGTATTATCGTCCGTACCGCCAACCCACAGGCCGTCTTTGCTCAACGTGTTATGGGTACCTTTCGTATTGCTGGCGTAGAATCCGTCTTCGTTGACCACCGTATATTGGTCAGCCGCACCTGTCATGCCGCCGTCTTCGCCAGTCTGCGTGTCGTTGTCAACGGCCTGTTCACCGTCTTTTGCGGCAGTCGGCACCGCAGTCGGTGCTTCAACCAGTTTTACCACCGGCGACGAGGTTTCGTCGTTGTGAACGGTGCTGTTCAATTGTTCATAATACAGCTCTTCGAGCGTTGGATCCGCTGCTTGAGCCGGAACGGCGCATACCCCTGTCGTCAATACCAATGCAGCCAATACAGCTGCAGCGCTTCTGCCTACGCGGCTCGTCGTACTCTTCGTGCAGCTGTGGGCGAATTCCGATGTGACGACATACTGATGCTTTACTTTACTCCAAATGACTTTGTAAATCTTATTCATACAATACTCCTCCTTCTAACAGGATTGTCTTTTATATGTAATGTGTTTTTATTTCTGTTGAGGGAAAACCATTTTTCCCGGCAGGCCTGGCTGCAAAAGGTCGTCCGCTTGTCTTTCGGCTCCGTTACCTCTACGAAGGTTCCGCAGTTGCGGCATCGGAAGGCTCTCCGGATGACGACGGAACTGACCTTCTTGGAATGCTTCCAGTACAGGCGCTCGCAGTGGGCCGAACAGAACTTGATGCGCCGGTCCGTCGGCTCGGTCACCCGCACTAGCTTGCCGCATTTCAGGCAGCGGAAGGTGCGCAGGGCTTCCTTTTTCCGCGACGAACGGACATGATTGTTCGCGCCGTGCCGGTGGGCGTAGCGGCGGCAGTAGGAACTGCAGTATTTCTGCGTGACGCGGTCGGCCGTAAATTCCCGGCCGCACACGGCGCATACAGCCTGCCGCTTCATCGGTATCCCCCGCTATCTCCAGCAGTCATATACCGCGCCGTCCCTATACAGGCACGCAAAAAAGACAGCATACGCCTATGCTGCCTAAAAAACACATTATATATAACAGGGCACACGTATCCCCGGATGTTGTCAGTTACAATAAGGGCATGAGAAACAGAGGAGTACGTCTTATCACTACGGTACCCCCCCCCCGTATTAATATTCATATTCATACGGTTTGATACGGTATTCCTGTATGTCAAACGGTTCCAGCCAGAGATCATGTCGTTCACCTCCTCTTATGAGTTTTAGTTTATCATATATGATAGTAAATTACAATATCCCCTGATACATTAAATATATGATATGTAATACGGTATATTTTAATTTTTTATGAATACATTATTCTATCTATGATTAAAACTCATCATAGATAATGGTAAAATCAGTTTAGATAAGATGAGATCACTATCTCTTGTTTTTATTTGTGTGAATATAAATTCAGTAATTATAATTATTTTATCTATTTTCAATCCACCCCATGTGATATTGCACGGGTGGGCATATTTGCGTCGTTTTTTCACCAAATAAACCGCACATTTCTTTACCTTGTTAAAGCGAGAAATCAGGTAATTTATGTCATGACAACAGATATACTCCACAATATATCTCCTGGGACAGTATAGTCTGCTTTCTTCAACGTAGAAGTAATATGCATACGACTTGCATCTATCGCTTCTTCCTTTATCCATCTAATGGACAAATCCCCATCATTTCTTGACTAGGGCGAACAAAAGATAATTACCATCAAAGGCGTACAAAAAAAGCAGGCTGAAAATTCATCTTCAACCTGCTTTATCTATGCCGATTTGTTTGTTGCTTTTGCCGTTCAGAAAATTTTTATCCTTTTCTCTAGGATCCTTGCTCCGCCCCTACTGCCTCCACGAACCGATGGTTTCCATAATGGCAGCCGTGCCAGCGTTCAAGTGGGGGAAGCGCGTGAAGCCTGTCGCCCGCTCTATGAAGGTCATGTACTCGTCTGCTTCGTCTTCTATGGCCTGCAGGAGGCTGCCGTCGACGTGCTCCAGCAGGGCCAGATCGGCCTGCTCATATCGTCCCGTAAAGGTCAGGAGGCGGGCTGCGTCGTAAGCAACGCCGCGAAAGGGCGGCAGGCAGGCCAGCTGCGTCAGGTACCGGCATTTGTCGCTCAGCGCCGTCAGTCCGATCGGTTCGGCGCCCGCCGCTGCGGCCGCTTCCTTGAGCCATCGATCGACGACGCCTTCCAAAAAAGCAAAGAGCGTCAGCAAGGCAGCCCGTTCATACCGTCTGGCAAAGAACTCCCCTTTCGCCGAGTCTTTTTCGTGATGCCGCCGGGCTCGTCCTTTAAAGGCCTTGTAGTCCTTCCACAGCTCCTCGTACACCGAGGCCTGCAATATATCGACGTCGCCGTTTTGAAAGACCGTGACGTTGATCTTCGCTTTCATTCGTCATTCATCCTTTCCACATAAAAAGCTCCCGCCCAAACGGGAGCCTTTCTGCTGTATCGTATTATGCGTCCTGCCCGTGGCCGTGCTTTCGGTTGGACGTCGTCTTTAAAAATTCCGGATCGTGCTCGGCCATGCGGGTCAGGATTTTTTCATAGCCGCCGCTGCCGTACATGAGGCAGCGCTTGATGCGGCTGATCGTCGCCGTGCTGGCGCCGGTCTTCTTGACGATGTCCTCGTAAATATCGCCGGCCTTGAGCATGCGGGCGACTTCGAGGCGGGCCGCAATAGCCTTCATTTCCTGCACCGTGCATATATCTTCAAAGAATTCGTAGCATTCGTCTAAATTTTGCAGCTGCAATATTGCCGAAAACAGCTGGTCGTGAAGATAATCCTTCAACTTTTCATTGGCGCTCATGGGCAGGTCATCTCCTTCTCTGCTTTTATCCTTTAGCGTATAAAACTCACACTTAATTATAAAACAGTTTAGACAGAATGTCGAGAAAAACCTTACATGGCGAACAAATCAATCTGCTCGTCTTCGGGAAGGTCGCCCAGGCAGCCTTCTTCGGCCATGAGCTCCAGCGCCGGCTGCGGCACCTTGCCGCGGATTTTGAGGTCGGCCTTGGAGCTGAACGGCGCTTCGCTGCGGGCCGATACGATCTGCTCGGCTACGCTGACGCCCAGGCCGTCGATGGCCGTAAAGGGCGGCAGGATCTTGCCCTCGCAGATGGTAAAGCGCGTGGCGTCGGAACGGCTGATGTCTACGTTCATAAAGGAATAACCCCGCAGGCTCATTTCTACGGCCAGCTCCAGGGACGAATACAAGTCCATGTCGATTTTCGTAGCGCTCTTGCCCTTGGCCATAATATCCTTCATGGCCTGCCGCTGCCCTTCCAGGCCGTGTATCATAGCCGACAGTTTGAAGGCCTTGGCGCGGATCGTAAAGAAGGCCGCGTAATAGGCCAAGGGGTAATTGATTTTAAACCAGGCGATACGGAAGGCCATCATAACGTAGGCTACGGCGTGGGCTCTCGGGAAGAGGTAGCCGATTTTGTGGCACGAATCAATAAACCACTGGGGAATGTGGCCTTCCTTGAGTTCTTCTTCGTAATTGGACGTCTTCTGGCCCAGCTTGTTGAGCTTGTCGATGCCCTTGCCCTTACGGACGTTTTCCATGACCTTAAAGCTCGTCTTGGGCTTGATGCCGTGCTGAATGAGATAGTTCATGATGTCGTCGCGGGTGGAAATGGCTTCCTTCAGCTGCACCGTGCCCGACGTGATGAGGTCCTGGGCGTTGTTCAGCCATACATCCGTACCGTGTGAAAAGCCGGATATGCGCACCAATTCCGAGAAGGTCTTGGGCTTGGTGTCGACGAGCATCTTGCGGACGAAGGACGTGCCGAATTCGGGAATGCCCAGGCTGCCGACTTTGGAGCCCAGTTCTTCTTCCGTCACGCCTAAGGCTTTGGGTGTGCTAAACAGGCTCATCGTCGCCGGGTCGTCGAAGGGAATGGTCTTAGCGTCGACGCCGGTCATGTCTTCGAGCATGCGGATAACTGTCGGATCATCATGGCCGAGTATATCCAGCTTGACCAGGCGGCCTTCGATGGAGTGATAATCGAAGTGGGTCGTAATGATGCCGCTGTCCTTCTTGTTGGCCGGGTACTGGACAGGCGTAAAGTGATGGACGTCCATGTCGCGGGGAATAACCATGACCCCGCCGGGATGCTGGCCCGTCGTACTCTTGACGCCGGTGCAGCCGCTGACCAGGCTGTTGACGTAGGCGTCGTTGACCTGCATGCCCCGGGCGGCGGCCCATTTCATGACGTAGCCGTAGGCCGTCTTGTCCTTGACGGCGCCGATAGTGCCGGCGCGGAATACGTTGTCCTTGCCGAACAGTTCTTCCGTGTATTTATGGGCCTTCGGGTGGTATTCGCCGGAGAAGTTCAAATCGATATCGGGAACCTTGTCGCCGTCGAAGCCCAGGAAAATCGCGAAGGGGATGTTGTGGCCGTCCTTATGCAGCTCTGCGCCGCAGTGGGGGCATTTCTTATCAGGCAGGTCGAAGCCGCCGCCGACTTCACCCTTCGTAAAGAACTCGCTCCACTGGCAGTTCGGGCAGACGTAATGAGGCGGCAGGGGATTGACCTCCGTAATGTCGGACATGGTCGCCACGAAGGACGAGCCGACGGACCCACGGGAGCCTACGAGGTAGCCGTCGTCATTGGAATGCTTAACGAGCTTGTGGGCGATGTAATAGAGCACGCCGAAGCCGTGGCCCAGGATGGACGTAAATTCCTCGATGAGCCGATCCTCGACGATTTGCGGCAAGGGATCGCCGTAAATCTTATGGGCTTTTTCATAGCACATGTTTTTCAAGGCTTCCGACGAGCCGGCAATCTGCGGGAAGTACAGCGTTTCCTTCGGCACGGGGCGCACGTCTTCAATCATTTCATTGACCTTGTTGGGATTGGTAATGACGACTTCGCGAGCCCGTTCTTCGCCGAGGTAAGCGAATTCTTCCAGCATTTCGTCAGTCGTGCGCAGGTACAAGTCGGGCTGGAATTGGGCGTCCTTAAAGCCCTTGCCGGTCATGAGGATTTCCCGGTATATCTTGTCTTCCGGGTTGAGAAAGTGGGCGTCGCACGTCGCGACAGTCATCTTGCCCAGTTCGTCGCCGATGCGCAGGATCGTGCGGTTAATATCCCGCAGGCCTTCGTCGTCGGGCACGTAGCCCTCGCGGACGAGGAAGCTGTTGTTCGTCAGCGGCTGGATTTCCAAATAGTCGTAATAATCGGCAATCTTCTTCAGTTCTTCATAGGGCAGCTTTTTCTGCACCATAGAGCGGACCAACTCGCCCGCTTCGCAGGCCGAGCCGAGGATGAGCCCTTCGCGGTACTCGTTCAGGACGGCCCGGGGAATGCGGGGACGGCCGCGGTAGATGTATTTCAAATGGGAAATGCTGACCAGCTTGTACAGGTTGCGGATGCCGACCTGATTTTTCGCCAGGATGATGATGTGGTAGGACTGGTCGATTTTTTCGTCGAACAGGTATCCCTCCATGCCGTAAATGACCTTGATGTTGTTCGTCTTGTCCGTCGACAGCTCCTGCAGGAGTGGGAAGGACTGGACGACGCCGTGGTCTGTGACGGCGATGGCCGGATGGCCCCATTTTTTGATGGTCTTAATGAGCTGCTTGACCGTAATCAAGGCGTCCATGTCGCTCATGACCGTATGGAGGTGGAGCTCGACGCGCGGCGTCGGGTTGTTGTCTTCCCGTTCGACCGTAACGCCTTCGTCGTCGGCCATGATATCGTTGGCGTTGAAGACGTAGTCGTTGACGTATGTATCGTATACGACGTCGCCGCGCATGCGGACGTAGGCCCCTACCTTCATGCGCTGGGAAAAGGTCGCGTACTCGTCGGCAGACATGGCGTTTTTCTGGCGGAACTTGCCGCCGCCATTGCCGACGGTCAAAAACTGACGGGCCGAGATGCCGTTCGTCGAGTCGGCAATCTGGAATGACAAGAGAATGCGCTTCGATTTCAGCTCGCGGAATTCAAGCTTGACGATTTTCCCCTTAATAATGACGTTATTTCGTTCTTCGCCGAGGATTTCCGTAATAGGCGTCACGTCGCCGCCAAAGGCCTTGCCGTACCAGACGCGGCTGTTGCCGCCGTCGGCGGATGCGCTGGCTCCCCCTCCTGCCGGAGCCGACGAGCTGCGGGAGCTTCCGCCGTCGCAGGCGGCCTTGCAGGCCTTTTTATAGTCTTCGTCAAACAGCTCGGCGTCTTCTTCATACAAGCTGTCGTAGCAATCCTCATGAGGAATATCGTAGCCGTCTAAATCGTCCGTATAGACATTGGCTACGCTGCGCAGTCCTTCGTCGTCGCCAGCCGCCGCTAAGGGCAGGTCGCCGCCGTGGTGAATTGCCATGACCTGGTGCACGACGTCTACCTTCCCTGTTAAATCCAGGCGGCTGCATACCTTGCGCCGCAGCAGCGTCATATCCGCCACGGCCCGGTCCGACTGGGTACGGACCTGCCAGGCGTGCTCGGCCGGCGAAACACAGATTTCCTCAACGCATACCGTATGGTCCGCGTCGAGGGGTATAAGCAGCTCTTGCTTAGGGACAATATGCCATACTTTCATCAGTCCTATATCCTTTCAGAAATATCGGGGTCAGCCCTGCCGGCAGGCAGCCGGCTAAAAGGCAAACATATCGTGAGGCGCGTTGATGAGCACATCCTGAGGCTGCAGGTCCGACGTCTGGACGACCGTTTCCGACGCCGGCCCGTTGGTGACGATGATTTCATCGTTCGGCGCGTAGTGCGATTCTATCGTATCGGTGTACTTGTCGCCGTCCGTATAGTTGACGGTACGGCGGATGACGATGTCGTGACCGTCGTAGCCGATCTGCTCGCAGACGTCGGAGGCGACGGCGTCGCTGTGCCTGCGGATGACCTTATGGGGCAGGTTCTGCAAGTGAATCGTCTGGAAGGTCGTCGTGCACGTATCGGCGTGGTTGCCCAGGATGTACGTCGTCACCGTATTGGCGCCGGCTACGGTGTAAATATATACGGGATGCTGGAAGGGATTAGTAAAGGCGAAATCCAGCGAATTATCGGCTACAGTCGCATCCATGCCGACGGGCACGTAAGCCGCCGGGGCAAAATGGGGCGCCCGGCCGGCGATGAACAATCCGGCCCGCAGGACGGCGTTGAACAGGGTCGTGCTGACCTGACAGACGCCGCCGCCGGCGTCGGGGACGAGCTTGTTGTCAAAATATACCGGCGCGTCCTTGTATCCCTTGTCGCGGGTCCGCGTGCCGACGTAGCCGTTGAAGGAGAAATCCTTTTGGGCCGGTACGAGAGCATGGTTGAGCCGCTTCTGGGCAATGGCGATATTTTCATTCCGATCCTTGTTGGAGTCGTCAAAGTGGGTCGTATAATAGGACAACACTGTGTCGATATCCTTTAAGTCCCCTTCCTTGACAGCCGCTTCCTCCCGCGACTGGATTGGCGCTTCCATGTCCTCCGTAATGCCGCGGTCCAGCTGGTCGTGAATCTGCTGTTTCAGCCCGGCATCATCCAGGACGATGCGATCCTTTTCCTTGTGAATGGACACGGTCTTGTTGTCGCTGTTGGGCACGGCATAGGCGTTTTCCGGAGCCTTGTCATAGACATCGTGGATCTGCTGAACCCGTTCGTCCAGCTTTTCTTCATTTACCTTTAGGGACAGGGGCACGTCTTTCCCGAACCGCAGCGTCGCGACGACGTCGTTCAGGCGCTGCCACGGCGTGCCGCGGCGGCCGACGAGATACACGTCGTCAAAGATTTTTTCCTTGTCAAATTGCAGCTCCAAGTCGTCGAAGTCGATCGTCTCGTCTATGTCTTCGCCGGTCAGGCGAATCGTCCGGCCCTTGAGCTCTCCTTCTTTATCGTCTACATACTGGCGCGCCTGTTCCTCCGTCCAGTCCCGCACGGGCTGGCCGTCGAGGGTCACCCGGTCCGCTGCCGCGCTCTGGGCGGCCAAAAATCCGGCGAAGGCCAGGATGCAAAGAGCGGCGACGGCGCCGATTGCCTTCTTCCACGGCCGCCGTTTCTCGACGATGCCGTGCTTTTCCCGATAGCGGCGGCGATAGTCCTTCATGCGCTCTTTGCGCGCCTTCTTTTCTTCATCATCCAACGTTAAACCCTGCCTTTAGTTCGGCAATACAGGCAGATCAGCGGCCCGATGTCGTCTATCGCCGCCGTGCCTCTGCGAATATTGCGCTGTAATGTAAATATATTGGTAATCAATTCCTGTAACTCTCTTATTGTCCAATAGGGCGCGGCTTTTTGCAAGTGATATAACACATATTTTACACTTCTGCCCTTATTGATCTGCGTCATGATGGATTCGCACTGGCGCTGGCCCATGCCTGCTTCTTTCAATTCCTTATATGCCAGGAGCAGGCGCAGGCGGGACATCATATAGCCCACATTCTTCAGGAACAAATCCTGCCGCGAAAACAGCCCTTCCAAAAAAGGCACGACGTGCCGGCCGTCGCGGCGCAGGAAATAGTCCATAAAGGTGAACAAGTTTTTCTCCATCGTCCCGGCGAACAAGTCCGCTACGTCGGCTTCATCGACGCTGCGCCGGCTGTCGTCCAGGGAAATGCACAGCTTTTCCAGCTCGGAAAAGACGTACATGAGGGAAATCTCGCCCCAGGTCTGAAATAATCCGCGCAGGTACTGCTCGGCCCGCAAGGTCAGCTTCTTTCCCCGTGCTTCCAGGAAATCGCAGACGTAGGGCATGACGTTTTTCTCCGTCACGGCCTCGCCTGCGACGACGTCGGCCATAGGGCGCAGCTCCTTGAAAAAGGCGCAGCCCGTGTCTATGTTTCCCTTGGTATAAAACAGGACGCCGTTTTCATCGGACAGGGTCCGCAGCTTTTCCAAAAACCACGTCTCTTCCTTGGTCAGCTTGCTGCGCGACCGGCCGCCGCGCTTTATCGGCAGGAAGGGGCACTCGGTCCATACGACGACGCTGCCGCCGCCGAACAGGCTCGTCCCTTCAAAGGCCTCGACGACGGCCGCCGCAGGAGCGTCCTTTTTGAACTGCCGCACTGCCGCGTCGCCGCCGGCCCGCTGTTGGCAGTCGGCAACGAAACGCCGCCGGGCCTGCTCCATCAAATATTCTTCTGTTCCATATATCACTGCTATTGGTTTCATCGTCTACTCTCCGCCTTGGGTCGTAAAAGTCCATTCGCCCTTTCGATAGATTCCCGTAATCTGGCCGTCGCGAGCCGGCGAAAACCAAGGGATATCGTATAAGGCCGCCCCTTCCGTCCATTCGTCGTACTTGTCGTCATGACCGCCGCCGCGATAGAAAATCAGCGCCGCAACCCGGCTGGAAAAGGTCTTCTCATCGTACGGCGGCAGCTGGCGCAGCTCGATACAAGCTCCGTCGGGAAGCCGTTTCTGCGGCAGGCCGTCGTACAGGTAATAGGGAATCGCCCCTTCTGCAACAGCGATGGGTCTGGCATCGTCAGCCAAGCGGCACGGCCTGTCCAAGGTAAAATTGGCCTCTATCTGGGCCGCCGTTTTCTCCGGCTCGTGGCCTACGACGGTACAGCCAGTCAGACGGAATACGCCTTCGTACCGCAATGCCGGCGTCAGCGTATAGGCCGCCTGCTCAGGGTTCGCCCAGGAACTTTTATTATAGCATAAATAGGCAGAATCATCATCATAGACGACGCACGTCGCCTTATCTTGTCCCAAATCGAAAACGTAGACGACCGCCTCAGGCCGGTGCAGCTGCGCCCAGCCCCAGGAACCGAGACCGGCGACGGCTGCCAAAATTAGCAAGATACGCCGCTGCCTAGGCCAGACGAAAACGGCGGCAAGGGCCGTATACCAGGCGGCGACAACCGGCAGAGACATGGCTCCGGCCCAGAAACGGCTGTGCGGCAAGGCGGCCAGAAAATAATTTCCCTTCACGGCCAGGGCCAGAAGGGGCGACACGCCGTGCAGGACCATATGGGCGACGGGCTCGCAGAGAAAGCCGAGAACGGCGGCAGTCAGCCCCAGGACGATGACCAGATCCAATACAGGAGCGACGAGGAGATTGGCTGCAAAGGAATAAACGGGAAAGGCATGGAAATTGGCGAACAGCAGGGGCAGCAGCAAGACTTGGGCGCACAGGCATACGGACAGGCCGTCGCGCAGCAGCGCCGGCAAGGCGGAAAACCACGGCCGCACCTTGCCGCTGAGGAGGACGATGCCCGCCGACGCGCCGCAGGACAGGCGGAAGCTCAAATCATAGAACAAATACGGGCTGTACAGCAGCATGAGCAGCACTGCCGCCGCCAAAGCCTGCACGCTCGCGTAGTCCCGCCGGGCCCACAGGCTGAAGGAACAAATCAGCCCCATGATGGACGCCCGGACGACGGGGGCGACGAATTCGGCCATCGCTCCGTATAAAAGGACGAAGCCAGCCGACAGAAGGAGCTGCCATTTTCCCCGCAGCCCGGCCGCCCGGCCTAAAATCTGCACGACCGACAGGAGCAAGGCGATGTGCGACCCCGACACCGACAGGATATGAATCAATCCCGTCGTGCTGAAGCTCTCAATCAGCTCCGGCGGCAGCTCGTCGTAATGGCCGCCGAAGAGCAGGCTGCTCAGGATATGAGCCCCGTCCGTCCCTAATACGATGCGGAAGCGGTCCGTCATAGTTTCGCGCAGATTCGCCAAGGTATGACGCCATCCCTGAGCTGGCTGAAGCAAGGTCAGGCCGCCGTCGGCGCCGTAGCCTTTTAAGAAAATGCCTTTTTCCTTGTCGCGGTGCTGTGCATCGTAGGCTCCGCGGTTTCCGTAATACCGAATGGGCCGCAGGACGCCGCGGAAGGCGACGCGGGCCGAAGGCTGAAAGGACGGATCAGCCGGCGCCGACACATACACTGCGCCCTCTCCTTCCCGGAACGTGCCTTCGCCGGCATAGGCGAAACGCTCCATATCGACGACATAGCGAGCCATCGCCTTGCCGTCGGTTTCGTAGGTACTGCCTTTTTCCCGGAGCGTCCCTTCCATATAGATGTCGGCTCCGCCGACATAATGAGGCAGCCCGTCGTACTGCTCCGCTGCCAGCTGCAGCCGCGCGCCGCCGGCTAGCAGGCAGAACAGCAAAATCAGAGGCCAGGCCCAGCGCGTTTTTCTCGCCGCCGCGGCTAAGAGGACGGCGGCAAGACAGGCGGCAGCCCATTCCGTCAAGGATACCCCCAAATAATCTGCCGCTGCGATGCCGATGCAGAAGGCCGACACAGCCCCCAGCCCCCGGTACATCATATCGTCACCTTATCCTGCAGCTCTTTATATTTCGCCGGTCCGATGCCCTTGACCTTCTGCAGTTCCTCTATGCTGGAAAACAAGCCGTGCTCGTCCCGATAAGCAATAATCTTCCGGACCATAGCCGGCCCGATGCCCGGCAGCTCGCCCAGCTTTTCCTCGTCGGCTTCGTTGATATTGATACGGCCGTCGTCTGCCTCTCCGACAGACGGCGCGCCGTTCAAGTCGTACGGGATATGAATATGCATGCCGTCAGCCGCTTCATCGGCAAAGTTGACAGCCGCCCCATCAGCATAAGGCAAGACGCCTCCGGCGGCATGGACGGCTTCGCCGACGCGCACCGTTTCGTCAAAGGCGTATAGCCCAGGCTTGCGCACAGCGCCGCTGACGTAGACGTAGGCCGACTGGGGCTGAGGCGCTTCTACAGCCGGCATAGCTGCTGGTTCTTCCAGCCAATCCGGCAGCGCCCCCTGCAAAATGAATAAAGCCGCCAGCAGGCAGACTCCTATGAGCACTTTCTTCATATACATACAGACCTCCTCATTCAGGTATTTCTTCTTCACTTCTCGGTCTGCATCGGCCGTTCCTGCCGCCGTCATCAGGTTTAAGCTCCTTCTAATCTTCGTCTCATAAAGGATCTCATATTTTAATATTTCTCCGTCATTCTCCGCCGCCGGCTGGTTATTTCGGTCAAAAACGAGCAATCCTATTCCATCGTCTTACATTTTGTGATATGATAAGTACATTCATCATGGATATAGTTTTAAATATATTGGAGGCCAGAACATGAAAGAATACAAACCGTTCAAATCAGGTAAAGTCCGCGAAGTATACGATGCCGGCGACAGCATCATCATGGTTGCGACCGATCGCATTTCCGCATTCGACCACATCCTGAAAAACCAGATTACGAAAAAAGGCGCGATCCTCACGCAGATGTCCAAATTCTGGTTTGATTTGACGAAAGATATTATTCCGAACCACATGATCTCCGTCGACAACGCCGACATGCCCGAATTCTTCCAGCAGGAACAGTTCCTCGGCAACAGCATGAAATGCAAAAAGCTGACCATGATCCCCATGGAATGCATCGTCCGCGGCTACATCACCGGCAGCGGCTGGGAAAGCTATAAGGAAAACGGCACGATCTGCGGCATTCAGCTTCCCGAAGGCCTGCAGGAATCGCAGAAGCTTCCCGAACCGATCTTCACGCCGAGCACGAAAGCCGAATTAGGCGACCACGACGAAAACGTCTCCCTCGAACAGGGCGCAGCCGTCCTCGACAAGACCTTCCCCGGCAAGGGCATGGAATACGCCGAAAAAATCCGCGACTACACCCTCGCCCTGTACAAGAAATGCGCCGATTACGCCTTGTCCCGCGGCATCATCATTGCCGATACGAAGTTTGAATTCGGCCTCGACGAAGAAGGCAACATCGTATTAGGCGACGAAATGCTCACGCCGGACAGCTCCCGCTTCTGGCCCCTCGAAGGCTACAAGCCCGGCCAGTCCCAGCCGTCCTATGACAAGCAGTTCGTCCGCGACTGGCTCAAAGCCAACCCGGACAGCGATTTCCTCCTGCCGCAGGACGTCATCGACAAGACGATTGAAAAATACGAAGAAGCCTATGAAATGCTGACAGGCAAAAAATTCGATAAATAAGCAACAAAAAAATGGATTCAGCTCCTCGCGCTGAATCCATTTTTTTGTTATATCCCACAGCATTACAAAGCAATCAAAATTCCAGTACCATCTGAGGCGACCGGCATGACGTTATATGCCGGTCATGCACCTCGTCCTCAGGCCGCACATACCCGCCCAACAAAGGCGACGCCGGGTCATGGATTCTGCTGACTTCTCGATTTGCGCCGCCGGCATAGCAGTACCGGCAGCCGCCTCGGCATGTACGGTAGGCACCGATGTCGATACTTTCCGCACAGCCGCAGGCCGGCCGCTGGTTCGCATCTCGCTTGACCAGCAAGGGCTGTTTCAAAAGCTGTTCAAACAAGGTCTTGTCGATGCAGCGACCATGAGAAATTCCGTATTCAGCCAGGTCCAGTTCTTCGGCACACGTTTCCATCTGCAGGCCGTGTGCCCGGCAAATCGCCGCCAAGGCACAGGCCAGCCGCCGTTTCTGCGCAGCCGGAAAGGGCTTTAGACCCAGGGCGGCCATAGGACGGCTGATCTGGGGATAGTAATCAAGAAAGCTAATGACGCACCGCCTCGTATACGGCGCCAGCTGCGCTGCCAGCTCGGCAAAATACCGTACATGATACGCTTCCGTATATTTAGAACTGAGAAATACAGGGTCGTACCGCCAAATGACCCGCTCCGGCCCGATGCGGCGCGACAGCTCTTGAAAAGCCGGAATAAGGCACTCCCGCTTCGACGGAATCCCCGGTTCCACATCGCTGCCGTATGCCGTCAGGGTGTACTGGAAATAATAGGCGTACTCTTCCAACTCGCCCAGCCTCGCCAGCATAGGCGCGGGGTTCTTCGTCCAGAAGACAAAGCCGTCGACGACGTCGGGATGCAGGACAATGCGGCTGACGCGCCGTTCATTCACAGGCTGTCGCACCAGTACATAGCCGTCCCGGAGGCGGTTCCAAAACCAAGGAGAATAATAGGCCGGTATATCAGTCCGCCGGCTGACGCTGATAATCATATTCCCTGCCTTCCCGCTGCCCTTTAGTCAGCTTCAATATTCATAAAATCAAAGGCGTCTACATCGAACAAGCCCGTATCTAAAAGCTTAATCTGCGGGATAACCGGCAGGGACATAAAGCACAAGGTCATGACGACGTCCACATCCTCGTGGATGCCCAGCGCTTCGTGGCCGGCTGCGTAGATTTCTTCGGCCTGCTCTTCTACCCAATGGCCGTCCCGATTGCTCATGAGGCCGGCAATAGGCAGGGGCATAGAGGCGATGACGGCTCCGTCCAGCACGACGGCAATGCCTCCTTCCTGGGCCGCGACGGCTTCGACGGCCGCCGCCATGTCGCCGTTGTTCGCGCCGGCGACGATGATGTTGTGAGAATCGTGGGCAATGGATACGGCCACGGCCCCCTTCGTCAGCCCGTAGCCCCGCAGCAGGCCGAGGCCGACATTGCCCGTGCCGTGATGGCGTTCGACGACGGCGACCTTGACGATATCAGCGGCGGCATCATATACGAAATCGCCCCTTTCATCGACGGCTACTGTCGCCGTCCCTTTGCGAGTCACGACGCTGCCGGGGATAATATCTATCGTATGGACCGACGGCGAGCGCAGGGCCATGCGCAGCTTGTCGGCAGAAAAACCGGCCAGATGCACAGTGTGACGGACAGCACCGGTGTCAGCCTGCGTAAAAGGCGGAATATACGCCCCTTCGGACGCAACTTCCTCGCCGGCAATAAAGGTCTTCCAAACGGAAAACTCCTGCAAATCATCAAACAAGACGACGTCGGCCCGTTGGCCCGTTTTCCCGGCGCCAGAGCGCCGCGGTCCGACAAGCCGTAGCATTCGGCAGCGTTGAGCGTCGCCATCGTGACGGCTCCTTCCGGCGAAATGCCGTGCCGCACGCACAGCCGCAGGTGCTCGTTCAAATGGCCCTTGGAAAATATCGTTTTCAAATGCAGATCGTCGGAACACAGCAGGAACCGGCGCAGGTTCTGCGGCGTGACGGCGCCGATGAGATTCGGCAAATCGCGGCAGGCCGAACCGTTTCGCAGGAGGACGTACATGCCGAGGGAAATTCGCTCCAGCGCTTCCTCGGCAGTGGAGCATTCATGGTCCGTCCGAATTCCGGCAGCGGCGTAAGCCTGCAGCCCGCCGCCATGGAGGCCCGGACTGTGACCGTCGACGATCTTGCCTGCTTCATGGGCCGCCGCTAACTTATCCAGCACGTCGTCCTGGGCTGCCGCGACGCCGGGATAGTTCATAAATTCCCCTACGCCCAATATGTAACTGTCCTGCAGAGCCCGGGCCAGCTCTTCCGCGCCGATGACGGCGCCGCTGTGGTCGAAGGATGTCGCCGGCACGCAGGATGGAGCCATGAACTGAATATCCAGAACAGTCTGCTCCGCCGCTTCGGCCATATACTTCAATCCGGCCAGTCCGCAGACATTGGCGATTTCATGAGGGTCGGCAATAATCGTCGTCGTCCCCAGGGGAACGACGAGGCGGCCGAATTCTTCCGGACTGACGTAGGACGACTCGATGTGGATATGGCTGTCGATGAGGCCCGGCGCGGCATACCGCCCTCCGGCATCGACGACGCGCCGCCCTTCGTACGAACCGCCGATACCGGCGAGGACGCCGTCTATGACAGCAATGTCCCCTTCCCGTATAGACTGGGTATACACGTCGACAATACGGCAGTGTTTAAGAACCAAGTCGCAGGGAATGATCCCCTGGGCCGCTTCAATTCTTCGTTTCAACAAGTCTTTATATGCAGAAGCCGTAAGTAACTCTCCTTTGTTTGCCAATTATAGGTACTCATATTGTACCATACCCGCTGCGGGGAAGCCAAAGCATCTTGCCGAAAAACATCTTCTATACGACAAATTTATATGACTATAAAAAATATTTTTACCCTTTTCATTGCTATTTCGACCTGAAAAGGATATAATCATACCTATGTTTTTATTTTATTTTTATAAATTCACAAAAGGGGTGCATTATGAACTTCCTCGACCGTATGTTTCATTTGACGCAAAACGGCACGACTGTAAGAACCGAGCTCATCGCCGGCATTACGACCTTCATGACCATGGCCTATATTCTGGCCGTCAACCCGACGATTCTGAGCGCCGCCGGCATGGATAAGGGCGCCGTCCTAACGGCGACGGCCTTGGCGTCCCTCATCGGCACGCTGTGCATGGCCTTCTTTGCCAACTATCCCTTCGCCCTGGCTCCCGGCATGGGCCTGAACGCCTTTTTTGCCTATACCGTAGTCCTGCAGATGGGCTATACGTGGGAAATGGCCTTGGCCGCCGTCTTTGTAGAAGGCGTCATTTTTATCGTCCTATCCTTGACAAACGTCCGCGAAGCCATCTTCAACGCCATACCGATGACCCTGAAAAAGGCAGTGTCCGCCGGCATCGGCTTGTTTATCGCCCTCATCGGCCTGTTCAACGCCCAAATCATCGTCGCCAACCCGGCTACGAAGATTTCCCTCTTTTCCTTTAAGCAGGCCGTCGCCGACGGCACCTTCCACACCGTAGGCATTACGGTACTGCTGGCCATGCTGGGCATCTTGTTTACGGCCTTCCTCATGATCCGCCGCGTCCGCGGCAACGTCCTCTGGGGCATTTTGTTTACGTGGATACTGGCAGTCCTCTGCGAACTGACCGGCCTGTACGTCCCCAATCCGGAGCTGCACATGTACAGCGTCATCCCCGACGTATCTGCCGGTGCGGCGGCCTTCGCTCCGGCCAGCATCGCCCCGATCTTCGGCCATCTCGATTTCAGCCGCCTCTGGTCCGTCGATTTCCTCATCGTCATGTTCGCCTTTTTATTCGTCGATATCTTTGACACCTTGGGCACGCTCATCGGCGTTTCCTCCAAGGCCAACATGCTCGACGCCGACGGCAAGCTGCCCCGCATCAAGGGAGCCCTCATGGCCGACGCCGTCGCCACGACCTTCGGCGCCGTCCTCGGCACCAGCACGACGACGACCTTTGTCGAAAGCGCTACCGGCGTCAGTGAAGGAGGCCGCACGGGCCTGACAGCCGTATTCGTCGCCGTCTTCTTCGCCTTGTCCCTGTTCCTGTCGCCCATCTTCATGGCCATCCCGGCCTTCGCCACCGCGCCGGCCCTGGTCATCGTCGGCTTCCTCATGCTGACCTCCGTCGTCGGCATCGACTTCGACGATTTCAGCGAAGCCATTCCGGCCTACATTACCATCATTGCCATGCCCTTTTGCTACAGCATTTCCGAAGGCATTTCCTTCGGCGTCATTTCCTACGTCATCCTCAACGTCCTGACGGGCAAACGGGAAAAAATCAGCCTGCTCATGTACATTCTGGCGGTCATCTTTATTGGAAAATACATCTTATTATAATTTTACATACGCTGCAAAATAAAACCTCTGCCGTCTTATGCGTTCGTTCCGCATGACGGCAGAGGTTTTATACGTTACAGATACGCTATCTCGGCAGCTTCATGTACAGCAGCGGATAGGGATTGCCCTGTTCGTCCAAATCTGACCGCTTATACACCGTAAAGCCCATGTGCTCGTAAAAGCCGACGGCCTGGGGATTTTGCTCGTTTACCGTTACTTCACAGGCGCCGTATCGTTCCACGGCCTGCTGGATCAAGGCTTTTCCGATTCCCTTCCCTCGTTCTTCCGGCGAGACGAAGAGCATTTCGATACGGCCGCCGTCCAATCCCAGGAAGGCCGTCATGACCTGCTGCTCGCTGCAAGCCGCGACTAATACGGGCACGCCGCCCAGAGCCTGCGGCACGTACTTCTTAATGGCCTCGATTTCGTCGGCCGATAAAAAATCATGCGTCGCCTTGACCGACCGTTCCCACAGATCCGTCAAGGGCTCAATATAGGCATCTCTGTTCCCTTTAATTTCTGTAATATTCATCATAATCTCCTGCCTACAGGAAAAACCGCTTATGTTGAATTGCGGCATAAGCGGTTTTTCTATTCGTACTCGGTATTTACATTATTGCAAATTTTTCGTCAAGAGCTCGTTGACGACGCCGGGGTTGGCCCGGCCCTTCGTTTCCTTCATGATCTGGCCGACGAGGAAGCCGATAGCCTTCTTCTTGCCGGCCTTGTAGTCGGCAACGGACTGCGGATTGGCTTCGATGATCTTCTTGACCAGTTCTTCCAGTGCGCCCGTATCGGTAATCTGTACGAGGCCCTGTTCTTTTACGACGTCATTGGCCGACTTGCCGGATTTCCACATTTCAGGCAGTACCTTCTTGGCGATTTTGCCGGAAATGGTGTTCTTGGCGATGAGCTGGAGCAGTTCGGCCAGCGCCGCCGGCTGTACGGGCGCATCGACAGCGCCTACGCCGTTTTCATTGAGGAGCTTGGCAAATTCGCCGAGCATCCAGTTCGACGCCGTCTTGGCATCGACGCCGCATTTGACGACGTCTTCGAAATAGTCTGCCGTCTGCTTTTCCAAGGTCAGCAGGTTGGCGTCGTATTCGGGCAGGCCCAATTCGTCCATAAAGCGCTTCTTGCGGGCGTCGGGCATTTCCGGCAGTTCCTTGCGGACTTCCTCAATGTATTCCGGCGATACTTCGATAGGAATCAAATCCGGTTCGGGGAAATAGCGGTAATCGCTGTCGCCTTCCTTGACGCGCTGGAGGAACGTAACACCTTTGGCGTCGTCCCAGCCGCGGGTGCACTGCTGAATCGTGCCGCCTTCTTCGAGGATCTGAGCCTGGCGGACGGCTTCGTATTCAATGCCCTTCTGCACGCCGCTGAAGGAGTTGATATTCTTCAATTCCGTCTTCGTGCCGAGCTTGTCGCTGCCGACAGGACGGACGGAGATGTTGGCGTCGCAGCGCATGCTGCCTTCTTCGAGGCGGCAGTCCGATACGCCTAAGTACTGGAGAATGGAACGCAGCTTTTCCAAATAGGCCCGCGCTTCTTCGCCGCTGCGCAGCTCCGGTTCGCCGACGATTTCCAGGAGCGGTACGCCCGTGCGGTTGTAGTCGACGCAGGACGAATCGGCCGTGTCGATGCTGCCGCCGCTGTGCACGAGCTTGCCGGCGTCTTCTTCCATGTGGATGCGGGTCAAGTGGATGCGGCGCTGTTCGCCGTTGACTTCGATATCCACGTAGCCGCCCTTGCAGATGGGCAGGTCAAACTGGGACGTCTGGAAGTTTTTCGGCAAATCAGGATAATAGTAGTTTTTGCGGTCAAATTTGCTGTACGGCAAAATGTCGCAGTGCAGCGCCAGCCCTGCCTTGACGGCAAAGTGGAGCACTTCTTTATTGAGGACGGGCAGCACGCCGGGCAGACCCAGGCAGACCGGGCAGACGTGGGTATTCGGTTCGGCGCCGAATTCAGTGCTGCAGCCGCAGAAAATCTTTGTCTTCGTTTTCAGTTCGACGTGGACTTCCAAGCCGATAACGGATTCGTATTTCATTATAATTCAACCTCCCCCATAGGCAACGGCTTGCGCAAGTCCGTTCTATTCTGTTCAAAGGTGTAGGCTGCACGAAGCAGCGTTTCTTCATCGAGAGCCTTGCCGATGAGCTGCATGCCGATAGGCAGGCCGTTCTTGTAGCCGCAGGGAATGCTAAGCCCCGGAAGTCCTGCCAGGTTCAGCGTAACGGTGCAGACGTCGCCTAAGTACATGGCCAGCGGATTGCCGCTGTTCTGGCCGATCTTGAAGGCCGTGTCCGGAGCCGTCGGCGTCAGGAGGACGTCGCATTGCTTCAGCGCTTCGTCGTAATCATGCTTGATAAGCGTGCGGACCTTCATCGCCCGCAGATAGTAGGCGTCGTAATAGCCGGAGCTCAGGACGTACGTGCCGAGAAGGATGCGGCGCTGTACTTCCGGGCCGAAGCCTTCGGAACGGGTCTTGATATACATATCGACGATGTCCTTGCCTTCGACGCGCAGGCCAAAGCCGACGCCGTCGTACCGGGCCAGGTTGGAGCTGGCTTCGGCCGGCGCGATGATGTAGTAGGCGGCGATGCCGTATTTTACGTGAGGCATGCTGACCGGCACGATTTCCGCGCCTAATTTCTTGTACGTTTCAATGGCTTCGTCCAAGGCCTTGCGGCATTCGGCGTCGAGACCTTCACCGAAGAACTCTTCGGGAATGCCGATCTTCATGCCCTTGACGTCGTTGACCAAGGCCTGCTTGTAGTCCTTCCTGGCCTGCGGAATAGACGTCGAGTCTTTCGCGTCGTGACCGGCGACGGCATTCAATACGATGGCGCAGTCTTCTACGTCGTTCGTAAAGGTACCGATCTGGTCGAGGGACGACGCAAAGGCGATGAGGCCGTAGCGGGAAATGAGGCCGTACGTCGGTTTGAGGCCGACGACGCCGCAGTACGCCGCAGGCTGGCGGACAGAGCCGCCCGTATCGGAGCCGAGAGACCATACGCATTCGCCGGCAGCGACGGCAGCGGCCGAACCGCCCGACGAGCCGCCGGGAACATAATCCAGTCCCCAGGGGTTATGCGTAATCTGGAAGGCCGAGTTTTCCGTCGAGCTGCCCATGGCAAATTCATCCATGTTGGTCTTGCCCAGGCTGACGTAATCGACATCCATCAGCTTTTCAATAACCGTCGCATTGTACGGCGATTTGAAATGTTTCAGCATCTTGGACGCGCACGTAGCGTACTGCCCTTTAATGCAGATGTTATCTTTAATAGCCCCGGGAACGCCGGCCAAATCGGCAATGGCTTCACCGGCAGCGATCTTTTTATCGACGGCAGCAGCCGCTTCCAGCGCAAATTCGCGGTTATCCGACAAAAAAGCCTGAACCTGCGGTTCTACGGCGTCTTTGCGGGCAATATAGGCTTTTGTCAATTCAACGGCAGACAGTTCGCCTTTGACGAGCTTGTCGTGTAATCCATGTATCGTTACCACAATATCCCTCCTTAATCCTGAATGACCTTCGGCACTTTAAAGTAGCCGTTTTCCGGTTCCGGCGCATTTTGCAGCGCTTTATCATTGGGCAGGGACGTATGGGGCACATCGTCGCGCATGACATTGGACATGGATACGGCATGAGCCGTCGGCTGTACATCCGTAATATCTACCTGACTCATGAGATCCATATACGATAAAATGTCGTTCAGCTGTTTCCCGACAGCGTCAATCTGGTCTTCCTTGATTTCCAAGCGGGACAACAGTGCAATTTTCTTTATTTCTTCAGCACTGATTTTCATACAGACACTCCTCGCAGAAAAATTTTAATACGTATTTACAATAGGATATTATACCATATGAACGGCATAAAATCATCCTATTTTAACGAGATGACCGTACCAAGTTGCTGTAAATATGTATGATAAATCACATACTCTGGCCCTTCTCGAATACGCGCCTTCCGGCATGGACGATACTGCAGCTTCTGTTCGGCTTCCGGCAGCATGGACCCGGTTCATTTTATATTTTCATCACATTTGTACAGTAAATTTCCACAATTATTTTGCACCAGCACAAAAGAGCAGCGCTTTTGCAAGTATTTTTGACAGGAATCATTCCGATAGCTGCCTTGCTGTATCGGTATCTCATTCAGAATATACGGGTACGGCTGCGTTGCTATGCTTATATGTCTCCCCATCACGCCAGTATTTGGCACTATGGGCTGTGTCACAGAACGCCATAAAGCGGCAACGGTACTGTCACAGCAGCGCCGCTATGACTTCTTTTATTTCTGCATAATAAGATTTCCTCGCCAGTGCCGTCTTCAACCCGTATCCCGCGCTGCCAGAGCATATTTTATTAATTTGAAGACGCCTTGCTAACCTGAATCTGCGGCCCGTTCTTTACGGATGTTTGCCTGCGCCGCCAGGTCTACGGCAGCGCGTCGTACACGGGACAAATGCCTTCACCTAAGCTGACGTCCGGGCTGCCCCAGCTCATGTCACTGATATGGCGGAGCCCGCCCCGGCCGGAAGGCATAGACCTTTCGGTCTCGTATGGACTGGGCGCCGTATCATGGCGGGGACTACCCTTGCTGTGAACCAATACGGCATGGATATACTGAACGCTGGACGCGCCCTTCTTCAAAGCAATGCAAATGGCCCGGCAGACAGCTTCTTCTCCCCAGCGCCGCGCCAACCCCTGCAAGGCCTCTACGGTCTGCCCGTCGGCCTTGCCGAATAAGGCTTCGTAATACAGGAGGGCCTTGCCGCCCGGCAGAGACGAAGGCTCCTCCCTATCGCCGCAGGTATCCCGCCCCTCGTCGAAACGGTCTGCGGCAGAACCTGCCCCTGGCGCATATGCCCTGTCTTCAGTTACATACGCTATTCCTTCGGCCCCTTCCTCCCCCTGTATTCCGTCTATGCCGTCCCCATCATACACCACGAGTTCCTGCCTTTCGGAAAGCTGTGTACAGGTCAGACCAGCCCCATCGTTCGCCACGGTACATTCTACTTTATGTGTCTGCCCATTGACGCTCTGTACTTTCTCATCGGGCCCAACAGTATCCTTCTCGCGACTCCTAAAGCACCCCATAGCAGCCCCGCTGTACGATGCAGTATGTTCCGTGTCAGGTATTGGATCGTTGATGCTCTGCATTTTCTCACCAAGCATACGGTCAACCTGTTCGCCATGCTGAACACAATCCCATTTAGCCCTGCCATACGGCGCGGCATATTCCGTTTGTTGTGCCTGCCCATGGACACGCAGCCTTTTCTTATCGGTCACAAGGATGTCCTTCTCACCATGCTGAAAGCACCCCATAGCCGTCTCGCCGTACGATGCAGTATATTCCGTTTCAGGTAGTGGCTCGTCGATGCTCTGTATCTTCTCGTCAAGCATAGCCCCAACCTGTTCATCACGCTGAACGCATTCTAATTCAATCTTACCACACGGTGCGGTATATCCCGTTTTACAGGCCTGTCCATTGACGCTCCGAATTCTCTCGTCGGGCATACAGCCAGCCATTTCATTATGGGAAGCACCAGCTGCTGCCTTCGCCTGTCCCTCCCGCTGCCGCTGGCGATACCGTCTCATGCGGTCCCGGGCGTCGCTGCGCTTCTTCTCGTCGCGGGAAAAGCTCTGGATTTCATCCCAGGGCACGATGCGCATCAGCCCCGTTTCATCGCGGCTGATGAGGTCAATCTGCTCAAACACGTCCAGCACCCGTTCCACAAAAGCCTTGCGGCAGCGCAGCTGACGAGCCAGCAGCTCCGTCGGCATAGCCTGTCTCTCCGATACGTATATGTAACCGTCGTCGTTGATCATGCCGGCCAAATCCTTGATATAAAACCAAATGACGAAATACGAATCGCCATGAGGCTGATTCAGCAAATACATCATCCGCGGGTCCTGAAACAACCCAACCTTCGTCTGAAACCATCGCAGCCCTTTCATGTCCGCACCTCTCCCTTCGCATCTCTCTATAGTAGTAAGGGACATGAAGGGCCGAATTTATTTCCCTTATTGCCAAACTTGCATAAAACACAAAGCAAAAACGATTCATCAAAAAAAGAAAATAGGCCCAATTAAAAAATAAGACAGAAAAAAATATAAAAAGAAAGAGAAAAAGAAAAGAAGACGTTACGCGTAACGCCGTGAAGCGTCAGAAACCAAATGAAAGCTAAAAACGGCTTAGTATAGCCATTTGCAGTCATAGGCGCTCGTTGTTCATATACGACAATACAGTTTATAATATAAATATATAACGATACGATAATACTGCATTAGACTATTTACCTGTGTCATGCTATCAGCAGCTTCTGTGTTGAATAATATTAATTTCTTTTTTATTGACACATTCGTGACAACTTTTACAAACTTATATAACAAAGCTGCCGCCAAATATGAGACGTCTTTATTCTGACCCTCGATTCCTTGACAGCACTATGCTAAAAGAATATTCTCATGCGTTTTGCATTCAGATTCCAGCCAATATGATCTCATCAAATACATTCGTATTATAGATCTCTATTACGTATTAAAAAGACTGTCACACGAAGAAGATGATTCTTCATGCAACAGTCTCGTTCCTTGACGCTTATTCTACGGCAATCCAATCCACCCAGGCATATTCCTTCCATAGCCTCAATGGTCACGTCAACGCGGTAATGCGCACGGACAACGCCGCGCAGCATCAACATGCCAGCAGCATCATTGCAAAAATATTTATTTTTCCAAGGTCTTGACGAAGCCGTTTTCCTTCAGCCAATCCGTATTCTTTTCCGTCAGGGCCTTCTGGAGATCTTTAAGGCTCAGGTTTTCTACTTCAATAATTTGCTGCGTCTGGGTGACGTATTTCGTTTCTTCATAAACGTAATTGCTTAATTCTTCTTCATCGACCAGATCCTTAATGGCAAAGCGGATATCTTCCGAATCCTGCAAGGTGACGAGAAGCTTGCGCCAGTATTCAAATTCTTCCTCAGTCATCGTAAATGCGCCGAAGTCGTCCGTATCCAGACGGTCCTGGGCACAGATGACGTTTTTGGCGTAATCTACGCCGGCAATTTTGTCGTACACATGCAGATTTCGTTCTTCTCCATTTACATATATGCGCATACTGTTCCTCCTAATCATTCAATTACTGCGTATCATAACAGGTTCAGAATACAAAAAAATCCCGCAGCACTGCTGCAGGATTTTTTATACTCATACTTAAGCTTCAGCTTCAACCGGGTATACGCTTACCTTACGGTTGTACTTGCCGGAGCGTTCGAAAGCGACTTTGCCGGCAGCCGTAGCAAATAACGTATCGTCTTTGCCGATACCTACGTTAGTGCCCGGATGGAAATGCGTGCCGCGCTGACGAACGATAATGTTGCCGGCTTTTACGAGAACGCCGTCATGGCATTTTACGCCAAGGCGTTTGGATTCGCTGTCACGACCGTTACGCGTGGAGCCGGTACCTTTTTTGTGAGCGAACAGCTGCAAATTAAAATTGAACATCCCGTCCACCTCCTGACGTCTATGAATGGAGTATTACATACTCGCTGTATTGCTTGCTTATTTCTGTTAAGCCTAATTCCATTGCGCGCAGTATAGCCTGCGGCGCAACGCCGTCTTTCATCACATGAACGGATAAAGAGCCTTCTCCTACGTCGTACTGCACGTGCTGGGCATCGTAGTCAAGCAGACCTAACAACGCCGACTGTGCCAGTGCCGATACGGCTGCACATACGATATCGCTTCCAGCTTCGCCGTACCCGGCATGACCGGATATATCGAACCCCGTAATGCGCTTCTCCTTATCACGCTGCAATGTAATCGTAATCATTAGCCTTCGATTTTTTCAATCGTAACCTTTGTGTAAGGCTGACGATGACCCATACGGCGACGGTAGTTGGATTTAGCTTTGTATTTGAAAATACGGATTTTCTTCTGTTTGCCCTGTTCCAATACTTTCGCAGTAACTTTAGCGCCTTCAACTACGGGAGCGCCTACTTTAACGTCTCCGTCGTTTACGACTGCCAAAACCTGGTCGAATACTACTTCGGAATCAACATCAGCAGCCAGTTTTTCGACAAAAATGCTGTCGCCTTCCTGAACGCGATACTGTTTTCCGCCCGTTTTAATAATAGCGTACATGAGTGACACCTCCTCATACATATACTCGCTGAATACGGCGCCCTTTGCAGGGACTTACGAGCCTCTCCATGCGGCTTATCCTAGCCACTTATGCTACGACTTTTCTAGTATACATGACAGCCGGTAAACTGTCAATAGAAATTTTCAAGATTTACAGCTATTTCTTTCAGACCGCTTTATCTGCCGTTATGGTTAAAATAATCGGCCAGCCCTTTGACGATGCTTTCGGCAAAATTCTGCTGCTGCTTTTCCGAATTGAGGGCCCGTTCTTCCGTCGGGTTGGAAATGAAGCCCAATTCCAAAAGGACGGCCGGCATATTGGTGTGGAGCAGCACGTAGAAATTAGCCGTCCGCGTGCCTCTGTCGGGGAATTCCGTCGCCTGCATGTTCTGGTTGTGGATGTACTTGGCTAGGCTGTAATCATGAGGCGTCTTGCTGTTGTAATACGCCGTCACGCCGCGGGCGTCGGCCGAAGAGAAGGAGTCGATGTGAACCGATACAAAAGCGTCGGCCTTCGCCGCGTTGGCGATATTGCAGCGGGCCTGCAGTTCTTCTGCTGCGGCATCGTACGGAGCATATACGTCGACGTCGGTCGTGCGGGTCATGATGACCTTCGCGCCGGCATCATTCAGCAAATCGGCGATCTTCTTAGAAATTGCCAGGGTGATATTTTTTTCCTGGGATATCTTGCCGATCGCGCCGACATCGGTACCGCCGTGGCCCGGATCGATGCAGATGACCTTATCCTTTAAGCCCTTGGTCAGCTTGTACGAACGGCTGCTGCTGTATGACGGCACCTTGACGGAATAGGTCGAGCTGAGGGACGTATTGTCAATGCCGATCTTAGCGTCGTTCCAGTGCATCCACTGCTTGACCTTGCCCGACTTGTCGTTGACGTCGATGACGACGCGGCATTCCTTTTTAGCCTTGTCCGTTCCCGGCAGGGTAAAGACGTTGACGTCGCTCTTGGTCACGGCCCGGGGGACCTTGATATTGACGTCCGTGCCGGACGAGCGCTGCGACAAGCTGATGCGGGACACGACGTTGCGGTCCGCATTGTACTTCTTTTCTACATTTTTGGCAATTTTGGCGTTCGGCAGCGTCACCGTAACATATTTCCCGTCCTCGTCAATAAAGAGGCGCGGCGTGACTTTGCTGTCCAATTCCAATACGGTTCGTACGAAAGGAACATTGGCGTCGTTGCGGGTCGCCGTGCGGACGCTGGTGATTTCCGCCTTAGAAGCGGCCTGCGCCGGCAGCATGGGAACCAGGCACAGGAGCATCAGGAGCGGAAGTATAAAAAGTCTCTTCATCACGTATATCTCTCCTTTGCAAAAATTGACCTGTTTATTATATCACATGTCGCCGCCGGATAATATCTTTTTGTGACAAAATTCCTATTCGTATTTTATCTAATCCTTCAAGGCCTTCCGCAGCGCCGCAATGTCGTCGCGCAGCCGCCGTTCTTCCGCGCCGTTGCGCTCTATGGTAATCGTATAGGCCATGCCCTCTTCTGCGCCATCCGGCAGCAGCTCTGCCGGAATCTGCAGGACATGCTCATCGTCGTTCAGTATGATATAGGCCGTCGTCCCGGTAACGCGGTCGACGCTGCCGATAAGCGTCTTCATATTATCGCTCCTTTGTTACGGTATATCCCTGGCCGTCGCTGACGACGGATATCGTGCCGTCCCGGTCCGTCCGGTATACGTCTGCCCTTTGCTTTTTGAGCGCTGTCAGAACGGCGGCATGGGGAAATCCATAGGAATTGCCGGCGCCGCAGGAAATGACGGCGGCTTCCGGCCTCACAGCCTCGAGAAACGCCGGGCTGGAAGAGGTCCTGCTGCCATGATGGCCGGCCTTGAGCACCGTCGCCTTCAGGTCGTTTCGCCGGCCCTGGCGGAGAAGCTGTTCCTCTGCTTCCCGCTGCGCGTCTCCCGTAAACAAGATGGAAAAGCTGCCGAAGGATACCTTGCAGACGACAGACTGGTTATTGGTCCGGCCGCTTTCCGATACAGCCATCGCTGCCGCCCCTTCTGCCGGCGGCCACAGGACATGGCACACGACGTCGCCGGCAAAAACAATCTTGTCTCCCCTGTTTAAGGCTTTATAGGAAATCTTCTTACGCGCGATGTTCTTGACGTAATTCTTGTACATTGCCGTGCGGGACTCTTGCCCGTTGTCGTATATTTGTTTGATATGAAACTGGTCGAACAAGGCGGCCATGCCGCCCAGGTGATCGCCGTGCGGATGGCTTATCAACACGACGTCCAGCGTATGAACGCCCTTTTCCTTGAGCCTCTGTACCAAAGCCGGCCGGCCGTCTACGTCTCCCGTATCAATGAGCATATGCTGTCCCTTGTACTGCAGCAAGGCCGCGTCGGCCTGGCCGACGTCGAGGAAATGGACTTGCAGCTGCTCCGCCTCTGCGTCCGCTCCCCGCCCGCAGCCTGCCGCAAAGAGAAGGCACGCCGCCAACAGGATAAGACAACAACCGGCAAGAGCCGTCCGCAGCGCTGCCGCGCGCCCTTTCATCTTAATCCAAGATCATCGGCGCCTGCAGCAGCGGCACTGCCATTTCTTCTTCCATGCGCCGAATCACGCCGGGCACGGCGTCGGCCACTTCCATCGGCGTAAAGCCGTACGAGCCGATCTGACGGCGGCAGGCGTCGCCGGCAGCGCCGTGGAGGTACACGCCGGCACAGGCGGCACTGCAAATATCGGGACGGCTTTCCCTGGCCGATACAGCGGCAATCATGCCCGTCAGGATGTCGCCCATGCCGCCGCAGGCCATGCCGGCGTTGCCCGTCGGATTGACGTATACGTTGCCGGTCTTAGCCGATACGACAAGCGTCGGCGCGCCTTTCAAGACTAACGTGATGCGCCATTCCTTGACAAACTGCACGGCCGCCGCGAAGGGATCTTTCTGAATTTCGGCGACCGACAGGCCGCTGAGACGGCTGAATTCAGCCAGGTGGGGCGTCATAATGACCTGCCGGGTCAAGGAAGAGACGAAGTCTTTTTCTCCTGCCAGCAAATTCAAGGCGTCGGCATCCAATACGACCGGGCATTCTCCATGAGCTAATATCGCCTTGACAAAGGCCTTTGTTTCCTCATGTCTTCCCATACCGGGACCCATCGCGATGACCGACCAGGCGGCGCATTCATCCAGGACAGATGCCGCGTCTGCCTCCGTAAAGTATTCGCCCTGGCCTACGCCGCGAACCATGATTTCCGGCTGCCGGCCGATGCAGTACGGCGCCGTCTGCGCCGGCACGCGCAGGAATACCTTGCCGGCGCCGCTGCGCACTGCGCCGTGCGCCGCCATCAGGGCCGCGCCGGCCATGTCGCTGCATCCCGTCACGATGCCGATTGTACCGTGACTTCCCTTATGGCTGTCGGGGCTGCGCGGCACGAGGACTTCGGCAATATCCGACTCCTGCAGCAAATAAGCCGGCTCGTCTTCAGGCTGTACCAGCAGCGGAGCCGGCATACCGATAGCGTCCAGCTCTACATGGCCGGCGCAGGTACGGCCGGGATACAAGACCAGCCCCCGCTTCAGAGCGCCGAAGGTAACGGTCATATCAGCAAACAAGGGCCCGTTTTCTTCTTCATCACTGCCGCTGACAGCTCCCGTATCAGAATTGACGCCAGTCGGCACGTCGACGGCAATAACCGTCAGCGCGCCGGCCGCGGCGATTTCATTAATCAGGCCGACGATAGACGAAACAGGCTCTCTGAGATTGCCGTGAAATCCCGTTCCCAGCATGGCGTCGACGACGACCTGACAGCTCTGCAGCCGCTGCCGCAGTACGCGCCACTCCCGTTCCGTGCCTCCGAAATAGGTCAGCAGGCACGATTCGTCGTCTTCCATAGCCTGCAGCGTACTTAAATTCTGCTGTGATTCATCGCTGTACTCTTCGGCTTGTCCCAGGATGTACACGTAAACCCGGGCTCCGGCCGCTGCGATATGGCGGGCAATGACGAAGCCGTCGCCGCCGTTATTGCCCTTTCCGCAGACGACGACTACGTCCTTGCCGGCCCAGCCGTGAATGTATTCGTCGGCCCGTTCGGCAACGGCGTGGCCGGCATTTTCCATCAATACGGCCGGCTGAATACCGTATTTGCCGTGCATGGCCGTATAATCCATCTGGCGCATCTGCGCCGCCGTGTTCAACTTCTGCATCATTCTTCCTCCTTATGTATGTATCCTTCCATGACGACCTGAGCGACAGCGTAATCCCCGTCGTGGCTGACGGACAATGCCGGCGCCGTCGGGCATATCGCCGCAGCCGCCTCTTTATAATAACCGTGCAGAATAAATACAGGCGCTCCCAGCTCCGTATGGCTGACTTCCACGTCCGTCCATTTTCCCTGCCGGAACCCTGTGCCCAAGGCCTTAAAAAGAGCCTCCTTTGCCGCAAATATGCCGGCCAGCGAAGCATACTGCTGTTGCTGCCGCCGGCGGCAGTACGCCAGCTCGGCTTCCGTAAAAAATTTTCCCAGGGATCGTTCGTGGCGGCAGGCCATGTCCTCTATGCGGCTAATCTGCACGATATCGATTCCGCACCTCATCATACACCTCCAAAAAAATGCCGCAATCCCCCCAACAGGAACTGCGGCATAGTATGTTTACCATTTCTGCATTCGGATACAAACGGCCAGGCCTTCCAGCAGCGCCCGGAACGTCGCGAAGGACATTTCCATGTCGTCATACACGGAGCTTGCAACCTTATAAGACAACGTAACCTGCTGCTTCTGATAATCGTAAATCAGGCCGTGCAGGTTCGACTCAAAGGTATACTTCGGCGCCGGCACCTTAAACTGGGGCGGCTTCTCGATCATCAGCCCCCGTATCATGCGGTCGATGAGCACCCGCTTCGGAACCTCTGGCTGCAGCATTTCATCTACAAAACTATCCAATACAGACATTATCCACCTCAGTGTTCGTCAAAGAAATGGGCGTGGATCGCCTTGACGGCCATATCGACGCTTTCTTCGCCAATCAGGCAGGTAATGCTGATTTCAGACGTGGAAATGATTTCGATGTTGATATGGTTGTCCCCCAATACGCCGAACATGCCGGCGGCAATTCCCGGATGGCCGGCCATACCGGCGCCGACGATGGAAACCTTGGCCATCTTGTCGTCGACGAGGATATCTTCGACCGGCATTTCTTCGCGCAGGCGGTTCAGAATATCCTTCGCAGCCGGCAATTCCGTGCGGGCAATCGTAAAGGTAATATCCGTAACGCCTTCCTTAGCGACGCGGACGCTCTGCACGATCATATCGACGTCGACATGGCTGTCGGCCAGCATCGAGAAAATCTTATAGGCATGTCCCGGCTGATTGGGGATGCCTAATACCGTAATCTTAGCTACATTTTTATCCGAAGCGACGCCGCGAATCAAATACTGTTTAATTTCCATTGAGCAAACCTCCTGAATCATAGTGCCTTCATCTTCCGAAAACGTAGAGCGTACGTGGATGGGAACGCTGAAGCGGCTTCCCATTTCAACGGCCCGGGGCTGCATGACGCCGGCGCCGAGCTTTGCCATTTCCAGCATTTCGCCATACGTGATTTCCTTCATTTTCTGCGCGTTGGGAACGACGCGGGGGTCCGACGTATATACGCCGTCTACGTCCGTATAAATTTCGCACACGTCGGCGTTGATCGCACCGGCAATGGCGACAGCCGTCGTATCCGAGCCGCCGCGGCCCAAGGTCGTAATATCGCCGTGGCCCGTAATGCCCTGGAACCCTGCGACGACGACGACGTTGCCTTCGTCCAGCGCTTCCATAATGCGGTTCGGTTCTAAATCCAAAATACGGCCCTTATTAAAGGCGTCGCTCGTCTTGATGCCTGCCTGGGCGCCCGTAAAGGAAATCGCCTTCTGGCCGGCTTCCTGGAACGCCATAGCCATCAAGGCAATCGATACCTGTTCGCCCGTCGAAAGGAGCATATCCATTTCACGTCCGTATGCTTTTGACGTTATCTGTTTTGCCAACGAAACCAATTCGTCTGTCGTATCCCCCATAGCCGACACGACGATGACGATTTTGTCCCCCTCTTGTTTGCCCTTCAAGACACGCTGTACAATAGCGCGCATTTTGTCCGGCGTCGCAACAGAACTGCCGCCAAACTTCTTTACGATTAAAGCCAACTCAAATCCCTCGCTTTATTAAAATGTATGCGTCATGGAGTATAATTTTTTGACCATATAATTGAATAATATCATGTCGTCATAAAATTGTAAAGCAAAAAAAGGCTCTCTGCCGCAACAGAGAGCCTCCTATAGCCTATGAGACGAGTAATCAGTAAGCCGAGTTTTGTTCTGCCAATGGCAGCGACAATCATCTATCTAGACATACCATTGCTGGCATGTTCAAGCGACACAACCCGGAAGATCAGCGGGCCGCTTCATCCCTCCCCTATTCGGTCTTGCTCCAGATGGGGTTTACCTAGCCAGTAAGTTACCTTACTGCTGGTGCGCTCTTACCGCACCGTTCCACCCTTACCGCTTGCGCGGCGGTACACATTTCTGTGGCACTATCCCTAAAGTCACCTTCGCCGGACGTTATCCGGCATCTTGCCCTGCGGAGCTCGGACTTTCCTCTAATGCAAGCACTAGCGATTGTCTTTCATACTCGTCATTTAGAAATCTTACATTAATTCAGCGCAGAAGTCAATATGCAATTACGCCTTCAAAGCATTACGCAGCTCCTGCACGGCCGCCGTCATGTCTTCTTTTCCGACAATGGCTGATATCATGGCAAAGGAACGGAAGCCTTCCTTATATAATGAGCCGATATTTTCCAGGCTGATGCCGCCGATGGTCACGACAGGCAGGGAGAAATGCAGGGCAAAGTGCTTCGCTTCGTCCGACACGACTTCGTGAGCGTCCTTTTTCGACGCCGTCGGGAACATGGGGCCAAAGCCGACATAGTCGGCCCCGTCGGCCAGGGCCTGCTTCATTTCGTCAATCGTATTCGTCGACACGCCGATCACTACGTCGGGGCCAGCCAGCCGGCGCACGACCGTCGCCGGCGCGTCGTCCTGGCCGACGTGAATGCCGTCGGCGCCGCAGGCAATCGCCAGATCGACGGAGTCGTTCATGATGAACGTCACCTTATGGTCATGGCATAATTTGGCAATGGCCGTCGCTTCGGCGTATTTTTCCCTCCACGTCTTATGTTTTTCCCGGTACTGGATAATCGTAACGCCGGCCTCTATGAGATGCCGCGCCGCGTCGATATTGCTCCGTCCCAGAGATAACTCGGCGTTCCCCATAATCGCATAGATGGGGTCGCTCATCAGTTGTCGTATATGTTCTTCTTTTGTCATGTCCTATCGCCTCGTTTACTTTATATAGTGGAACATATCGCGGCTCGTCGGGTCGCTGATACATTCGATAGCCCATTTTCTTTCCCGTCCGGCCGCCCGCAGCCGTTCCTGCAGATCGCTGACGACGGGGTATTCCGTGCCGAAATGGCCGCCGTCGGCAGCGACGATGCCTAACTTCACCGCTTCCTGAGCGTCGTGGTAGCGGATATCGCCGGTCAGATAGAGCTGCGCCCCCGCTTCCTTGGCCAGCTTCATAAATCCGGCCCCAGCGCCGCCGAGAAGGGCCACCTTCGTAACCATCGTATCGGCATCGCCGGCAAAGGGCAGGACGTCGCGCTTCAGCGCCCGCTTTATCTTCTGCAGGACGATGCCCGCCGGTTCCGGCGTCGGCCAGAGCCCGACTCGTCCCATAGCATATTGATGGCCTTCATTGGCCAGGGGATATACGTCGTACGCCGGTTCCTCATAGGGATGGACTTGCAAGACCGCCGCCAAAAGGGCCGGCAGCTTCGGCTGCGGTACGATCGTCTCGATCCGTTCTTCCCGTACCGTTTCCACCGTGCCGATGGAGCCGATAAAGGGATTGGCGCCGGCCCGAGGCTTAAACCGCCCGTCGCCCTTCACCGTAAAGGAGCAGTCGCTGTAATTTCCCGTATATCCCGCGCCGGCTGCCGCCATGGCCTGCCGGACGGCTTCGCTGTGGCTTTCGGGTACATAGACGGCCACCTTGTACAGCGTTTCCTTCACTCCCGGTACGAGGCCCGTGACCTCCCGCAGTCCCAGCCGCCGGGCCAGCACGTCGTTCACCCCGCCGTCGGCGCTGTCCAGGTTGGTGTGCGCGCTGTACACGGAAATATGATGGGCCAGCAGCTTCTGATACATGTCTCCGTCGTACGTATCGCTGCGCAGGGCCTTGATGCCGCTGAAAATAATGGGATGGTGGCTGACGATGAGATTGACGCCGTGCGCTACGGCATAGTCGACGCTGTTCCTCATGACGTCCAGCGTGACCATGATCTTCTGCACCGGTTCGTTGGGACTGCCTACGAGCAGCCCCGGATTATCCCAGGACTCCTTCAGCGAGACCGGAGCCCATTCTGCCAATACTTTTACTACCTCTCCGACTGTAACTGCCATATGATTTCCCTCCAATGCCTGATTTCCTCATCCAGCGCCTGAATCTGCACCGACATATCGCTGCGGCTCTTCGTCCATCCGGCACGGATGTGTTCTTTTTTGCCGATAAGCGACTCTATTTTGCGTACCAGCAGGGGATGCTTCCGCCGCCAGTTGACCGGGCCTATATCACAGAGCCATGGTTCGGGTACTGCTTCCCTGCCCGGCACGGCCCGCATCATCTCGTACAGCCGCCCGTCTTCGACGAGCATCTCTTCGGCTTCTATATGCCAGCCCGCTTCGTATAGGTACTGCCGGACCGCGCCGCTGTCGCTCTGGGGCTGCAGGACGAGGAACTCCATTTCCTGCCATACGACGGGCGACGCCTGCAGTATGCTGACGATCAGCGGGCCGCCCATGCCGCAGATGACCGCCCCGTCCGCTTCGCCGGGCTGGATGCACGTCAGTCCGTCGCCTAAGCGGCAGTCGATGCGGTCGGCTAACCCCGACTGCCGGACATGGGTGACTGCAGCCTGCAGCGGCCCCGGCACGATGTCGGCAGCAATGGCCTTGGGACAACGCCCTTCCTGGCACATGTAGACGGGAATATATCCATGATCGGTGCCGATATCGGCAATGACCTTATGATTAGGAATTAAAGACGCCGCGGCGGCAAGCCGTCCGCTCAGTTTCATAGCAACACATCCTTTAGTATCCATTTAAGTCTTTACAATATACTGTATTTATTATAGCATAAATTATAGCACAGAATAGCAATAGGTTCCTTCTCGTACGCCTTATGATAAAGAAGATGAGCTGATCATGATCTGGAAAACAGGAAATGGCATACTGCGCCTGGGCATAGGAATACTTCTTTTTTACGTGCTGCTGACGCCTATCCCGTATCCGGATACGCTCGTCGTGGCCGATGCTTCCGTATCTGACGAAGACATCGTCCGCCGCATCATGGAGCAGCAACTGACGTATTATACACGCATGGGCCTGCTGTATCCCGACCGCATATTCGCTTACGAAATCGTCCGCATTATCCCCACGACAGACGCGACAAAGCCCAAGGAGCCCTTATACAGCGTCGTCTACTCCGTTAAAAACTATTGGCAATCCCCTGCCTGGACTGCCGGGAACGGCCGTATCGGTGAAGACCATTGGATTCGCAACAAATCGATGATATATCGACTGGTCAAAGACGGCAGCACGTACCGCCTCGCCGCTGTCGGAACGGGGCTGTAATCTTACCTATCATAATTATAAAGGAGCAGCTCATGAAACTCCCCTTTGCCATTACCCGTAAAAGCATTCTCATACTGGTTATCGTCTGCCTCTGCGGCGTCGTGCATTATGAAACGATACCGCCTCACGAATTGTATCCCGACACCCTGAATATGATAGAAGCCGGCGGCCTCAACGACTCTACGATCGTCTACCGCATCGTCGAGCAGGAACTGGCCTTTCACAAGAGCAAACGCCTTCTCGTAGAAGGGAAGATTTTCGATTATAAAAACATTTTCGTCATCCCCGAAGAAAATCCTGAAGACCCGGAGGAAAAGCGGTTCCGCGTCACCTATTCCGTCCAAACGCGGGACGATTACTGGAAATCGGACAACGGCGAACCGTGGGAAGACGACTGGATTTTAAACAAATACACCTATGTCCGGCTGGAAAAAGACATTACGAGATACCGCCTCGTCAATCTCGGCCCAAAGCCATAGAAAAAACCTGCCCTCGCATATGCGGGAGCAGGTTCTTATTATGCTGCCGTATAGAAACGCATCCTATTAGAAGCCGCCGAAACGGTAGGAAATACCCGTAACAAAGCCCTTATAGGTGACGCTGGGGTCGTTGCCATGCCGTCCTTCCGTATCGACGTAACGGTAGCCGGCGTTGATGTCCAGGTCCGGCGTGACGCCGTAGGAAAGGCCCGCTTCCCATGTCGTCGTGTTCTTCGTGCCTACGCCGACCTTGCCATAGAGGTCGAGGTTGTCCGCCAGCGGCGCTTTGCCGATAAGGCCGACTTGCAGGACATTATTCGTCGTGCTGCCGTGATGATCCCATTCGTTTTCAATGCGGTTGTAGCCGGCATAAGCCGCTACGTTGTCGTTGAGGGAATACAAGAGGTTGACTTCCTGCTGATTGCCTGTCGTAGCGTCATATCCGTTGACATCGGTCTTTAACCCTGCGTACTGGTACTGGATGGCCACGTCGTCAGTCAAGCCGTACGTAATGCCGCCCTGGAAGTTCCAGTTCGAGTCAGAGCTGAAACCGCCAATATCAGATTTCGGATTCCATGCGCCTACATCTACCTGTACAGCTCCTTCCTGGAAGGTGGTCTGCGGAGCTGCAAACGCAGCGCCGGATACACAAACTGTTAAAGCTGAGAGCACTGCAAATAATTTTTTCTTCATATAAATCATCCTTCCTGTCCTTGTCTTTTCATTTCTCCCCTTTGGGATTGACTACAGTATAGCAGTATCCGGCGCACTTGTCACGTTTTTAACATCTCATAAATATGCATTATCCCAATTCTGTTACAAGAAAAAATTTACAATCTTTATCCCATTTATATACTGTTATACAGTTTTTTTATAACTGTTATCAAAATTTCTCCGCAAGTATATATATGAATTATTTATTACATATTATACATTTGTAACAGAGACGGTCCCGCTCGGAAACAGAACTGTAACAAAACCGTTTCATCCCTGTCACAACGGCGGGAATATGAAGAAGTAAAATGTTTCCGCATCCTCTCGATTTTCATATGAGGCCTGATGTGGTAATATATACTATAGCGTTATAAAGAATGATTGGAATAGGAGCTTGATACTATGTCGACAACACCCGAATATATGCCCTGGGAAGAGCAATCCTTAAAAACGAAGTTATTTACCTTTCACGGCCGCCTCAGCCGGCGGCATTATATCTACCTGACGATCCTCACCTGGGTACTGGCCGGCGCCATTTCCTATCTGCTGCACACGGCCAGCGCCACCCTCGGGACGATGACCGGCGGCATCTGCCTCATCGTCGCCGTCATCCTGGCCATTCCGACGACGATCATTTCCCTCTCCATCGCCGTCCGCCGCTGGCATGACCTGAACAAATCCTGGCAGTACGTGCTCATCAACGTCTGCTGCGCCTTTGCCGGTGTCTTTTCCCTCTTTCTGTACGCCTACTTATTCATCGCCAAGGGAACGCCAGGAAAAAATCTCTACGGCCCGAATCCGGCAGAACCCTGGGAAGGCCAAGCAGAGTACGTTCCTCCTGCCGTACAGCGACGGCTGGAAGAAGAGCGGTTGAAGAACGAAACGGAAGAAGAAAAAGCCCTGCGAAAAGCAAAATCCCAGGAACCGGCCTATACGATGGACCCTTCGCAAAAGGATCAGCCCGACGATACCTCGACGGAACAGCCGAAAGAAAAACTGTAATACACGACAAAAACAAGCGCAAGCTGAGTATGTATCAGCCTGCGCTTTTGTATTTTCCCTATATTTCCCTTACACGCCGTTGATATACTGCACCGTGCCGCCGCGCACGACGCACTGATACCACTCCGGCAAATCGTCGTAAAACCAATCCAACGTAAACTCATATTGCGGAAACTGCTTGGATACCTCTTTCAGCCAGCCCAGCGGCGGCGTATCGGCAGTCTGAAAGGTCAGGATATTCCCCATCAGCTCCGCACGAACTGCATTTTCCTCTGTCCCCCAGAAAGCTGAACGCCAGTCCCGCCCTTCCTGTCCCGTCAAATCCCGGGGCATGGGCTGAACGGCGTTAAAATCAAGGGGCTCCGCTCCGCCGATATACTCCAACACCCGTTCTACGCCGTCCCGAGGCAAGTACATGCGATTTGTAATATAAACAGGCATCGTCATCCCTCCTGCTCGTAATGTCTTTAGCTGCGTTGCCCGATTTCAAAACACTTTCAATCCATAGAAACGCGGATATTCTGTCCCGTTATACGGCGAACACCTCGGAAAGACTCTGCCCCGGCATGGGCCATACATTCCGCTACGACACGGGTCTCTATCGGCGCAAGTCCCCGAAGCAGGCCGAAGGCATTGGCTATTTGCAGCGCTTTGACAGACACCGTTTCGCCTAGCCCCTTGGCCGTTTTGCGTATCAAGGACGGCGGCTGAATGATGGTAAGTCCATCGAATCCCAGCGCTTCTGCAGCTCTTTCTATCTCTCCCTTTAGCCGCAGATAAAAGAACTTAGAATGGCAGTCAGCGCCGACGGAAGACACGAGTACCAGGTGACGCACACCCTGCTCTTTCGCTGTCCGGGCTGCGGTCAGTTGATATTCATAGTCGACGCGGTACTGCCCTTCCTTAGAGCCGGCCTGCTTCCGCGACGTCCCCAGCGCAGAAAACAACACGTCGCCCTGCATGAATTCCCGCCACTGCTCCGGATAGGCAAAGTCGACGATATAAGACGTCAATTTTTCATGTCGAATGCCAAGGTCCCTCCGTGCAAACGTCGCCACAGAGCTATACCGCTCATCTTTCAATAAGATATCTACCAAATCCCGACCGACAGCCCCCGTCGCCCCGATGACGAGGGCCTTTTTCAGATGATGTTCCATATATACCATCCCTTATGTAAATTCATAAAAGCAACCCGTAAGATTATGATACCATTTTGACTAAATCTATGTCCTCATACTGAACAAGCTTCGCCAAATATCCGGCTCGATTCGTCAAAACAGACATACACATTATTTTATACAGATTATAAGCCAAAGACTGCTAAGGTATCAATAATTTTGTACTTGTAATTCAAAATTATATAAAATAAGTGATTTTTATACGTCTATCAAAATACACTCGTTTCTTCAATCCTTTCTATCCCTATGCGCAAATCCCCTTTACTCCTTTTCTCTCGCATAGCTGCCGCAGTATTTTCCCAATATCTGCTTGGATTCGTCCATAGATTTCCTGCCGCCTATATTTAGGCGCGAATACGATATGATATTTACATCTCCTCTTGCTATGTGATAAACTTTTTACGTCATTCATTGACAAGAACCTCCTATTCTATACGGGGATGTGGTTGCCAGACCCTTTCCATGGTATCATAGGAGGTTCTTTCTTTTTCTATAAGGAGTATATATCTACCCCTAGTGCAGCCAAGGATTTTATCATGCCTATTCGGCGGCAAAAAAAATCTATCGCCGCGGACATGACGCCGCAGGGATAGATTTTTTTGTTTCTATTACAGTTCGTCGAAAATAGAATAGGATTCGACTTCGCTTTCCAAGACTTCGCCCGTAATGGCGTTGATTTCCAATTCATAGCCTAAGCCGTCGCCGTTGCACTCGATTTCATAGATAGGCAGGAAAAACTCCTCCTGTCTCGTCCAGCCGTCGTGCTGTCCCGGCGTCGCCTGCGCAGCCTGTCCCTGTCCGTTTCCTTGGGCAGGAGCTGCTGCAGCCGGTCTTACGTCGCGCGGCTGGCGGTCGCGGCGCGCGTTCCGATAGTTGCCGTCGTCCCATTTATTTTCCAGGGAAATTTCCCGGAACCGCAATTCTGCCACATCCTTGCCGACAGCCTGGGCGGCGATCGCCTTGATGTCCTCGACGCCGATGAGCTGCACGTTGCGCTGCGCCGCCTGATATTCTACCATGCGCGTCTGGGCCTGCTGGATCTGCGCCTTCCGTTCCATCTTCTGCTGGTGGTAATACCATGCGCCGCCGCCTGCGACTATGGCGCAGACAACCACTAAGACTGCGCCGAGTTTCAGACGGCGCGGCGTAAATATCCGTTTCAGCCAGTTCGTATATCCCTTTTGTTCCATGTCATGTTCCTCCTCATATATCTATCGTAGTATACCGAATTATATGCATTGCTGATTACATATACAGTATAGACAATAAATCTAAACAATCGCTTAAGAAAGCAAAAAAATAGTGTTAATCTTTGCTTTCCCCTTTTTTACAGCAAAGCGGCCTCATCCATCGGCCTGAATTTTAATGAAAATTTAATGAACTAACCTGATTTTTGCGTTTTTTTCATCTAATTTTCATGTAATTCTCCATTTGTTCTAATGTTCCTTTCGTATACTGCCGATAGATACCTCGTCAAAGGAGTGGATATCATGTCAGACGCCTCGTTGGGAAAGGCCGGCGAAGAAGCCGCCGTCAAGTACCTCCGCCATACGCTGGGCTACGCAGTCCTCAGCCAAAATTATCGCAATCGCCTGGGAGAAATAGACATTATTGCCCAAGACGGCGACACCCTCGTCTTCGTCGAAGTAAAAACGCGCCGGTCGCAGCAGTGCGGCAGGCCGGCCGAAGCCGTAGAAAACCGCAAGCAGAGAAAACTGTCCCTTGTCGCCCTGTCCTATATGACGCGGCACCATTGCTGGCACATGCCCTGCCGCTTCGACGTCGTCGAAGTCATCCCTTCGCCGCAGGGATTTCACCTTCATCATATACGCCACGCCTTTTTGAGCAAGGCATAGGAGACGCCCATGTTTTCACGTACGTACGGAGCCACCGTATTCGGGCTTCACGGCAATATCATAACGGTCGAGACGGACATTTCCAACGGCCTTCCGGCTTTTGAAATCGTAGGACTGGCGGCGACGTCCGTCAAAGAATCGAAGGAGCGGGTCCGCTCGGCTATCAAGAACAGCGGCTATGAATTTCCCATGCGGCGCATTACGGTTAATTTAGCGCCGGCCGATTTGAAAAAAGACAGCGCCGGCCTCGACGCGGCCATCGCCGCCGGCATCATGGTGTCGAGCGGCCAAATCCCGGCCGAGCTGTGCCGCCAAACCCTGTTCATCGGCGAATTGGCCTTAGACGGGACGATCCGCCCCGTCGCAGGCATCCTGTCCATGGTGCTGCAGGGCGCTGAAGAAGGCTTTCACACCTGCTTCGTCAGCAAGAAAAACGCCGCCGAAGCGCTGCTGTGCCGCGCCATGACGGTCTATGCCGTCGAGTCCTTGTCGGACATTATTTCCCATTTGCTGGGCCTTGTCCGCCTCTCTCCGGCCGTGGCCGGAGACGTGTTTACAGACCGGCCGGATTACCGCGTCGATTTTTCAGAGGTCCAAGGACAGTTTACGGCCAAGCGGGCCCTGGAAATCGCCGCGGCCGGCGGCCACAACGTCCTGCTCATCGGCCCGCCCGGTTCCGGCAAGACCATGCTGGCCAAGAGGATTCCTACGATTCTGCCGCCCATGAGCCTGCGCGAATCGCTGGAGGTGACAAAGATATACAGCGTAGCCGGCCTTTTTCAGCAGTCGAAAATGCTGGCGCAGCGGCCCTTCCGCAGTCCTCACCACACGATTTCCACGGCAGGCCTCATCGGCGGCGGCACGATTCCCAAGCCCGGCGAAGTGACCCTAAGCCACAACGGCGTCCTGTTTCTCGACGAGCTGCCCGAGTTTCCCCGTTCCGTATTGGAAGTGCTGCGCCAGCCCCTGGAGGATTTCGTCGTCCACATTTCCCGGGTCAACGCCTCCCTGTCCTATCCGGCCCGCTTCATCCTCATCGCCGCCATGAATCCCTGTCCCTGCGGCTTTTTCGGCAGCTCCGAGTCGAATTCCTGTACCTGCACGACCGGCGAAATCCGCCGATACGTCCGCAAAATATCGGGCCCTCTCCTGGACCGCATCGACCTGCACGTCGCCGTAGACCGCCCCAAATACCAGGAATTGATTACGACCATTCCCCAGGAGTCGTCCGAAGCAATCCGCAGCCGCGTCTTGGCCGCCAGAGAAAGACAGGAGCGGCGGCTCCAATCGTACGGCCTGTCCTGCAACGCTCACATGGGCCATCGGGAAATCAAAGAAACGTGCCGTCTATCAAGGGGCGCCCAAGATCTGCTGCAGACTGTGTTCGACACAATGAAGCTAAGCGCCCGCAGCTGCGACCGCATCGTCAAAGCAGCCCGGACGATTGCCGACTTAAACGGGGACGAACACATACGAAGTGAACACGTTGCCGAAGCAGTGAGCTACCGCAATACATTACAAAGGGTGTGACGCCATGACAATACAGGACATAGAAAAGGAACGACTCTATACGGCGTCCCTCGCCTCCCTGCCCGGGCTGGGCTCCCGCCGCATCAGCGCCCTGATCAGCCGGTTCGGCTCTGCCGCGGCCGCTTGGGACGCTTCGGCCGCCGACTGGCAAGACGCGGGCATACCGGAAACCGTCGGTACGGCGCTGACGGAGGCGCGGTCCCGCTATGACTGGGATGAGCAGCTCCGCCTGCTGTCCCGATATCATACGAAGCTCGTCGCCTTGTGGGAAGATGACTACCCCCAGCTTCTCCGCGAAACGTATAATCCGCCGCCTATACTGTACTATCAGGGAGCGCTGCCGCAGTTTCCCAAAGCCGTCGCCATCGTCGGCGCCCGCAAGGCCACGCCGTACGGCAGGAACGCCGCCCAGACCCTGGCGGAACAAATGGCCCGCAGCGGCATCGCTGTCGTCAGCGGCGGGGCTCGCGGCATCGATACCAAAGCCCATCTGGGGGCCTTAGCCGGCAAAGGGATTACCTGCGCCGTCGTCGCCAACGGCCTGGACACGGCCTATCCGCCGGAAAACAAGGCTTTATTTGCAGACATCATAGAAAAAGGCGGCTCCGTCGTCAGCGAATACGCCTTCGGAGTCCGCCCTTTGGCGATGAATTTCCCAGCCCGCAACCGCATCATCGCCGGCCTGTGCCGCTGCGTCGTCGTGACCGAGGCGGCCCTGCGCAGCGGATCCCTCATTACGGCTGATTTTGCCCTCGAAGAAGGGCGGGACGTCTTCGCCGTCCCCGGAAGCATTTATTCTGAAATGAGCAAGGGGACGAACGCCCTCCTGCGCAAGGGGGCTATCGCCCTGACGGGCATTGAAGATATCCTATCCGAGTATGGCTGGGACGCAGAGGAAATGAAACAAAGCCTCCCGCCATTTTCCCTCACGCTGTTGGAAGAAGCTGTATTGGAAGCCCTGCCCTGCGACCAGCCCGTGTCCCAGGACGAGCTGGTCGTCAAAACGAAGCTGCCGCCGTCTCAACTGAGTCCTCTGCTACTGAAGCTGCAGCTGTACGGCCTCATTGAAGAAGCAGGCGGCACGTCGTATGTAAAAAAGCCCGGGCGGTAACTCCTATCCTTCGGCAAAGCGGTAGCCTGCGCCCCATACGGTTTCAATGTAGATGGGCTGCGTCGGATCAGGCTCTATCTTTTCACGGATGCGGTTGATATGAACCATGACCGTCGCCGTATCGCCGGCCGCATCCAGCCCCCAAACCCGGTCAAAAATCCGCTCGCGGCTGAACACGATGCCCGGATGCTTAGCTAAAAAAGCCAGCAGCTCGAATTCCCTGTTGGTCAAAAAGGCTTCCTTGCCCTGGGAAAAGACGCGGTGCTTTTTTAAATGGATTTCCAGCTCGCCGACCTTGAGGACGTCTTCGTCCTTCGGCGCGGCGCCGGCGCGGCTCGTCAGCCGTTCATAGCGGCTGATATGGGCCTTGACCCGGGCTACCAGTTCGCTGGGGCTGAAGGGCTTGCTGATGTAATCGTCAGCTCCCAGTCCCAGGCCCCGGATCTTGTCGATATCTTCCCGTTTGGCCGACACCATGAGAATGGGCACATCCTTCTGCGCCCGTATTTCCCGGCAGACCTGAAAGCCGTCCATGCGCGGCAGCATGATATCCAATAAAATTAAATTATATTCATCAGCCAACGCTTTTTCCAAGCCGGTCACGCCGTCTTCGGCTATATCGACTTCAAAATCGTTCGCTTCCAGGTAATCCCGCTCTAACTCCGTAATTTCCTTATTGTCTTCAATGATCAAAATGCGCTTCATGTTACTCCTCCTTTGCAATGGGCAGGCGCATGGAAATCGTCAGGCCGCCGCCCTTCGTTTCCTCTGCCCAAATCGAGCCGTGCAGCGATTCGATAATCTGCTTGGCAATCGCCAGGCCCAGGCCGCTGCCCTTCTTTACGTCCGTACGGGCCGCGTCGGTGCGGTAAAAGCTGTCGAACAATTTCGGCAAGCTTTCGGCCGGCACGCCGACGCCGTGGTCGACAAAGGAAACGACGACGGACTCGCCTTCCTCGGCAATGACGATTTCTACGTCGGCCTTAGGCGTCGTCTTATATTTTACGCAGTTCGTCAGCAGGTTTTCCACGACCCGCCGGAATTGGTTCCTGTCTATGGCCACGGCCGCCGTGCTCTGATGTCCCCGGAGCGTCAGCGTCACGCCCTGTTCGGCCAGCGTCATAGCCGTCTCGCCGATGACGTCTTCAAAATACCGGTATATCGGCACGACTTCCAGCGAAAAGGGAATCCGTCCCAGGTCCAGCTTGGAAAACAGGAACAGGCTGTCTACGAGCCGCTCCATGGCGCAGGCCGTGTCATAAATTTTATCAATATACTGGCGCTGCTTTTCCGGCGTCCGGGCAATGCCCTCGCGAATGCCGCTGGCATAGCCCTTCAGCAGCGTAAGAGGCGTCGCCAAATCATGAGAAATGCCGGCGATCAATTCCTTGCGGTTCTGCTCGTACTTCTGCCGTTCCTCCCGCACCTTCCGCAGTTCCTTGCGCATGTCGTCAAAATCGCGGCACGTCTGGCCCAGCTCATCCTGCGCCGGCACGACAAGGGGATACTCAAAATTGCCCTGCTGAATTTCCGCCGCAGCCTTCCGCAGCTCTGCCAGCGGCTCGATAATCTGCCGCGACAGGAGGCGCGATAAATACAGGCCCAGCCAGATGATGACGATGATGGAAAGGACGAGGACGGCAAACAGCACGATTTCCAGCACATCCTCCAAGGCGTCGTCGGCATCGTACGACGTGACGAAGGGCATCTGTCCGGCCGCCCATATGACCGTGTCGCGGCGGGGCGAAGAATAAATAAAGGCAAAGTCCTCGTTATTCCACGACATGGCCGAGGCGGCGTTTCCGCACTGCTTCTGGACCAAATACCGTATATCGTCTTCATCAGCCCCGTCAGTGATATACAGCAGGCGGCCGTCGGCGACGATGACGGTCTGTATGCCGTGCTTTTCCAAAATCAGGCATTCTTCAAACACGTCTTCCAGCTTCAGCGAATCCTCGTTTTCTACCTTCATGCGCAGGGAACTCACCGCATAGGAAATCGACATGGACGACCCCTTTTCCGGCCACAGCAGGGCCAGCTCGCTCTGCCGCACCGTGCCGGTAAACTGCAGCCCGGCAAAGATAACTCCCCCTAAAATCGTCAGCCACACGACGGGAATGAATACCATGAGGAAATTCGTCAGCATCATCCGTTTCCGCAGCGAAATATCCCGTATCTTCAGCAAGACCATCCCTCCCCATTCATCGATACGTTTTCATTATATATTATACTCTACATTCTTTAAATATTTCTAAAATTTATAAAAAGATTCCTCCAGCAATAGGCAAAAACACCTGACATGGCCTAACAGACCGATATCAGGTGTTTTTATATTTCCGTATATATTTGTCAGATGCCTCCTGCACCGTACAAGGCGGCGTCGGCCGCGGTAATCGGACGAACAGGCCAGCAGGGATTGCCGACAGCGACGACATTGTCGGGAATATCGTGAACGACGACGCTGCCGCCGCCGATGACGACGTTGCTGCCGATCGTCACGCCAGGCATGACCTGCACGCCTGCCCCGATCCACACGTCGTGTCCTACCGTAATGGGATAGGCGTATTCCAGCCCTTGATTCCGCAGCCCTGCGTCGATGGGATGGCCGGCCGTATAAAAGCCGCAGTTCGGCGCGATAAAGACATTATCGCCGAATACGACCTTATTGGCGTCCAGGATCACGCAGTTGTGGTTGGCAAAAAAATGGTCGCCGATTTCGATATTATACCCGTAGTCGCACCAAAAGGGCGGCAATATCGAAAAGGAAGCCCCAGTCTTTCCCAATAAGGACCGCAGGATGCGTTCCTGCTCCGCCGCTTCCGACGGACGCAGCTGGTTAAAGGTATAGCATAAGTCCTTTGCCCTCATCCGTTCTGCCAGCAGTTCTTCGTCATAATTGGCGTCATACAGCAGCCGGCGGAGCATCTTCTCTTTTTCCGTCATCGTCTTCCCGTCTCTCCTTTGCTACGGCTCGGGAACAAAGACCGCCAAGGACTTCGTCGCTTCCCTGGCCTCCAGCCCTTTATGCAGGCGCCACAGCCACGAGCTCAAGGTACTGAAATTCAGGCGGAAATAGAAATGGCCGAAGCTGTCGGGCCCTTCAAAAAAGGGAACCCGGGCCAAATCGAAGTGGTCGTCCCAGGGAAAATCCCGCCCCGTTTCTACAGTAAAGCCGTACTCATACCCGGCCGCCCGCGTCTCTTCCATGACCATGTCGTCAAACTCCCCTTCGGGAAAGGCGATATACTTGCAGGGCTTCTGCAAATGGGATTCTATGGCCGCCTTGGATTCCCGCAGCTCCGTCCGCACGCCCTGGCGGTCAAAGCTGGTCAAGGGCTTGTGACTCATCGTATGGGAGCCGAATTCCATGCCGTTCCGCCCCATTTCCTGTACCTGGGCCCACGTCAGATATCCCGGCGTCTCCATCAAATCGACGATGAGAAAAATCGTCCCCGTAAGGCCGTATTTCTTCATGATAGGATAGGCATGCTCATAGTTGTCGACATACCCGTCGTCAAAGGTAATCATGACCGGACGGTCGGGCAGGCTGCCCTCGCCGCGCATATAGGCGGCGAACTGGTCCTGCGTAATCGCATGATAATCGTGGTCGTGAAGGTACTTCATCTGTTCTTCAAAGTCTGCCGGCGTCATCGTCAGCACCGTTTGAAACTTGTCGTTTACCTGATGATAATTCAGGACAGGAACGCCGGTCAGCAAATAATTTGTCGAGCCGAAAAACCAAAACAACCCTATGCCTGCTACCAGGACGGCCCCGGTCAGCGCCAGGCCGGCAAGCCAAGATACGATTTTTTTCATCGCCACGATCTCCCTTGATGCGTACTCTAATCATTGCCTAATAGAATAGCACATTTGACCTGATGACGCAAGAATAGAATCCAGAACAGCGCAGCCCTTGCGTCTTCCCTTCCCAACGGCTGCCAACGGCAGAAATTCCATGTCTTCGCCTATCACTCCTGTGAAAAGGAAATTTTCTTCGCAACATCAGCCGCTACAGCGCCGTAATCGTCGGATGATCCCCGCAGACGGCGCAGTCTGGATTCTGCGGAAAAGGCACCTTGCGGAAGGTCATGGTCAGGGCGTCGTAGGTCAGGAGCGTCCCCGTCAGCAATTCGCCGACGCCGGTAATATACTTAATCGCTTCCGTCGCCTGTATCGTCCCGATCGTGCCGGCCGCAGCGCCCAATATACCGACGTCCTTCGCCGTCGGCACGTCGCCGGGAGCCGGCTCTTCCTCGAAGATGCAGCGATAGCACGGCCCCTGGCCCGGCACGTAGGTTAGGACCTGCCCGTGATACGCCACGACGCCGGCGTGGGAAAAGGGCTTCTGCAGCAGGACGCAGGCGTCGTTGATGAGGAACTTAGCCGAGAAATTATCCGTCCCGTCGATGATGAAATCGTAATCCTTATCATTGATAATGTCGGCAATATTGCTCCGCGTCACCTCTTCGCAGTACGGCACGACCGTAATACCGCCGTTCAGCTCCTGCAGCCGCCGCTGCGCCGACAATGCCTTCTCCGTGCCGACAGCCTGTTCTGAATGGAGAATCTGCCGCTGCAAATTAGACACATCGACGACGTCGCCGTCGACAATCCCCAGCGTCCCTACGCCGGCCGCCGCCAAATACAAGGCAATAGGAGAACCCAGCCCGCCGGCACCGATGAGCAGTACCTTGCTTTCCCATAATTTCCGTTGTCCTTCTTCGCCGATGCCGGCCAAAGCCATATTGCGGGCATATCTATCCCGTTGTTCCACTGTCAGTTTCATATAAACTATCCTTCCAGCTTTTATTCCACATCACGGCATATCCCCTCATCTATCCAAAGAGAATAGGCCGTATCAAAATCAACAAAATGGTCTGTCCCCGTTTCATACAACACGGTGATTTTCTCATCTGGCACGTCAAATAAATGAATTTTTCCCTTTACAGGAAACGGAGCGATCGGCACGACCTCTGGATCAAAATGCCACGCATACTTTCGATTTCCGCCCGTAATATGTACTAAATTGACAATGCATAAGGCATACCCTCTGGGAAATTGAGGCCCGTCATTATATTGCGAAGCACAAATTAACAGCAGCCCTCTGTAAGGTGTACTCCATGACCGATATTCAATATGCTTTTCGCCTGCAGCAATCAGTGTCGCATAATACGGATGCAGCGATAAGGCTTTCATGTCTCTCATCTCCCCGTTCCTTCGCCATACACATACCATTATCGCAACTAGGCCTATATTACTTGATATTATACCATACCCTTAGGGGAACGCCATGACAAAATCTATGGAACCAGCCATCAGCGTCAGCATTTTGTTCTTGAATATTCCTCTTTCAACCATCATTTTTCCAAATTCTCGCTTCTTTTTCTTGCATAATACACAAGGTTTCTTATCTATAAGATACCACGACGTCAACCGCTAATTACCCATGATATGCAAGTTATCTTCTTCATTATTCTCTTCCATTATGTACAAATTTATTGTAATATGACATTATAATATGCTAAAAGAAGGTTTCAATGGAGCGTTCTGAATTTAATAAACTATTCGAAATCAGTGAAAGTACAGTAAAACGAGGAGCATTATGATGAATGTACAACAAACTAAACAAGAAAAGAAAATACTTACTAGCCAGACCAGCCAGGAAATTAAAGAAAAAATCCGCAAGGCATCTGAACTGATGATGCAGCGGAATTACCAAGCATATAAGGATTTGGAAAACAAATGAGTACTGAAAAAGATACAATCGCAATCATTCTAGACGATGTATTGGCTTTTCATAAACAAATGGAAAAAAACTTTGTCATGGATAAAGGCATTCATGACATGGGACTATTAGAATCTGCTGTCAGCACGCCGTTTCAAACATTCGGCGGTCAGGAATTATATCCCTCTCTTCTAGATAAAGCAGCCCGTCTTTGTTATGGTCTGGCGAAAAATCATCCTTTCCGCGACGGCAACAAACGTTCTGCGGTTCACAGCATGTTGGTCTTTCTGTACATCAATGAGATAGAATTAGAGTATACCCAGCTTGAACTGGAAGAAATGATTATCGCTGTCGCTGATAACCGCATGTCTAGCGATGAATTAAAAGATTGGATTGAAAAAAGAATACAAAAGAAATAATCATTAATTGCCGTCGTGAACAATCATCCGGCAGCTTAAAATGATTATGACTTACAGTGAAGCTCATAAATTACGTTGCAGATGTATTGAGAGGTAATCCCCTATGGACGATGCAATCGAAAATATCAAGATGTAGGTTTGACGAAATCGCTCACGATGTGAGCGATTTTTTCGTAAATGAATGTACAATCTAAGTACAACACCTGAAATAAAAGAGCCTGTGAAAAAATCTCTGTAAACATAGATCTTCTATGATACTTGGTAAGCTGAAAGCGAATTTGAGAACTTTCAGCTCATGGTTTATATATAACAACACATGCTGAACATGTCAAGTACAGACAGGATTTTCGCCTGCTTTTGCCAGCTATGCGTTACTCTGGGAGTCGGCCTTCGTACATTATGCTCAGTTCCCCATACACCTGTCCC
>NZ_NQXW01000019.1:0-44597 GCF_002287425.1 Megasphaera sp. ASD88 | reverse complement strand
GCCACAATGGCCTGCTGAGGGATTTCATCCCAAAGGGCATGTCCATGGAGCGGTTCTCTGATGAGGATATCCTGAACATGGCAGATACGCTGAACCAGCGCCCACGGCGTGTTTTGGGCTACCATACACCGTCAGAGCTATTTGATGCATTCCTCGATGAAGTTTATGCTAGTGAGTGTGTTTCCTGATTATGGTTGTTCAAATTCAACTTGCAATTTACCTAAATTTTTACCATATATGCTAATAGAGCATCGCTTTTTATGGGCTGCAGCATAAGCTCATACATGGAAAAAGCGGAAAGACAGCGCGTACGCCGCCCTTCCGCCTTTATGCAGGCCGTATATTAACCGTGATGATATTCTACGCCCATGGCGCCCTTCGGATGATTCCAGCTCTTGACGCCCTTGCCGCCGGAAATGACGCGGCACGTGCCGCATTCCAGGCAGCCTTCATGATTGAAGACCAATTTGCCGTCCGTGTATTTGTACAATTCAGCCGGACAAGCCATGACCAAGCGTTTGATTTCCGCTTCATCCTGATAATCTTCGTTGATTTCGATGTGGGATTCGTGTTCGTCCGTCACGAATTTAACTACGCCGAGTTTATCGTCTACGCTCATTTTTGCCATCTTACATCGCCTCCCAAGCTTTTTTGCCAAGATCAAAGAGTCCGTTCAAGCCGCCGTTGTTAGCCAAGACAGTCAAGGCGATCATCGGCAGGGCAACAGGCGCGCCGCCGTCTACTTTGTAGACCATGCCGGCAAATTCGTCGGCCATCTTCGGAACGTCGTTGAAGATGATGTGGTCTTCCAAGAGGCCCGGCAAGTTCTGATACTGTTTCATGAGCTTCATGATGAAGCTTTCGTCGAGGAGCTTCTTGTAGTACGACAGGCTTTCGGCCGAGAAGTCTTCTCTCGCTTTAGCCCGGACGACGGCTTCGCCGGCCAGACGACCCGATTCAATAGCCAGGTCCATGCCGCGGACCGTGTAGCCCAGGTTGACGACCATAGCAGCTGCGTCGCCGGCTACGATCACGCCGTCGCGTACGAGTTCGGGCATCATCTTGAGGCCGCCTTCCGTAACGAGGTGAGCCGAATATTCCGTCAGCTTGCCGCCTTTGACGAAGGGAGCGATAGACGGATGATTCTTCATGCGTTCTACCATATCGGGAACGCTGACGTCTACGCGGCCGATGTCGCTGATCGTCGTAACGATGCCCAGGGACAGGCTGTCCTTATTGGTGTAGATAAAGCCGCCGCCGAGGTTGCCGCCCGTCGGGTCGCCGGCGATCATCCAGGCCGCGCCTTCGTCGCCCTGGAGGCCGAAGCGTTCGTTAATGACGTCTTCGCCGAGATAAATGACTTCTTTTACTCCTACGGCTACGTCCTTCGGGTCCAGTTCCTGTTTCATGCCCAGCTGCTGTGCCAGCAGGGAGTTTACGCCGTCGGCCAATACGATGACGTCGGCGTCGAATTCTTCGTCGCCGCAGACGACGCCCGTCGCCTTGCCGTTTTCATCGACGAGGACCTTGTCTACGCGGAAGCCTTCGAGAAGCATGACGCCGGCTTCTTCCGCTTTTTCAGCCATCCATTTGTCGAATTTGGAGCGGAGTACGGAATAGGACGGATATTTCAGGTTCTGCAGCTTATCGGAATTGTACTGGAAGCTCAAGGCTCCGCCTTCCGTCATGAGGGACAGGCGTTCCTGGGTAATCTTGCGTTCGATCGGAGCTTCTTCGGCAAAGTTCGGAATCAGGCGTTCCAGGCTGTGACCGTAAATACGGCCGCCGCTGGAGTTTTTAGAGCCGCAGAATTTGCCGCGTTCAATCAACATAACGTCGAGTCCGGCTTTTGCCATAGTCAGGGCTGCCGCCGAACCGGCCAAGCCACCGCCAACAACGATAGCATCAAATTTTTCTTCACTACTCATGTTCTTACCCTCCTTAACCGTGCGGTTCCAATGCATCGGCTCCGCCGGTTTATGTATGTAAACGTATAGTATTTCCTGTTCGTTCAGATGTATCGGGGTTTCTGCCCGCTGTGCAGCGCGCAGGTTCCAAAGAGATGGCTGTCAGCGCGGACCTTCTCCAAGCCGACGGCGGCAAAGAGAGCCGTCAGCTCGCGCTTGCGGAGAAAGTCCCGCGTAGACTGCCACAACCACCGGTATTCCCTGCGATGGCGGAAGCCACCGCCCAATAGAGGCATGACGCCGCGGAAATACAGGTCGTAAAAGGGTCGAATCAACGGCGAGTCAGGTACAAAGGAATCGAGGCAGTATACCCAGCCGCCGGGGCAAACGACGCGGGTCATTTCCGTCAGGACCGCGCCGTAATCAGGCGTGTTGCGGAGACCGAAGGATATGGCCGCCGCCGAAAACGTATCGTCTCCAAAGGGAAGGGCCATGGCGTCGCCTTCCCGCCAGGTCAGGTTTTCCAAGGCCGCGCCCTTATGGCGGGCCACGTCCAGCATGGCCGGCGAGAAATCAAGACCCGTAACGTCTGCGTCAGGCCGCCTCCTTGCTACGGCTACGGCAATATCGCCCGTACCGCAGCAGACGTCCAGCACGGCGCCGCCGTCCGGTACCTGCGAGGCTACAGCCTCGACGAGGCCCCGCTTCCACGATTGCTCCAGCCCCAGGCTGATGCGGCGGTTCGCGCCGTCGTAGGTCTGGGAAATGCCCTGGAAGATGCCGTACACGCGCCTGCGTTTTTCCATCGAATCCATCAGACCGCCCTCCCTGCCAGCACGGCCAGGGCCGCGCCGATCAAATACGCGCCGTTTCCCAGCACGTTGGCCATGGCGATGCATTTCATCTGCCGCACTCGCTCCTGCGGAATCAACGGCGATGTCAGCAAGAAGGCAAAGACCTTCCGGCCCGTTAAGGCCGCGAGAGCCGGCACGACTAGGCCTGAGAGGCCGCCGTACCAGACAGGGATGACGAGGAGGCTCACGATCCAGCAGACGACGGCCGCCCGGTACAGCCTTACGGCCTTCGGCCTTCCCACTACGACGGGAAGGGTCTTGCGCCGGGCCTGCCGGTCCTTTTCGATATCGCTGATATTATTGGTCATCATGACCAGGCCGATTCCGATGATGAAGGGAATGGCTAGTATCAGAGCCAAGCCATCGACGATGCCGTGTACGGCTGCCGCTACTCCTAGCGGAATGAGGCCGCCCATGACGCCGCCGGAGACGAGCTCGCCTACGGGCAGGTAGGACAAGGGCGTCTTGCCGCCTGAATAGGCCAGGACGACGAGGCCGCCGACAAGGCCGATGCACCAAGGCGCAGGGCCTGCGCCGACGATGACCGGCAGTACCAGCAGGGCCGCCGCCGCCAGATAGGCGAGGCCTAAATACAGGGCCTGCTTCGGCGCAATCTCCTCGTATACCAATACGGCGTCGTGGACTTCGACGAAGTCGTCCGTCGTGTCCGTTCCCTTTACGAAATCGAAATAATCGTTCAGCGTATTGACCGACGACTGCATGAGGATGCACGCCCCCAGCAGGAGAACGGCCTGGAGCCACGATAGGTCGTAGCCGGCCAGCAGGCAGTACAGCTCGCCGAAGACAGCCGGATAGACTGCCGCTACCCACGAATGGGGATTGGCCAGCCGGACGGCAGCCGTCACGGACATGGCCTGTCGTCCCGCCATTACACCGCCCCCAGCTTGCTGACGAGCTTGCGCAGGAGAGGCGCCGCGTCACACGGCGGCAGGAACGCCAGCAGTTCTTCTGCCCGGCGCTGGTAGCGGCAGATATACTTCCACGCTTCCTCCATGCCGCCGAATTCCGCTACAATGCGTTCCATCGTCCGAATATCTGCGGCCGTCAGCGTGCCGGCTGCGCTGCGCTCCATGTAGGGCGTCAATGCAGCCCGGCCGCCGGGCCGTTCCAAGGCGATGAGGACGGGCAGCGTGTAGATGCCTTCGCGGAAATCCTGATGAACGGTCTTGCCGTTCAGCGCCTTGTCGTCCGTAAAGTCCAGGAGGTCGTCCCGCAGCTGGAACATGTATCCCAGGCATTCGCCGAAGGATTCCAGTATGCCGGCGTGCTGTTCGCTGCAGCCGCTTTCCATTGCGCCGATGCGGCAGCAGGCCATGAACAGGGCCACGGTCTTGCCGTGGATGTTGCGCAGGTACTCGTCAATCGTCACCGTATCCTTGTACCGGCACATAGCCTGGCCGATTTCGCCGCTGCACATTTCCTCTACCGTCTTCGACAGGACCATGCCGGCCCGGTTCAAGCCCTCCTTCATGAGGTGATAGCTGATGCGGCTCATGAGGAAATCTCCAGCGTAGACGGCGGCGTTTTTTCCGTACCGGCTCTGGATGGACGGCTTGCCCCGTCGGAAAGGAGCGTCGTCGACGACATCATCGTGAATCAGCGAAGCCAAATGCGTCATTTCGACGATAGCCGCCAGCTTATACAGCGTTTCCTGCGCGTCGCCGCGTTTGGGGCCGTACTCCGAGGCCATCATCAACAGGCGGGGCCGTATCATCTTTCCTTCTGACGCCGTCGCGTCGGTAAGTACCGCGCCGGTCGGCGTTCCGGCAAAGGTATGGGCCGTAAAGGCCTGTATATAGTTCTTTATCTTCTCTATTTGCTCATCACTGACGTTGGCAAAATACTTCGGCATAAATTTCCGAACGCTGTTTTCTAATAATGTCTGTTTTATCATCGCCGTTCCAATACACCTTTCCGGCCGTGTTAGGAGTTACTGTTTTTCTCTCTTTTCTACGAGAATCTGGGCCGTATGTTTTACCTGGATGTTGTTCAGGCCGCGCGCGTCGAGACCGCCTTTGATCTGGAGCAGGCAGCCCGGGCAGTCGACAGCCACGGTGTCGGCGCCGGTAGCCACGATGTTGTCGATCTTTTCTTCGAGCATCGGAGCGGACATTTCAGGGAATTTAATCGAGTAGGAGCCGCCGAAGCCGCAGCATTTATCGCAGTTGTTCATTTCTACGATTTCTACGCCCTTCGTGCCTTCCAGGAGTTCGCGCTGTTCTTTATATACGCCCATGTAGCGTTTCATATGGCACGAATCGTGATACGTAACCTTCATGGGAACGCCATCGCCGTTGTCCGGGAGACCGCCGAGCATGTGGAGCAGCTTGGAGAAGTCGTAAGACTTGTCGCTCAGTTCGGAAGCCTTCTTGTACATTTCCGGATCGTCCTTGAACATTTCCTTGTAATCGCGCAGAGCGTGCGTGCAGGTCGGGCAGGCCGATACGATGTAGTCGTATTTTTCCGCTTCCATAGCTTCGATATTGAGCGCTGCTTCTTTCTTAGCGTTTTCAGCGTCGCCCATGTACGTCGCCGGAGCGCCGCAGCAGGACTGGCCGAGAGGCATTTCTACGACGTAGCCGGCCATGTTGAGGGCTTTGACGACGGCCGTCGCGATGTCTACGTATACGAAATCGAGGAGGCAGCCCGTGAAGATGGCAATCTTGCCCTTCGGATTGGGAACGTCCTGTTTGATCGTCGGCAGTACGTCGCGGAACGGCTGCGGAGCGATGCTCGGCAGGCTGCGGCCCGACGTCAGGCCAGACAGGAACATCGGCATATGGCGAATCATCGGCTGGCCTTTGGTAATCGCGCCCTGAGCGACCGATGCGATGCGCAGCATGGAATGGAACAGATGGCGGTCGGCGACCGTGTCGAGGCAGAACTTATGAATCGGGTTGAGGCCGTCTTCCTGAGCGTACTTCGTGCGCAGCTTCAGGATCATGCCGGCGATGTCGAGTTTGCCGCCGCAGACGGTGTTGCACGTGCCGCACTGGAGACAGATATTCTGAATTTCTTTACCGCGTTCACGGCTGTTGAGGAAGGCCGTGAGCAGCGTGCCGATACCGCCGGTGTAGATGCTGCCGCCGTATACGTGGCCGCCGACGAGGCGGAAGGCCGGACATACGTTGAGGCAGGCTGCGCAGCGGATGCAGCAGAAAATGTCCTTGTAATCGGGATCGTTCATGATCTTGCGGCGTTCCGGCGTATCGAGGATGATGATATGGAAGCTCTTCTTCTGCTTCGTATCGTTTTCCGGATCCGTTACGACATCCGTCGCGCCCGTGTAGAAGGACAGGTACGTCGTCAGGTTCTGGGCCGTGCCGTTGCGGGGCAGGACCTTGAAGATATAGCGGACATCGCTCATCTTGGCGACGAATTTTTCAATGCCGAAGATGTACATGTGGCTGGCCGGCAAGGTGCCTACCATACGGCCGTTGCCTTCGTTGCTCATGGTGATGACCGTGCCCGTTTCGGCGACGGCGGCGTTGGCGCCGGATACGCCCATTTCAGCGGTCAGGAATTTTTCACGCATGACGCGGCGGGCCGTTTTAACTTCCTTGGAAATATCGGGAACTTCTTTTTCCTTCGTATAGGACGTAAACAGGTCGGCTACGTCTTCCTTGGAGTAGTGAATGGCGGGCATTACCATGTGGGACGGCGTGTCGCCGGCGATGGCGTTGATGAATTCGCCCAAGTCCGTTTCCTGCGCGTGAATGCCTGCGGCTTCAAAGCCCGGGTTGAAGTGGATTTCTTCCGATGCCATGGATTTCGATTTGACGACGAGTTTGACGTTCTGTTCTTTTGCTACCTTCAACGCGTAGTCGAAGGCTTCCTGCGGCGAATGGGCGCGGAATACGACGGCGCCGTTGGCCGTAGCGTTCTTTTCGAATTCGTCGAGCAGTTCGTCGATGTGGTCGCGGGCGTAGGATTTTACTTCGTGCACCTTTTCCCGCAGGGCTTCAAAGTCGTATCCTTTGTAAACGCGTTCGCGGTTGCCGGGATACGCAGTCGTAAAGTTTTTCAGCGCTTTCTGCAAAGGCGCGTTGTCCATTGCGCGCTCGATTTCTTGTTTCAACAAATCCATTTCAGTTGACATGTGTCATTCCCTCCTTTACTCATCTTCCACAACAATGACGGCATACTGGCGCGGTCCGTGGACGCCGACCGTGCTGACGCATTCGATGTCGGCCGTACGGCTCGGGCCCGTAATGATGCCGGCAAATTTCGGGAATGGCTTCGTTTCGGCCATAATGTCGATCATGGAATCGAAATCGTCGACGATCTTCGACAACTTGATAATGCCGACATATACGTCCGCTACGATTTCTACGATACGGTCGTCAATATCATCCTTCATTTGGACGAGGGAGCCCAGGTTGGCGACGCCGTAATCGGCTTCCGTTACGCCGCCTTTGTCATAGGGAGCGTTTTTGCGGAAGTGATCCGTGTCGGTCTTAATGCCTGCCGCCTTCAAGGCGTCGGCTGCGCCGGCTTCTTTCAGGAGCGGCGTTTCGACCAGAGCGACATCCTTTACATCCTTTTCCTGGAAAATCTTGACAAGAGTTGCTGCTACGTCGGCTTTTTTAGCCAAATAGCATTCCCCAGCGACGCTGGTTAATCCTTTTTGGAACGTTTCGTACAATTCTGCTTTTTCCATGTTCACACCTCTTTACGTCAAATATAAAATTTAAATGAATGCATGGCATACTATTAAAGTATTAATATAAGTATAGCATTTTATACAATTTATGCAACGAGTCTGACGCAAAGTCGCAATATATTTTGTGAAACGATACTCGCAAATCCATGCTTTATAGTCATATTTGCATATATGACATAGCAATACACTTGACAAGTTTATATTACTTAAATTAATACCTCTGTAGTATAATATTCGCTATCTCACTAGGTTTTATCAGGTATTTTGCATGCCGCTATGTCTTTTTATCATGACTTTTTCAGCATTTTACTATGATTAAAAATTATTATTTATAAGGTTAATCCCGCACGTTTTTCCAACAAAGCTCCTTCCATGTTCCACTTTGACTATTCATATTTATAGTATTAATTTTCATTTTTATTTGTTTTAAAATTCATTTATTTTACATTATAATTCTATTTTGTATACATTATCCGTTATTTTATAACGCAATGTTATGTTCTATTTCCACTGCATCACCTGTCCTGCAATGTGCATCTGAACATTACAATAATTCATTTCAACTTGACGCGCATCGCATTCCAAATAGCCCGTTTTAGAATACGGAAAAATGTAAATTTTTTATAACCTTGCAAAAAATACCTTGACAAACGTTCAAACAAACGGTATTATGTTCCCAACGAAAAATGCAATGACCAAAACAAGTACACGTACGAAAGCTATACAGAGAACGGGAGTCACCGGCTGAGAGCTCCTGCCGCCGCCTAGTACGATGGAATGCCTTTGGGAGCAGGGCAGCTGAACATATAGTAGGTTGTCACGGTTTGCCGCCGTTATGGGCCTTGAGGTGCAGCGCATCGCTGAGATGCCTGCAAATCAGAGTGGAACCGCGGGCCGCCGTCTCTGTTTAGGGACTGCGGCTTTTTTGTATTTCAGCATTTATTCGTACGACACAAGGAGGCACCATTCATGTTTAACACCCTGAGAAAGGACATTCACGTCATTAAGGAACGAGACCCGGCCGTAAAAAATACCCTGGAAGTCCTGCTGTGCTACTCGGGACTGCACGCTATCTGGGCATACCGCCTGGCTCATTTCTTCTACCTGCACAAATGGTTTGTCACGGCCCGCATCATCTCGACTATTGCCCGCTTCTTCACGGGAATTGAAATCCACCCGGGCGCACAGATCGGCGAAGGGCTGTTCATCGATCACGGCATGGGCATCGTCATCGGCGAGACGACCATTATCGGCAACAACGTATCCCTCTATCAGGGCGTGACCCTCGGCGGCACGGGCAAGGAAAAGGGCAAGCGCCATCCGACTATCGGAGATTACGTCGTCGTCGCCTGCGGAGCAAAGGTACTCGGCTCCTTTACGGTCGGCGAAGGCTCGAAAATCGGCGCCGGCTCCGTCGTCTTAAAAGAAGTGCCGCCCTATTCGACAGTCGTCGGCATTCCCGGCCGCGTCGTCCTCCAGCAGGGCAAAAAGATTAGCCATTCGGAGCAGGACGTCGATTTGGATCACAACCGCCTGCCCGACCCTATCGAAGACCAGATTGCCGCCTTGCAGCAGCAAGTCGCCATCCTCCAGTCGCGCGTAAACGCCATGGACACCGCCGAGCCGCATCTGCGCAGCCTCAGCCGCTAAGGACCTCTCCTCCCCCGTAAAAAGCACAGAGTCCGTTATCTTTGTATAGTTAAAATATACTTATTAAGTATATTTTATGGTATATTTTTACTATTTTAGTTTCAAATTATACTACATACAGTATAAGGAGTGATTTTCATGAAAAAGATATATACGTCCATCCTCGATTTGATCGGCCGCACGCCGCTGCTGGAACCGGCCCGTTTCAACGCCGCCCAAAGCGTCGGCGCCCGCCTGCTCGTCAAATTGGAAGCCTTTAATCCCGGCGGCTCGGCTAAGGACCGCATCGCCAAGGCCATGATTGAAGACGCCGAAGCGAAGGGCCTCCTCAAGCCGGGAACGGTCATCATCGAGCCGACGAGCGGCAATACGGGCATCGGCCTGGCTGCCGTCGCCGCCGCCAAAGGCTATAAGGCCATCTTCACCATGCCGGAAACGATGTCGGTCGAACGGCGCAAGCTCATCGCAGCCTACGGCGCAGACATCGTCCTGACGGAAGGGGCCAAGGGCATGCAGGGAGCCGTTGACAAGGCTGAAGAATTAGCCAAAGAGCTGCACGGCTTTATTCCCGGCCAGTTTATCAATCCGGCCAACCCCGCCGTCCATAAGGCCACGACAGGCCCGGAAATCTACGACGACACGGATGGAGCCGTCGATATCCTCGTCGCCGGCGTCGGCACCGGCGGCACCCTGAGCGGCACGGGACAATACCTAAAGGAACAAAAGCCGTCCGTCCAGGTCGTAGCCGTTGAACCGGCCGATTCGCCGCTCCTGTCCCAGGGCCATGCCGGCCCTCATAAGCTGCAGGGTATCGGCGCGAATTTCGTCCCCGAAACCCTCGATAAGACGATTTACGATGAAGTATTTACCGTCACGACAGACGAAGCCTATACGACAGCCCATGCCTTTACCAAAGCCGAAGGCCTCCTCATCGGCATTTCCGGCGGCGCAGCCCTCCATGCCGCGGCAGAAATCGCCAAGCGGCCGGAAAACGCCGGTAAGACCATCGTAGCCGTCCTGCCGGACAACGGCGACCGCTACCTCTCGACGCCGGGATTCATCAAGCTGTAATATACATATATAATATAATAACGCAAGGATAAACAGCATCATATATCCTGCGAACCATACAAAAACAAGACGTTCCCTAACAGGCCGCATTGCGGCATCCGTCATGGGAACGTCTTATTTTATATTATAGATTTATTATACGCCGTGTTTCAAGGCCTCCAGCTCCTCTTCGCTCAGCTCCGTAATCATGGCAACTTGACGGATATCCATGCCGACAGCCAGCATGTTGGCTGCCACCTGCATAATCCCCATTTTTACACCTTTCTTAACCGCTTCATTTATACCTTTTTCAAAACCTTCTCTCAGCCCTTCACGTCTTGCTTCCTCCATATCGGAAATATAATCTCTCTCGGCCTTTTCGCGCTGCAAGCGGCGCCGCCGCTGTATCTGCTCTTCCGTAAAAGGCTCTGCCGCCGGTATCGTCGTATCCTTATGCATCACAGCCTCCTGCCGCAGCCGTTTTCAAAGCTGCGAGTTCTTGTTCGCTCAACCCGGTGATGGCAGCTACAGTATGCCGGTCGATTCCGTTTTCCAACATCTTTACCGCCATCTGCACGATTCCCTCTTGCAGTCCTTCATTTCTCGCCTCATCCATAGCAGAAATATAGTCTCTCACGGCTTTTTCGCGCTGCGAATATTTTCTCCGCATGATTTCGTCTTCTGTAAAGGCCGTTTCAGCCTGTACGACTTCTTTCATTACCGGATCGCTCATGGCTAATTCCTCCGTTTCCCTGTCTCCGCAGTTGGAAAAGTACGCCGTCCAGCGCCCCAGCCGATGGAGGGCCTTTACGTCGCTGTACGTAAACTTCTTCAATTCAATAAAGTGCATGGCAAAATGATCGGTCAGCCGCCTGCGGGATACGTCGTTGCAGATAGAGTACGCATTGTGCCAGCTTGCTTCCGGCAGATGGTCAAACTCCGTCAGAATGATGGACACCGACGGCTTCAGCGCGTTGTAGCCGTCGCCCCGCTTCATCTGGCTGCCGTACATTTCCGCCCAATAGAATAAAAACCGCTCGGCCAAATGAGCCTGCCGCCGCACCTGCACCTCGACGTTGATCAGCATCCCCTGATCGGTTTTCGCCAGTATATCGAGCTTGGCCGGCTTTCCGTCCGCCCGCTCCGGGTCCAAATCCTTGTCGAGAAAGAACACGTCGGCAATCTGCGGCGCATCGTCGCCGTACAGGACGGCGTTCAAAAAGTGGATCGTCAAATGCTTGCGCTTCTCGCTTCCCAATAAATACTTGACATAAAAATCGTTGAGCCGGTTAATCGTCGCAGGCATTCAGCTGTCTTCCTTTCCTATATTATATCACAAGCAGGCCCTTCATTTCGCCTGCAAACAGGGCAAAAGAAAAGGACCGCCATGATCTTATCATGACAGTCCTTTGATGAAGGTTGCATTATATTGGCATATACTGCGTCTTCCTTACGTCTTCCTTAAATCTTATCCATATCGCGGCTGGCTACGATGTCCACGCCGAGGCCTAGGATATCGGCTACGATGACGTCGCCGGTCTTAACGGGGGCTTCGATGGAAACAGCCCGCAGCGCCTGGGCGCATTCGAGGATTTTGCCCTTCGGCAGGGTCGATTTCGATACGACCGGCAGGAGAGGCAGCTCGCCGCCGGAAATGCGTACCGTCGAGGTCAGCATGCGCTGGGGATTGGTCAATTCCTGATGGGCGTATGTTTCGCCGCGGGGGCAGGTATTGCCCGTTACGTCCGTAATCGCGCCGTCCGTCAAGGTAACGGTCAGCAGGCAGCCCATGGGGCAGTTGATGCAGTTCAGTTGTTTCGTTTCTACACTCATGTTACTCTTCCTCCTTTACGGAAACAGTCCAGTCGGCATGATGGCCTTTCGCTTTGTCAGCCGGCACGTTGACGGCAATCATTTCGCTCGGTTTAGCGACAGGGAGGACTCTGCTCACTAAGACGTCGTCGCCGCTCGTAACCGTCAGGCGGCATTTCTTGAGAGGACGGCGGACGCGCATGAACAAGCGGACCGTTTCGCCTTCGGCTGCGGCGCGGATGTGCTGGGGCACGCAGGTGCGTACTTCGTCAGCCGGTTCGACCTTGACGTCGGCAACTTCGCCTTCCATCTGGCCCAAGGCCTTCAGTGCGGCAAACTTGCCGGCGATTTCCGCTTCTTCCGATACGAAGTCGACGAGGTCGTGAACGTGGACGACGTTGCCGGCGGCGAAGATGCCGGGCATACTCGTTTCACGATGCTGGTCGACGATGGGGCCGCTCGTCAGCGGATGCATGGCGAGGCCCAAGCCGCGGGACAATTCGTTTTCCGGAATGAGGCCGACGGACAGGAGCAGCGTATCGCAGTCGATATCGAATTCCGTACCCGGAATAGGCTGCATATGGTCGTCGACTTTGGCCGCCGTAATGCCCGTCACGCGGTCTTTGCCGTGAATGGCTGTAATCGTATGGGACAGGTACAAGGGAATGTCGTAGTCGTACAGACACTGTACCATGTTGCGGGTCAGGCCGTTGGAGAAGGGGCAGATTTCGAGAACAGCCTGCACCTTGCAGCCTTCGAGGGACATGCGGCGGGCCATGATGAGGCCGATGTCGCCGCTGCCGAGGATGACGATCTTCTTGCCCGGCAGGTAGCCTTCCATGTTGACCATGCGCTGCGCTGCGCCGGCAGTGAATACGCCGGCCGGACGGTAGCCCGGCGTGCGGATGGCGCCGCGGGTACGTTCGCGGCAGCCCATGGTGAGGATGATCGTCTTGCCCTGTACGGTGATGAGGCCGTGTTTCGGGCTGACAGCCGTGACGGTTTTATCTTCATGGACGTCGAGAACCATCGTATCGACGAGGATTTCGATTTCCGGTTTATCCTTTACCAGGTCGTAGCATCGCTGCGCGTAGCCCGGGCCGGTCAGCTCTTCCTTGAAGTGATGCAGGCCGAAGCCATTGTGGATGCACTGCTGGAGAATGCCGCCCGCTTCGCGGTCGCGTTCGAGGACGAGGATTTTCTTCGCGCCGTTTTCCCAAGCGCTGTATGCGGCCGAAAGACCTGCCGGGCCGCCGCCGACGATGATAATATCATACAGTTGTTCAGCCATTATGCCTTACCTCCGCTCTGAGTTTCTTTATCGTAGAACATATAGGATTTTCTCATTTCCTTGCGAACTTCCGTTACGGGGATGTTCAGTTCGCGAGCCAAAATCTGCGTGACGCGGGGACCGCAGAAGCCGCCTTGGCAGCGGCCCATGCCGGCGCGGGTGCGGCGTTTTACGCCGTCGACGGTGCGCGCGCCTACAGGGCGGCGGATGGCGTCGATGATTTCGCCTTCCGTAATCGTTTCGCAGCGGCAGATGACGCGGCCGTATGCAGCGTCCTTCGCGATGAGGGCTTTCTTGTCGTCATCGCTGAGGGTGCGGAAGCAGGGCTGGGCCGGACGGCCTTTCTTGTAGTCTTCCTTCTGCGCCGCGCCCGTTTCGGCGACGATTTCGCCTACGATCGTCTTGGCGATGGCCGGAGCCGACGTCAGGCCCGGAGACTGGATGCCGGCTGCCTGGAAGAGGCCCTTGGTCTTTTCAGACTGGCCGATGATGAAATCACCCGTGCTGGATACGGCGCGGACGCCGGCAAATTCCGTAATCGCTGCGCCGGCCGGAATGTTCGGAACGAGCTTGCGGGCTTTTTCGAGGATTTCGTTCATGCCCGGAATCGTGACGGCCGTGTCGTCTTTTTCACTGCCGTCCAGGTCGTGGGCGTTCGGGCCTACGAATACGTTGCCGTGAGTCGTCGCGCAGACGAGGATGCCCTTGCCCATTTTCGTCGGCGTCGGGAAAATCGGCGAGTATACGAGGTCTTTCTGCGCCGTCTTGTCAAAGAGGATGTATTCGCCACGGCGCGGCGTGATGGTAAAGGAATCGTCGCCGGCCATACGGCTTACGTCGTCGGCATGGACGCCGGCGGCGTTGATGACATATTTCGTTTCAATCGTGCCCTGGTCCGTTTCGACGGCTTTCACTGCGCCGTTTTCTACGGTAATGCCCGTTACCTGGCATTCGCGGAGCACTTCGGCGCCGTTGATGACGGCGTTTTCAGCAAAGGCCAAGGCCATGCCGAAGGGCCAGCAGATGCCGGCAGTCGGAGCCCAAAGAGCGCCTTTGATATCCTTGCTGAGGTTCGGTTCCTTTTCGCGGACCTTGTCGCCGTCCCAGATTTCAAGGCCGGGAACGCCGTTGGCCTGGCCCCGTTCGAGGAGTTCCTGCAGGACGCTCATTTCTTCGTCGTCTACGGCGGCGACGAAGGAGCCTGTCCATTCGATTTCCAAATCCAGTTCGTCCTTCAGCTCATGGTACATGGCGTTGCCTTCTACGTTCATGCGGGCCTTCATGCTGCCAGTGGGAGCATCGAAGCCGGCGTGGAGAATCGCGCTGTTCGCCTTTGTCGTGCCGGCAGCCAGTTCCGGTTCCTGTTCTACCAAGACTGCACGAAGGTTATATTTTGCCAATTCATACAGTATGGCAGCGCCGGTAATACCGCCGCCGATGACGACGACATCTGCTTGTTTTGTCATGTTCACAACCTCTTTCTTTGCGGAATCCAATACAATAGTGTTTACCTGATGGTTTCATTATATCTGTTTGTGAAAATAATTGCAATAGCAATTTTACAAAATTCCATTTTTTGCATTGTGCGGAATTGAGCTATGAGAAAATCGCCGTATGCGCAAGCCCTTCCTATAAAACAGGGACTCCTGTCATCGTCAGAAGTCCCTGCGCGTAACCGCTTATAGAATTATTAGAAAATGCTGAGAGCCGAAGCTACGCCGTAGGCTACCAACGCGCCAATAATCGGAGCGACGACGGGAACCCAGGCATATCCCCAGTCGGAGCCGCCTTTGCCGGCAATGGGCAAAATCGCATGAGCCAGGCGAGGACCGAGGTCTCGGGCCGGGTTGATGGCATACCCCGTCGGGCCGCCGAGGCTGAGGCCGATGGCCCAGATCAGGACGCCGACGATGTACGGGCCTACGCCGGGAGGAATCGCGCCGACCTGCTTGGAGAAAATCATCCAGATGACAAATACCAGGAAGAACGTGCCGATGATTTCGCACAGGATGTTGGCCGGGTAGTTGCGGATGGCCGGAGCCGTGCAGAAAATACCCAATTTAGCCGCCTTGTCTTCCGTTTCCGCCCAGTGGGGCAGGTATGCCAGCCAGACGATGGCCGCGCCGGCCATGGCGCCGAGAATCTGGACGACCGACGTCGCCAGGAACTGTTCAAAGGTGTAAATGCCGATCATCGTCTTCGCCAGCGTGACGGCAGGGTTCAAGTCACCCTGGGGCGCGCCGAGAGTCGTCGCCGTAAATACGCCGAGGGTTACGGCAAAGCCCCATCCGACGGTAATGCAGATCCAGCCGCCGTTCTGGCCTTTCGATTTGGTCAGCGTGTTGCAGGCGCAGACGCCGGCCCCGAACACGATAAGCACCATGGTACCAAAAAATTCACCGATTAAGTTATCCATATACAGACACCCGCTTTCTGAACGCTACGCCATTAGTCTTCGTCGTCGAGCCAGTGCATGGCATGTTTGACAGCCTTGCGCCAGCCTTTGTAATATGCCGCCGATTTGCCGGCGTCCATTGTCGGTTCGAAACGATTCTGGAGCTTCCAGCTATGGCGCAGTTCGTCCTTCGATTCCCATACACCGACAGCCAGACCGGCCAGGTATGCCGCGCCGAGAGCCGTCGTTTCGATGACCTGGGGACGGTCGACAGGCACGCGGAGAATATCGGCCTGGAACTGCATGAGCATGTTGTTGGCGCAGGCACCGCCGTCTACCTTGAGAGCCGCCAATTTGATGCCCGAATCGGCTTCCATCGCACTGAGGACATCCATCGTCTGATACGCCATGGAGTCAAGCGTTGCCCGGACGATATGGGCTTTCGTCGTGCCGCGGGTAATGCCGATAATCGTGCCGCGGGCGTTCATATCCCAGTACGGCGCGCCGAGGCCGACGAAAGCCGGCACGACGTATACGCCGTCCGAGTCGGGGACGCGTTTGGCTACCCATTCCGAGTCGGGAGCCGTGTCGATGAGGCGCAGGCCGTCGCGGAGCCATTGGATAGCCGAGCCGGCGACGAAAATCGAGCCTTCGAGCGCGTATTCTACCTTGCCGTCGAGGCCCCAGGCAATCGTCGTGACCAAGCCGTTTTTCGACGTGATCGGTTCCGTGCCCGTATTCATGAGGAGGAAGCAGCCCGTACCGTAGGTGTTCTTCGCCATGCCCGGATCGAAACAGGTCTGGCCGAAGAGAGCCGCCTGCTGGTCGCCGGCCGCGCCGGCAATCTTGACGGGAGCGCCGAGAATGGCCGGATCCGTGTAGCCATATACATCGCTGGACGGACGGACTTCCGGCAGCATGCTCTTCGGCACGTCGAGATACGAAAGGAGCTGGTCGTCCCATTCGAGGGTCTTGATGTTGAACATCAGCGTGCGGGACGCATTGGAATAATCCGTTACGTGCACCGTGCCGCCGCTGAGTTTCCAGATGAGCCACGAATCAATGGTACCGAAGAGGAGGTCGCCCTTTTCGGCCTTTTCTCTCGCCCCTTCGACGGTATCCAAAATCCATTTGACCTTCGTGCCGGAGAAGTAAGCGTCGATGACCAGGCCCGTCTTTTCCTTGAATTCGTCGACCAGGCCCTGTTTGATCAAATCTTCACAAATAGCCGCAGTCTGGCGGGACTGCCAGACGATGGCGTTGTAAATGGGACAGCCCGTCGTCTTATCCCATACGACAGCCGTTTCGCGCTGGTTCGTAATGCCGATAGCCGAAATATCGGCCGCCGTCAGGCCGCTCTGTTCCAAGGCGCCCTTCATGACTTCCACCATCGTATGGAGGATTTCGTTCGCGTCATGTTCTACCCACCCAGGCTGGGGGAAATACTGGGTAAATTCTTTCTGGCTGACGCTGACGATGCGGGATTCTTCGTCAAAAATAATCGCACGGTTACTCGTCGTCCCCGCATCCAACGCCATAACATACTTCTTCTGCATAATACCAAACTCCTTTCAACACATCTCTTTTCTTTTCTCTTCTCTTCTTTCAGGTTTAGCATATGGGTTATGCGTTATCTTAATTATATTAGCATGTGAAAATAATTGCAATATCTATTTTACATTTTTTCCTTGTATTGCATATCACATATAACCTGTCAACGGGCTATGTCTTTTTCGCAATTTATAAATAGAGTATACTACTTATGGAATATTTGTCATCAAAAGATAGCCTCTATTTTAGGTTTATTTTTGACAATACATATCCTTGTTGCCTCATCCTGTGCTATAATTAAAGTAATACAGACAGCTATATGAACTACATTGCCATTTTCTCAGATAAGGCGGATCACCATGCAAAACAATAAAAATAAAATAGCCATCAGCGCTGCCAAACTATATTACCAATCTGGATACAGCCAGACCGAAATCGCCAAAGAGCTCAACCTGTCCCGCCCGTCCGTGTCGCGCATCCTCCAGTACGCGAAGGACATGGGCTTCGTCCGCATCGAAATCTTCGACCCCATCGAAGACCAGAGCCTCCTGGCCAAAAAAATCATTTCCGCCTTCGGCCTCAAGGACGCCTGCATCGCCAACGCGCCCATTGAAGACGAAGAAGACATCAAAAAATATATCGGCCAGGTAGGCGCCGAATACCTCAGCAAAATCGTCCAGGACGGCGACATCATCGGCGTCGGCTGGGGCACGACCATGCACTGCTTGTCCCACGCCCTTCTGCCCCACCCCCTGCGGGGCGCGCAGATCGTCCAGCTCGAAGGGGGGATTACCCTGGCCGCCGGCGAAACCTATGCCAACGAAATTCTCGAACGCTTCGCCAAAAACTACGAAACCATCGCCCAATATCTGCCCCTGCCCGTACTGTTCGATTCCAAAACCGTAAAAGATATGGTCTATAAGGACCGCCACATCAAGCGCGTCCTGGAGCTGGGCCGCAACGCCAACATCGCCTTGTTCAGCGTCGGCACCGTCCGCGACAACGCCCTCTTTTTCCGTCTGGGCTACGCCGACGAAGAAGAAAAGGAATTTCTCAAAACCCACGCCGTCGGCGATATCTGCTCCCGCTTCTTCGACAAGGACGGCAATATTTCCAGCCCCGAGCTGAACAACCGCACCGTCGGCATCGACCTCGACTGCCTGCGGACCAAAGAATACAGCATCCTCCTGTCGGGCGGCGCAGCCAAGATCGCCAGCATCCGCGCAGCCCTAAAAGGCGGCTACGCCAACGTCCTCATTACGGACCAGTTCACGGCCAAGCGCCTCCTTCAGGAGGAAACTTAATCTCTATATGCAAAAAATTGCAGCCCCGGCGAAAGAACGACTCGCATTCTTCCGCCGGGGCTGCGTCTGTTTATGCACGACCGATGTCTTCCAGATATCGCCGAACGGCCTCTATAAATTCCCTGGCATGGGTTAACTGCTCATGCGCATCGTCTTCGCTGACTAAAAAGAAATCGGCATAATCGCAGTTGTTTCGAATTTGGAAGGCAATACTAATATACTTTGAATACTTTTTTTTCAAATATACCCGTTTTAATATATGTTTTCTAAAAATACGAAATAACACCGGCATGCTTTGCATAATCTATTCCATCCAAGGCCAGCACTGCCCGCATAGCTGAAAAAATGGCGTAATACGAGCGATGTATCGCATCTTTATAACACCCGATGCGATACAACATGTCGGCAGCTTTAAGTTTTTCCGAAGCATTCTCCAAGCGATATACCATAAGGGCGGTTTTCGCGTCAGGCACTGATTTCGACCCCTTCCTTAGCAATGTTGGCATAATACGGCAGCGCACCATCATATGCGGCAAACTCTGCCGCCGGAATCACCGTAGGCGAAATAATAACGTCATATTCTAACTCCAGCTCTGCCGAAATATTCCATATATCTTTTAATTTCCGCTGCAATTCGCCGCGTTCCCCCTCAACGATGGCAACTAAATCTATATCCGAATCCGTTTCAAAATCGCCGCGGGCGTACGAACCATATAAATATATATGGCGCAGCGCCGTTCCGTATGCAGTGCGATAGGCCCGGGCAATTTCCGCAATAATGGCATGTAAAACAGCATCAGAGCACATATAGGTTCCTCCCTTCGCATGGCTTTCTGTATATATTATATATGATTTTTACGCGCTGCAACAGACAGGATATCCGTATAGACAAAAAAGGCTGCCCCTCAGGCAGCCTTTTCCTGTCAGATATGCGATTTATGGGTTCAGCGCTTCGTCCAGTACGCGGACGTATTCGTCGATAGCCCGCTTTGAATAGTCCGTTCCCTTGGCGATGGCCTCGAAGGCGTGATAGGCCCGGGGATAGAGGTGAAATTCCACCGGCACGCCGGCCTGGGCCAGGCGCTGGGCGTAGCGTATTGTATCGTCCCGGAAGGGATCCAGCGTGCTGACGCAGGTATACGTCGGCGGCAGTCCTGACAAATCGTCGGCCCTCGCCGGAGCCATATAGGCCGTCGCCCGATCCGTCCCGACGGCATCGCCGATATAGGCCTTCCATGCAAAGACATTAGACACGTTGTTCCACACCCTCATGTCCATGACTTCACGGCTGGCCGGCGAGGCCATGCGGTCGTCCAGCATGGGGTACAGGGGCATTTGAAAAGCCGGCCGTATTTCGCCTTTGTCACGAGCCATCAAGACCACGGCGGCGCAGAGATTCCCGCCGGCGCTGGCACCGGCAACGGCGATGCGCGTATCGTCGACGCCTAAGGACGCGGCATTGTCAAAAAACCATTTCAGCCCCCCATAGGTATCGTCGATGGCCGCCGGATAGGGGTATTTCGGGGCCAGCCGATAATCGACAGATACGACGACGGCCCCTACCTCCTTGGCAAACCGCAGGCTCTGGGCCTCGTCCTGCTCGGGCACGCCAAACAAGAATCCGCCGCCGTGAATCCAATAAATCCCCGGCAGTTCCGCCTCGGCCTGTACGGGCTTGTACACCCGCAGGCGCAGCTTGTCCGAGCCGTCGCCATTGGGAATATACACGTCGTACACCTGTACAGCCTCGTCCTTCGGCAAATTCGGCGAACCGACTAAGGCTCCGGCCCGCCGGTTAATATCCTCCAGCGCGCCGGGCTGATTGAAATCCAGAGAAGAGCTCTGTTCCAGCGCCGGCCGCAGCTGCGGGTCCACCTGTTCCAGATACGCCGACTCCCCGGCAAAGGCCGTCATAGACGACGCGGCAATCACAGCGCAGACGACGGCGCTGCGCAGCATATGTTTCCATGAGTACACGATTTACCTCTCCCTTATGTATAGAATATAATAATTTATTTTATCATATCAAATGACGCAGCCTTCTTTCAACATAGTTTGCACGCTAAGGGTTGCAAAAGCAAAAAAACTGCGCTCCACGAACCCCTATCTCTGGTTCCATGAAGCGCAGCCTTTCCCTAAGCGCTATGCCAATCGAACATACAATCGCTTTCCTTATTGACATACGCCCCTTCGTCCTGTACCATAGGACGCAAGAGGCGTTTGTGCACATCAAACGGCAGGCGGTCAAATCCAGCCCCCGAAACGGGGTGATGCGTATGGATTCTATCAATGCGACCTTAGTATTACTCATCGTGTTGTTTTATCTCATTTCGCACAAACAAAAATAGCCGTCTGCAGCCTACCAATTCTGTTGACGACTATTTCTGTTAACACATAAAGGGGGCTGACCGTTTGTCGGCACAGCGCCTCGTTTTTCATCTCCATCTTAGCATAGCTCCACAGGCTCGTCAAGCTGTATGCCAATCGAACATACCATCGTTTCCCTCTTGACAAATCGGCCGTTTGTCCTGTACGATATGACACAAGAGGCGGTAATCAGGCCCCGGAATCGGGGTGATGTGTATGGGATTTGACCAGATAAACGTAACGCTGTTACTCCTTATCGTGTTGACCATCCTGACACAGAACAAACAAAAATAGCCGCCTTCCTCTTCCCATAGGTCGCGACTATTTTTGTGCGTAAATACTTATTGAGGCGAACCGTTTGTCGGTGTAGCGCCTCGTTTTTCATCTCTATCTTAGCATAGCTCTACAGGCTCGTCAAGCTATACGCCAAACGAAGACAATATCAAGTTGTTGCAGGTATGTATTTGACAGAACCATCTTGGCATGTAAATCTGCCTTTACTATTTAATTGTATGGCGGGCGACGCCCCGCTGATTTGCATTTGCAACGTTCTCCTTTTTCCGTTAAAACAAATAATCCGAACTCATCTCCTACTGGAAACAAGTTCGGATTATATCGGTTTGGTGCCGGAGAAGGGACTTGAACCCCCACGGTGTTACCCGCCTGATTTTGAGTCAGGTGCGTCTGCCATTCCGCCACTCCGGCAAGCTGTGTTTGATTCCTTAGCACAAGAGTAATTATATCACAAAAATCCTTTCCGTCAAGTACTTTTTTTACAATCTCAGCAAAAAAGTCTTTGCTGAGATTGTCTTTTCCCTTCACCGCCGCGCAGTACGCCGTATATTATACGTATTCTAATTCGCCGACGCCCTCGCACGACAGCAACACTAAATACACGTCCATCTCATGAACGGCCAAAAAATCTTCGATGGCTTCCTCGCAGACTTGAAGGGCCTCTTCCCGAGGATAGCCGAAGATGCCCGATGAAATCAGCGGAAAGGCAATAGACCGAAGGCCGTAGGATTCGGCAAGGGCCAGCGATTTGGCATAACATTGGTACAGCAATTCCCGTTCACCATGGTCGCCGCCTTCCCACACAGGCCCTACGGTATGAATGACGTACTGCGCCGGCAGATGAAAGGCCGGCGTGATGACAGCGTCGCCCGTCGGGCAATGCCCGATATCCTGACAAGCTTCGGTCAGCTCGGCATATCCGGCTGCCCGGAATATAGCGCCGCATACGCCGCCGCCCATCAACAGCCGCTCATTGGCCGCGTTTACGATGGCATCGGCCTGTACCTTTGTAATGTCTCCGCAAATAATTTTAAACGGCATCGCCCGTTACCTCCTGCATAGATTGTATAGTATTACTATACTAAAGATAGAATCATTCTGCAAGAGAGGCTCCCCATACACAAACATACGAACGCTTTTCTCTTGCCAAAGCACCCGTTTGCCCTGTACCATAAGACACAAGAAGCACTGCATACTTCAAACGGCAGACGGTAATCGTGCCCATCCATCCCGACACAAAGCAAACAAAAATAGCCGCCTTCCTTTTCCCCGAGGTTGCGACTATTTTTGTTAGTAACACTATTGGGGCGAACCGTTTGTCGGTGCAGCGCCTCGTTTTTCATCTCTATCTTAGCATAGCTCCATCAGCCCGTCAAGGCGTATACCAATCGAACATACAGACGGTTTTCTCTTGACAAAGCGCCTGCCTGTCCTGTACCATATGACACAAGAGGCGCTGCATACTCCAAACGGCAGGCGGTAATCGGGCCCCGGAATCGGGGTGATGTGTATGGGATTTGACCAGATAAACGTAACGCTGTTACTCCTTATCGTGTTGACCATCCTGACACAGAATAAACAAAAATAGCCGCCCAATCCCCATTGTTGCGACTATTTTTGTGCGTAATATAATTGGGGCGAACCGTTTGTCGGTGCAGCGCCTCGTTTTTCACCTCTATCTTAGCATAGCCCTACAGGCTCGTCAAGGCGCATACCAATCGAACATATGGATGATTTTCCCTTGACAGCACGTCCTGTTATCCTGTACCATAAAAGGCAAGAGATGCTATGCATTCCAAACGGCAGCGCGGTTAAATTATGCCCCTAGAAACGGGGTGTTGCATATGGATATAGCCCAAGTAAACGTAACGTTGTTGCTTTTAATGGTGTTAATCATCGTATTGCAGCACACGCAAAAATAGCCGCCACCCAGAGCTCCAATTCTGATTGCGGCTATTTTGCAATATAGTATTGGGCTAACCGTTTGTCGGCTAGCATCTCTTTTTTCATGTTTATCTTAGCATACCCTCGCCGCCTCGTCAAGGCGCCGATCGTTTCTATATATTACATTATTATATATACAAAAAGAGTCAGAACACAGTTCGTCTGTTCTGACTCTTTTCTTATCATATCTACCTATGGTGTCCGCTTCCGATGCGCGGAAAACCACTGTATACGGCAGTCGGCGCTGCAGAAGGCGGTTCGCCGATCCTTTGCTTCCGTGACGGTCACCGTCCGGCCGCACTGTTTGCAGGAAAAGGTACGCGATACGGCCTGGCACGCCGTGTGTTCCGAATGCTTCCAGTACAGCCGCTCGCAGCGGGGCGAGCAGAACTTTACCCGTTTGTCGGCGCGGTTCCTCACGAAGACGAGGGTCCCGCAGCGCAGGCAGCGGAAGGAGCGCACCGTCTTTCCTCCGGCCAGCTGCGCCGGCGGGGCTGCGTCCCGATGGCGGTAAGCGTAGCGGCGGCAGGCGGCGCTGCAATACTTCTGTGTCGACCGGTCCGCCGTAAAGTCCTTGCCGCAGACGGGACATGTTGCCAGTCGGTTCATGCCCTTAGACTTTCCAGTTCATACCGACGTTGAACTGGTACGTATCTTCGTTGTCGTTGCCAAAGGTCTTTTCCACGTCGAGGAACATGTACGTCCCCTTGCTGAACTGGTGAGAGAAACCGAGGCCCACATCGTACCAGGTGCCTTCGTTTTCGTAGGTCGTATCGAGGCGGCCCGTGGCGTCGAAGGCGCTGATATCCTGATCGCCTAAGAATTCATGGAGTACGTCGGCCTTGATATAGAAGGTATTGTTTTCGCCCATATCCTTGCCGAGGCGGAAGCCGACACGGCCGATGAGGCTGTCGATAGCGTCCAGTTCTACGCTCGTACCCTGGCTCGTCGTGTAGTCGGCGTCGGTGACATGAGCATACTGGAGCTGAACCTGGGGTTCAAAATACCAATCCTTGCCGATGTCCTTCTTGCGGCCGTATTCGGCGCTGGCCGAGTAGACGAAGTTGCTGTAGTCGCCGGTAATCTTTTCGCCGGTGCTTCTCGCGTACACTTCAAAATCATTGGACAATCTGCCAATCTTGAGGACATAATCGGAATAATGGCCCTTATTGCCGAGCCACGTATCGTAGAGCCAGAGACCGCCCCGCCGTACGTCGCCGTCACCGGCTACGTTATGGTAATCCGTCGTGCCGCGCATGTAGTCGATGGCAAAGCCGCGGCGGTGTTCGCCGTCTTCCCGATCGTCGACGCGCTTGTCATAGCCCAGCTCCATCATGGTGTTCTTGCTGCGGAAGGCGTCGGACTTGCCGATGCGGTCGTGGCGGATGCGTACCCACAGGCCTTCGTCGCCGTCGATGTAGCGAGCCTCACCCATGCGCTTGTTCAGGCGGTCCATATAGATGGCGTTGGCGTAGTTGACCTGGGACATGGCCACGACGGTCTTACCCGCATCGGACAATTCACGGCTCTTTACGCCGATGAGCTTAAAGTTCGTCGTATCGTCTACCGTCGTGCCGTTCATGCCTGTATCCGTTCCCATATCCTCCGTCGAATCAGGAGATTCCGGCGAATCCACAGCCTCTAAGGTCATGATACCGTAAGCAGCGGCTTCTTGAGGTTCGTCCTTAAAGAGATTATCTACCAAATCATTTCCCGGCTTTGCCTCGGTCATTTGACCATAGCCGCCCGTGCTGTTATACGCATCGTTTTCCGTGTTTCCATTATAGTCGTCCGTACCGACTTCATATTCGACGTTATACACACCGTTGTCGTATGTACCGGCGCTGAACGTCGCGTGCGACCCCTTGCCGACCGTTGCAAAGCGCAGACCGTCAAACCCATCCTGATACATATCCTCTACCGTCACGGCATTTTCCAGGTTGATGAAATACTCACCGTTTGCTTTTTTCATGTACAGCATATCGCTGGCACTTCTATCACCGTCGAGTTTCATCGTAAACATAGCATTGCCCTTCATTTCGCCGATTGTCAAGGCCTGGACGTTTGCGTTCAAATCCGATTTTGCCGATGCCAGATCGATCTCGACGTGTTCACTATTTCCCGTATCCACGCTCGTAACCCAGCTCTGGCCCGTAACCGTCCATTTCGATCCTTCGCCCATCTTCAAGTTCACTTCGCCGCCTTTGAAAATCGTACTACTGAAGGCCGGGCTGAAGAACGTCGTGTCGGCATGACCTTGGTCGATATCTTCTCCTACCGTCCCCAGTCCCGCGTCGCCGTAATCATCGGCACGACCTTCCAAATATCCGCCCTTACCGAGGTCGATGTTCAGGACGCCGTTATTACCGGCAAGGATATTGCCCTTTACAGAAATGCCTGCATCGGAGCCATCCTGGGCCTGAATATCTACCTGACCGGCATATGCTGAGAGAATGTCGCCAATAATGGAACTGCCTGCACCATAATTCAATGTTACCTTAGATTTAAGATCGGCATTTGCGAGAACCTGTTCGTTTGTCAGATTTACAGCTGTACCAGCAGCGATAGCAATGTCCGCGCTGTTATTCTTTTGAGAAGCCGACGTTTCATCATATCTGTCTGTGCTGACAAGTGTACTGCCGTTAATTTCAATATTGGCTCCCTTATAAGCCCAGATTGTTCTTTCCAACGTCCCTGTATCAGTAGGGTCAGCTGCATACGATCTGAACTCGTTTCGTTCGCCAGATACGACAATATTCGCGCCGTCTTCTGCATACAAGGCAGAAATTACTTTCTTATCTTTGAATGACGTTTCCGAATCCGGGTCATTATCTTCATCCAAGCCTCCTGCTTTAGCAATAACTGCGGCAGAATAGATATAGTTGCCAACTAAACTCCCGTCTTTACCATTTACGTCAACAGAACTGCCTTCTCCACTGGCATATACGGAACCAGCTAAGATATTGGCGACACCACTTGATATGGGAGTATATCCGCCGTTTATTGCATAAGCTACTGCATCCTTGCCGAATGTCACAGTCGTATCATCGTAAGTCACATCTATGGTATCGCCTGCCGTAATGCTATTCATACGATCAGCAATCGCTTTGACGCTGCTCTGTACACCGTCGGCTTTTAATGCTTCCGTACCAGACGCAATGATATTATCGCGCGCAGCGTCAATCGTAATCGTGCCGGCTCTCGAATACGCACCGTTTAATGCCGCCGTAACACGGTTATCTTGAGCGGAAATAAGTTCTACACCAGCGTCCGCATTCGTAAGGCTATACACGCCAGTTGTTTTGTTTCCGCCAGTCAAAATATTATCTCCCGTCGTAGATTCGACTTTGACATGTCCATTTGTACTGCGTACCACATACCCTGTGTTAGCATCATTTTCATCAACGGTAATATAGTTGTTGTTACCTTTAACGTTGACATCACCTGTTCCGGCAGCTATACCATATAATGTATCGGCATGGATATTAACATTTCCATATTTAGATTCATAGTTCATGGTTTCGGTACTATTATTAGAAATACCATGTCCTCCACGAATATTGATATCATCAACAATATGCATATTCACGCTACTACTGCCATTGAGAATAATAGCCCATGCATTAGCGTTGACATCTACTGTATTAGCAGCAATATTAATTACTGAATTAGTATTTCCTTCTGAAAAGATGCCATAGTACCCTGCTGTAATGGATAATTTCCCCGTTAAATCTATATCCATATCCCCCTTCTCATTCTTCCCAATAAAAATGCCATCACTTTTCCAGCCATTACTGTACGATGTCGGCGTAGTATTCACAATAGTAAGATTATTTGCTTTAATAATGGTTTTTTCATTCGCTGCTGAACCAGCAACTAAACCACCACCATATGCCCCGGTTGCTCCTGTGTCAGGATCTCCAAGATCATACGGTTTATCAACATTAATTACTATATTACCTCCATATCCCCCATTCGTACCAACAATATTAGTATTATACATATTCAAATTGTTCAGTGTCAGCGTACTATCTTCAGCCAGTTCAATATCATAATTACCTACCACTTCTTTCGGTTCCATATACGATGCGGTGCCCGCATATTCACTATTTACCGTCGTATAATCTCCTGTAACAGTAATCGTACCACCTTTTTCTGTATCATCGACAAATTTCCCAAAAGTCATATCGGCAGCCAATACTCCCGGAGTCACCATAGCCGGTACCCATACTGTTCCTGCAACGACAGCACTTAGGATGAATCGTTTTAACAGTTTTCCTTTTATCACTTTTCTATGAACATATCTCATGTCGCTTCCTCCTTGCCCATGGCCATACGGCCTCGCCCTCACGATCAACCAGCTCTATGTTTTTATCAGCCGAGCGCCTATACTGCCATGCTATATTTCAATACATGCAATGTATAATAACTAAAAGGGGATATGCATACGAGCCGGTTCCTATCGGCTGTATACACATACTTTTTATCAGTATAACGCATACCACCCCCCCCCCCCTATGTCAAGTGAAAATGCCCATTTTTCACGGTATTTCAGCCATTTTTTTGCGTACAAAAAAAAAGACCGAATCCGCAATGGATTCGGCCCGTCGTATCGGTTCAATGTTTCATGTAGGTATCATACAATCAACAACTGTACAGTCATTTTCTGTTTTTCTCATGTATCTCTCATGCAACGTTAAGAAATCTCTAATCATCACATGATATACTAAACACGTTGCTCTTCCCCATTCTCAGCAACAGAAAGGGGGGAGTCAAATGGAAATATTACATTCTTTTGTATTGTCTGTCATGGCAGGCGTAGTCGCGAACTACATCTGTAAGTGGTGGGACAGATAATCCCAGAGCAACCTGCCCCACGAGAAAACCCCGTAACGCTGCAACCGTTACGGGGTTTTCGTGTGTCAAATGGAAACACTACATTCTACGTATATTATACCATACGCCGCCGCACAGTCAACGGCCATGCAAGCATTCTCCCTTTTTCTCATGTTTCTTTCATAAAACTTTAAGAAACCTCTAATCATCGCATGATATACTAAACGCGTTGCTCTTCTCCATTTCTGGCAACAGAAAGGGGGGAGTTAAATGGAAATATTGAATTCTTTTGTATTGTCTGTCATGGCAGGCGTAGTCGCAAACTACATCTGTAAGTGGCTGAACAGACACTAATAGGAGCAACCAGCCTCACGGAAAATCCCCGTAACGCGGCAACGTTACGGGGATTTCGTGTGTTAAATGGACATATTGAATTCTGCTTATATTATACCATACGCCGTCACATAGTCAATACTCGCAAAGGACGTTGCCTACAGCCAGCACAGCCCGTTACGGACGCGCCGGGCCGCCGCAGGCGGATGCAAAAAGCCTGGCAGACGGAGCAAGCGGCATCCGAGCGAAGGATTGTACCGCGCAGAAAGAAAAAAGTAACAACCATCCTCCTATTTCTTTCCCCTATATTTTTTCGGGATTTTCTTCGGCGCGTCTCCGTCGAGGCCGTAGTGGCTGCGAAGCTTGCGTACGCCGCGGTTGATGACAGTCTGGATCGAGGGGATGGGAATGCCGTGTTCTTCGCTGATGGAGCGGAAGGTCCATGCTTCCTTGTGGCGCAGGCAGACGAGGCGGCGTTCCTTCTCGTCGAGGGTATCCAAGGCCCGCTGGAGCTCTTCTTTTTCTTCCATCTCGATGACCCGGCCCATGGGACAGACGGCGTTCTGGTCTTCCAGATAGTCGGGCAGATCGGTCGTGCCGCCTTCGGGACAGTAGACGTTCTTTTCAAGCAGGGATTGTTCCTGCTTGTAGCGGTAGGCGTCGTCGCCGAACTGCTTTCTGACGCGCCGGACGATGGCCAGGGGGACGTCCACGTTGTCCGCCAGGTCGTAGGAATAAATGCATTCGATCAGAGCGGTAGTCGCGACCGAGCGGGCGTCGTGAATGCTGCCGTACACGTAGCTGTATTTACGGGCCATGGATTGGATAAAGGGGTTGTACAGCTGACAAATATCTGCAATGGCATCGACGTCGCCCATCTGGACTTGACGGATGCATTGCCGTACAGGAATGGTCATACAATGTTGCCTCCTTATAGGGCAAAACACCTTGAGCATACGCCCAAGGCATTTTGCGTTTTACTTATCATTATACCTTATTCGTCAAGAGTCTCGACCTGACGGGTAATGATGCGGCTGTCCTTCAAGGCCGTCAGCTCGCCCTCGGCCGTCGCGAAAATCTTCTTTTCCAGCAGCGTGCCGACGGCGGCGTCGACGGTGCCCTTGTCGAGGCCTTCTTTGGGATTTTTGAGGGAATAGACGACGCTGTTTCCGGCAGCGTCGGCAAATTCGAGCTGTAAGGTTCTGGTTTTAGTCTGAATCATGGTATGTTTCTCCTTTCGAAATGGAAAATACTGGCTTAGGCCGTAATTTCATTTTCAATGACTTCGCGAATCGACGTAATCGGATCGTCCTGCAAGGTGCCGATAGCCGTCGCCACAGCCGTGATGCTTTCGGGCTCAGCCGAAGGCTTGAGGTGGGCAAAGGTCATCTGCCGCTTTTTCTGCGCCCCTTCGTGATCCTGATAGGAAACGGTGAGTTTCAACTTGCTGGAAATTGCAGTACGTTCTGCCATAATAGAATTCCTCCTTGTAGTGTGAATATGTTTTTCTGTCTTTGTTAAGCGCAAAGACAAGAAAGCGCTGTATAGCCGGACATGACGTCCGATGCCTGTTATATGACGTGTTTGCGCTATATCTTAATTACGTCTTGTTTAATCAGAAAGGGGAGCCCCTTTCATTACCTCATACTTTCTTTCTGTGCGGACAGAAAGAAAGTATGCAAAGATAAGCAGGACGCGCGCGGTAAAGGAGCGAAGCGACGCATACCGCGCAGTGTATCGCTTATACAGAGTAAAGAACCGCCGCCCAGGTACTACCGAGCCTTGCTCCGCATCGGGCAGGCGGCGCGGTAAAATCGCTTCGCTCGGATACCGCGGCTTTTCGCCTGCCCGATACTGCGCAGCCGACTTACGTCGGCACGGCTCGTCCGTAATGGGCGGAAAAACACCGCGCGCTTTTTCATGATAAAATACACTGACACATCGCTGAATAGTACATTTAGTTCTAACAAATACAAAACTCCTATGCAATAAACATTCTGCTGACGCTAAAGCACCTGCAACGTGCTATCTGAAAGAACTCATAGTCCTATACTGAAAGCCTGTGAAATTGTCATCAAAAGATACACATCGTCTTTCAGCAGATGGGCACCACCAATGCGATACAATAAATCAGCTTTGCAATAACAAAACGCTATCATTTACGGCCAGTGAAACGGCGCCACAAGTTTTATTCATTCAGACGGTACACCTTACGCCTGCACGAAAGAAGCTGCAAGTATCACGGTTTCTTCGCCCGTTACGGACACGCCGTGCCGCCGCAGGCGGATGCGAAGGGACTGACAGGCGGAACAAGCGGCATCCGAGCGCCAGCGATTTTGCTGCGCCGCCTGTCTGACCCGCAGCAAGGCGTGGGAGTTCCGGGCTGGCCTCTTTCTTTTGGTTACTTTTTCTTTCTGGCCACGCAGAAAGAAAAAGTAACATCCCGGTTTAAAGGGGCCCACGCCCTTTTAGCACCCTCAATGCGGTGCAATAAAAGTCACGGCATTACGCCGCCTTCCTTGCCATTGCCGGCCACTGCATGATTCCCGTGGCGATGGCCCGCGCTACGGCGTCGGCGCGGCTCTGGTACTGGCGGATGTCGTAGTCGTTGTCGATAAAGCACACTTCGACGACGACGGCAGGCATGACGGTGTTGCGCAGGACGAAGAGGCCCGGCCGTTCCTTCAGCCCGCGGTCGGGCAGGTTGAGGACGGCTTTGATGTTGGACTGAATCGCATGGCCCAAAAGCAGGCTCTCTGCCGTATGGGAGATGAGCGTTTCCGTGCCGGCGGCGCGCTTGTTGAACGCGTTGAAGTGCAGGGACACGAAGGCGTCGGCCTCGGCGTCGTTGGCTTCGCCGCAGACGGCGTACAGGTTGTCCTGCTGTCCAAACAGGACGGCGACGCCATTTCGTTCCAGATATCCTTTCACGTTCTGGGCCAGCTCATAGGCCAGGTCGCACTCGCGCAATCCCATGGCTTCGTTGACTGCGCCGGAATCAAGGAGCCGGTCGTGGCCGGCGTTGAGGTAGATTTTCATCGTTGTATTTCCTCCTAACGAAATATTGAATCAAACGAATCACAAATACAATAGTCTGTTTGTCGAGGTTTCTCAAACACTGCATAATCCGATGCATAGGAACGCCTCCTTCGTAGAACTGCCATGTCGGCCGCCATGGCTTTCTGAATCTGTCGCGTCGGCGTCTCCTGCATGGGACGGCAGGAAACACTGTCGTTGCTGCCCCTGCGAGCCTTGCGCCCCTGGGGAAATGAACTGCTGCGCTATATATAAATATGTATTATATATACCATGGATCTGGCGGCGAAACTCAAGCCGTCAGCCAGCGCACTCCAGGGTCTTCATGCTCAGGCTGATTGTCCCGTCGGGCTCCAGCTCCATGACCATCTGGTAGGGCGAAGCCGTCCGTTGTTGTTCTGCCGCATAGTCCATGCAATTCATAATTTCCAGCCAGTTTCTCCGGATGACGTCGTCGCTGATGTCGGGAAACCGCTGCCGGGCAAACTCGCGCAGCTCCGGCCCGATGTCCTGCTTTGGCAAGGGGCTGCCCTGCCTCAGCAAGTCGCGGACAGAGCGCAGCCGGCGGACGACGGCGGGATTTCTGCGGACCGGCGTCGGCGGCGGCATACTCTCGCGCCGCAGCATATCGCGGCGCATGGCCCGCCACTCGGCCAGGATTTCCGCGATGGTCGGCGCAAACTTACAGGTCTGAGCCAGACGGGCGCCCAGCTCTGCGCCTTGTTCCTCCGTCAGCCCGGCGGGCAGGCTGGTCCGCAGCACGTGTATGAACTGCGGATTCATATTCATCCGCCTGCCGAAGCATGACACTAACGTATTCATCAACACTTGCATACCCATGGCAATCATCCTTTCCCTTTCGCCGCGGCTGGCCGCCGCTGTTGGCGAGAATCGAGCGGATATAGTTGAGGTTGTTTCCCTCAGCGCCCCGCTCCTTGGCAATGGTTACAGCGCGGCAGACGGCGTCGACGCCCCACCGGCATTCCATCTCGTCTAAGGCAAGCTGCGCCGCCCGATGGATACCGCCAAAGACCTGGGCGTAATATGCCGCGGCTTCGCCTCCTGCCGTCTTCTCAGGAGCTTCGGCAGTACCGCCGTCATCTCGGCCGCCCCCTTCGCCCTGCTTCTGACGGAAGCGGGCCACGCGGCTGCGCGTCTGCTGGCGGCGGCGTTCGTCCTTGTCGAAATCCTGCAATTCTTCCCAGTCGACGAGGCGAATACGGCCTTCTTCATCGCGGCGGATGAGGTCTATCTGTTCTAAGAAATCGAGGGCTTTTTCGACGACGTCGCGGCGGCGGCGAAGGACGCGGGCGATGTATTCGCCCGTCAGGGGCACCTGCTCCGACAGGCAGGCGTAGCCGTCGCAGTTGACCGTCCCGGCAATGTCCTTGAGCAAAAACCAGACGACGAAGTACGTCTCGCCGTGGCGCTGGCTGAGCATGGCCATGACCTTCGGGTCGCCAAACAATCCAATTTTTGTTTTCATCCAACGAAGTTGTTTCATTTTCGGTCCTCCCGTTCGTCAGCTCCTGGGGGCTGCGTTCTATAATAGTAAGGGAAAAGGCCCCGTCGTTTTATGTCTCCTCATGGAAAAATTTCTCTCCGTCTATTCCGTCCGTTCCGGGGCGACGCCCGTAACGCTGCGCATCTCTTCTCTTATTTCCCTCTTGTCTCCTCTGGTCTTGTCTCTTCTAGTCTAGGGCGTTACGTACGCGTTACATCCCTTGATACCAACAGCGAAAAACGGCGTATCCATACGGATTCTCACATCTGCGCTGCCGTCGGATATAGAGAAAAAGGCATGACAAAAGCCGCCCGAACCTGGGCCAAAGGGGCCGGATTCGAGCGGCTATGTCGTATCGTTCGTCTTATCTCAGTGTACAAAAGTGTGAACAAACCGAAGGCTTTCGGCCCGCATTCCTGCCGAATGACAGGCTGACAGGAATGCGTCGACGGAGCTGCAGTATATCAATATAATATAACAAAGTCTTATACATGCATATGAAGAATAGATTCATGCAAAGCCGTCAGCGGACGGGAACGTAGCTGCGTTCCGCCTCTTCATCCGTCCCTTCGAGCTTCATGATGACCGGGCGCAGGCCGTCGTTGCAGCTGCAAATGGCGACGTTGGGCTTAGCGATCCAGTCGCCGTGATAAAACAAGGTCTTGCCGTCGCCGTGGGCCAGGGCGAAGACGTACTGATAGATCGCCTTCCACGCTTCATCGCAGAAGCCCTCGGGCTTGGCGTAGTCGGCGTAAAAGACCTGGCCTTCCCGCATCATGGGACAAGCCGTAAGTCCCGGCACGCCGTATTGGGCGGCCAGTTCCGCATCCAGCGTCGTCTTGAGTATGGTAATTTTTACGTTTTTCATGGCAGAGCTCCCTCCTCCGGCCGGGCCGGGTTGACTTGTATAACCTTCTTCTCTTATGATAAAAAAGAAAAGACAAATTGTATAGTACGCACTTTTTTGACACATACTATGGAGAAAGGAAGTCCCCCTCATGAGCATGAAGCCCTACGAAGGAGCCCTGCGGGCCTTATCTGACGTCCCCTTCGGCTACACCTTGTCCCTGATCGGCGGCAAATGGCGGCTAATCATCTTGTATTTTCTCGTCGAATACGAAACCGTCCGCTTCAACGAGCTGAAGCGAAAAATCGGGGCCATTACCTATAAGACGCTGAGCGAGCAGCTGAAAGGCATGGAGCGCGACGGTCTGATCGTCCGCCGGGAATATCCCCAAATCCCGCCGAAGGTCGAATACAGCCTGTCAGACAAAGGGCGCTCTCTCTACCCGATCATGGAAGCCATGTGCCGCTGGGGCGAGGCCCATCGGCCCGACGACGCCGCACCTGAACCCACGGAAAAGCCAGGCGAATAGCCCTGGCGCCATGACGCGCGCCTTGACGGCAGCGGGCTCAGCCGTTATAATAAAGGTGAAAAAAGCGAGGCTCTGTGCCAACACACGGTATAGCCCCCGCAATGGTTACAAAATTGTAGCCGTCTTAGCTCGCGAAAACTAAGGTGACGGCTACTTTTTTGTTACATTTTGCAACAAAACCACAAGAACGATGAGTAATAACAACGTTATGTTTGTATCGCTCATGGGCATCACCCCCGTTTCATACAGATTCGGGGGCTTTTTTCACCGCCTGCCGTGATGGCGCAGCGCCTCTTAGGCAATAATATACAAGATGACCATATATATCGTCAATGCATTTCAGTCCATATGTTCGCTGTATGATTTCAAACTACGCAAATACCCGTCCGGCCGATTGTCGCCGAGACGGGTATTTTATATGCTTTATGATTCGTCATCAGCGTTCCACGCTTCGTCGGGAAGGGCCGTAATATCCGGCCAGGCTTCGTTGATGGCTTTGGCCATGAGGCGCTTGCCCGGCGGGTCGAGGTGGAGCCCGTCAACGGCCAGGTCTTCCCGCAGCTCGCCCCGTTCGTCGGCCATGCCCGGCGTAATGTCTACGTGAACCTGGGTCTTCACATAGGAATTGACCGCCGCAATGGCTTCGCGCCAGCTCCGTACCGTGTCCTGCCCAAAGGCCGCGCGGATGTTATCCGGATTGAGGGGCGGCAAGGTGAGAAAGACGGGGCGGATGCCGTAGGCCAGGCATTTCGCTTTGACCTGTTCCATGTCGGCGATGACGTCGGCCGGCTCGACGCCGGCGCGGAGGCTGTTCGTCCCCATGAGGATGAGCAAGTACGGCGGCCGGAAGGGCGCGACGTCCTTATCAAACCGCTCGACGGCCGTGCGGCTCGTGTCGCCGCTGAAGGACAGGTTGACCGTAGGGAACGCAAGGTAATGGCCGTAGCTGAATTCCCAGTCCGCCGGCGAATAGGACACGCTGCCGCCGCCGTGGCTGATGCTGTCTCCGTAAATAGCCGCCGCGCAGGGCCGGCCCGGGTCGGTCGTATACAACGAGGCGTCGGAGTACACTCCTAAAGGACTGCCGTCGCTGCGGATGGCCCGGACGCGCCAATAGAAGGGCTGCGCCGACATGCGCGCCTGGCTGTCGTACTGATGGGCGATAGGCGTCGTATAGACGGCGATGCGGTGCGCCGAGGGCTCCGTACCGTTGGGATTTTCCGGCGGGGCGTCGAGGATTTCTACCTCGTAATGATCGGCGTCGGGCATGGCAATCCAGTCGTATACGGGATAGAGCAGGGTCTGCCCCCGGCCCTGATTGTACGTCGACAAGGGAACGGGCTTGACTACGTCCTGTTTCTGCCAGTCTACGGGCAGGGGCTCCAGCTCGGAAAAGGGGCCGATGGCTTGGCCGCGCAGGTTCAGGGGCTTGACGCGCCAGTACAGGACGGGCTCGCGGCAGCCGGCGGGAAGCAGGAGCTCGCAGGCCGTACTGTAGACGCGCTGCACCGCCATGACCGGCTCGTAGCACGGAGACGGGCCGCCGCCATGGCGCTTTACAACCTGCACGTCGTACATGACGGCGCCGTCGATACGGCTCCAGCGCAGGACCGGCCGGGATGACGCCGGATCGTCCGCCGTATAATGTGCTATGACAAGGGGCTGATGCCGGCAGTCTGTCTCCGCGTGGTCGATCAACAGATGGCGGGCTTGTTCCATCGGCGGGTCGACGAGCTCCTGGGGCTCTGCCGTCTGATAGGCCACGGCGACGAGGCCCGCGCCCAGGGTAAGGGCTGTCAGGACGGCGCAGCAGAAAGCGCTGTAACGCATGGCCTTCTCCTCCTTTCTCAAAATCCAAGACAGCATAACGACGCGCCGCCGTCGGGCAGGAAGTCTGTCCCGTCGGCGGCGCGTACGTATTGAGCCTACGAAGCTTCGGCAGGCTGCTGGGCTTCCGCCGTGGCCTGTTCGGCCTCTTCTTTGGCTTTCTTATCTGCTTCGTATTGTTTTTTCCACTCTTTGTTGAGCTTCTTGATTTCCTTTTCCGACAACATGGCCGGCTCGGCCTTCAAGGCCTTTTCCAGGGATTGGGTAATGGCCCCTCCGTCGTCGCCGGGCGCGCAGGTCATGATGCGCAGGCCGTTGACGTAAATGTCGGAACCATGCTGGGCTACGTTCCATGCCGGCGGATAGATGGGGGCGTCCTTATGGGCTTTCTTGCCCTTTTTATCCTGCTGGTTCAGCGGCACGGCCTGGACTTCGTCTTCATCGATGGCCTCGCCGTACTCGTTGTGGGTCACGCGGGCCAGATTGCCCGCCGCCAGAAAGGCCCTACGCCGCGGCGAGTAGTCGCCCGACGGGACGGGATGGATGACCGGCTGGGCGTTGACGTACACGACGTCGCCGCCGACCTGGACGTGGTTGCCCGACCACTGGCTCATGCGGAAGGCCAGCTTTTCAATGCGGCTGGTCATCTGCGGATGGTTGTTCGGATTGATGATGCGCTTGAAGCCTTCCTGATACAGCTCGCCGTACTGCTCGTAGACGAGCTGCATGGACGAGGCCGCGCCGCCGACGTTGTACTGGGTGTTCTTAAAGACGTCAAACCCGTGAGCGTCGGCTTCTTTTTCCTGGTCCATCGTCACCACTTCGTTGTCGATGTAGTTGACGGCAACGCTGCCCAAGAGGACGTCGAGGACGTTGAGGTCGCCGCCGAGGGCCACGTCGACGAGGGTGGCGATGCCGATGCTCTTCAATACGCCGTTGACGGCGTGGCGTTTTTCGCCGTGCTGCATTTCATGGCACAGCGTAAAGGCCAGCTCGTCGTCGCTCAGGGCGTCCATCATGCCCTTGTTGACGGAAATGACGCCGCCGATGGTTTCAAAGGCGTTCAGGTCCTCCGACGGGTTGGCGTATACGTCGTACTGGCGTTCGATCATGCCCGTGGCTACGATGTTGCGCTGAATCCCTTCCAGGCGGTCGCCGTAGGCTTCGCCGGCGACGACACCCGTCTTGGCCTGGGTACTGGCCAGCATCTGCTGCTTCGCGCCGTCGTCCATTTTCGTCAGCTGCTGCTTGGCCAAGGTCATGGCGGCGGCCCCGTAGGCCAGGGTCTGCCACCACGACGCGGCCATAACCGTGCCGACGGGGACGGCGAACAAGGTCAGGCTCAGGAAGCCTGCCGTCAAGGCTTTCTTCCAATGTATCATGTTATACCATCTCCTTTGGCAGGGACTGGCAGAGGGCTTCTTTTTCTGCCCGGGGCATCTGCTTGATCTGCCATTCCCAGTGCATCGCGTCGTGCTTCGTCGGGAAGGCCCGGCTCCACACGAGGCGGACGGGACGACGGGAACGAGTATACTTGGCGCCGCGGCCCGCGTTGTGAGCGGCGACGCGCTTGTCTACGTCCAAGGTCCAGCCGGTGTACAGCGTGCCGTCAGCGCAGCGCACCATGTAGGTATAAAACGGCATGGAACCTCTTAGAGCGTATCCGTAATGGCGACGGTTTCCAGGACTACGTCGTCGAGAGGACGGTCAAACCGGTTCGTCGGCACCTGGCTGAGGGCTTCGACGACATCGTAATTTTTGACGACCTTGCCGAAAATGGAGTGGTGGTTCTGGAGCCACGGCGTCGGCACGACGGTGACGAAGAACTGGGAGCTGCCCGTGTTGGGGCCGGCGTTGGCCATGGCCAGGACGCCCGGTTCGGCAAAGGTCAGGGACGGGTCGAATTCGTCAGGGATCATTTCGTCCGAACCGCCGTAGCCCGTGCCTTCGGGGTCGCCGCCCTGGATCATGAACTGGGGAATGATGCGGTGGAAAATCGTGCCGTCGTAAAAGCCCGATTCGGCCAGCTTGCGGAAGTTCGCCACCGTAATGGGCGCTTTGTCGGGGAATAATTCGACGGTAAAATCGCCGTGATTGGTCTTAAATACTGCGTATACTGTGTCTGCCATCGTACAGCCTCCTATTTTGTATTCTTTATATACACTTATTATAGCATAAGAAAGGATGATAATATATCTGCTGTATGAGCGAATAAAAGGACAGTCCTGCTGTACAGCTGAAATTCCTGATACATCCTGTTCCGGCAGCATCGCGCTGAACATATGCTTGTAAGAAATTATACTATATTCTCGCCTGATACGCCACGTTCCGCAGCTAATTCGTTCTGGGCCTGCCGCCGCTCGACTTGACAAATCGAATGGACGGCGGTATAGTATATTCATTCATCAGATATTTAACTAGTTAATTATCTGATTTTTTTATTCACTAATAGTTAACTAGTTATCTATTTTTTTAGAAAGGATTTGATTTCATGACGAAAGCTCCGTTATGGACAAGACGTTTCTTCGCTATTATTATCGCCAACGGCCTGTTATTTGCTAGCTTCCACTGTTTGTTGCCGACGTTGCCGCTGTACGTGGCGTCCCTGGGAGCGTCGGGCGCGGAAATCGGCCTGATTTCCGGCATCTTCGGCGTGTCGGCTATCTTCATCCGCTTCTTTACGGATGATTTCGTCAAGCTGTTGGGCAAGAAAAAATGCTTATACCTGGGTCTGTTTTTCTCCCTCGTATCGACAATTGCCTACGCCTTCTTCACGTCTATACACATGCTAATGATAGCCCGCATCATACAGGGGCTGGGCTTTGGTCTCGGCACGACCTTTGCCGCCGCCCTGGCCGTCGACATCATCCCCTCGTCGCGGCGCGGCGAAGGCGTAGGATATTTCGGCTTGGGCAACACCATTTCTATGGGCATTGCGCCGGCTTTGGGCGTCATGCTGCTCACCGATTTCAGTTCTGACTTCCTCTTCGTCTTTTCCACCATCGCCGCGGCCTTAGCCGTCGGCTGCACTGTATTTTGCAGCGAATCGGTCAGCGCCATCCGCCGCTCCCGCCGCGCGCCGAAAGTGAAAGTACCTTGGCGGAGCCGCTTCTTCGAAGCCGGCACGGGATTTCCTTCTTTCTTTACGATGCTCTTTGGCCTGGCGTACGGCTGCGTCAATACCTTTATCGCCCTGCTGGCCCAGGAAGTCCATATTCCCAATGCAGGCTTCTTCTTCGTCGTCGGCACGATATTCGTCTTTTTGACCCGTACCTTCGGCGGACGGATTTATGACAGCAAAGGCCCCTTCTGGGTATTGCTGCCAGGCATCGTCTCTTACATCGCCGGACTGGTCGTCATCATCCACGCCGCGTCCTTTACAGCCCTTATGATTGCCGCCGTCTTTTACGGCACGGGAGCTGGCCTGATTATGCCGTCCCTCATGACCTGGCTGTTTAACTCCGTCGCGCCGGAACGCCGCAGCAGCGCCAGCGCTACCTACTACAACATGCTGGACGTCGGCACCAGCGGCGGCATCATCGTCCTCGGCGGCGTCGCCGGCGTCATCGGCTACGTCAACATGTTTTACTATGTCCTGGCCGCGATGGTATTGTTTTTAGCAGCCTTCCTAGGACAGCACTTCTATAAGCCGGCTTCCCGAAAATCCGTTGCCCTGCACAAGGAGAATTCCCATGCCTAACACATTGAAATACACCGACGACGCCCTGATTCATCATCTATATCTGACGATGAGAGCCTTTACCAAAGGCGTCAACGACGCGATGAAGCCTCTCGGCCTGTACAGCTCCGAGTGGACCGTCCTCAACTTCGTCGCCAAACACGACTCCTTTCCTCAGTCGGACATCGCCGCGGCGCTGGAAATCGAAGGAGCAGCCATTTCCAAGACCCTGAGCAAGATGGAGCAGAAAGGACTCATCGTGCGGACGAGCAGCCAGGACAAACGGGAAAAACGCATTTCCCTCACAGAAAAGGGCCGGGAGCTGTACCCCTTAGCAGCCCAGGCCGCCGGCAGTCACCGCAGCGCCGTCTTAGCAGGCCTCTCACGGGACGACCGGCGGCAGATGCTGTCCTTCATCCAGTCCATGCTGGACCGCATTCACGGCGATTAATTCATACAAAAAAACTACAACATTGCAAACCCGTTGTATTTACAACAGACAGATACCTCCTTTGCCACTATACTTAGTATATCAACTGAAATGAGTATCGTTCCAAAGGAGGTCTTTACTATGGAAAATAAAATGTTCTGTTTTCAATGTGAACAAACGATGAGAGGCACTGGCTGCACGGGCTGCGCCGGCGTATGCGGCAAATCGGCTGCCGCAGCAGATTTGCAGGATGAACTGACCAGCGCCCTCATCGGCCTGGCCCGCGTCTGTCAGACAAATGCTCCGACAGCCCAGACGCACCGCCTCGTGCTGGAAGCTTTATTTACAACGATTACTAACGTCAACTTCGACGTATCAACTATTCAGATCATGATAGACAGAGTGCGTGCGGAAAAAGCGGCCCTCGGCGGACAGGCCGGCGACTATGACGTCCGTCAGATTTGGAAAGCCGACGAAGATATCCGCTCCCTGAAATCTCTCATCCTCTTCGGCCTGCGCGGCATGGCAGCCTACGCCTATCATGCCCTCATGCTGGGCCGCAGCAGCGAAGAGGTCGATGCCTTCTTCTTGAAGGGATTGGCCGCCCTCGGCGAAGACTGGGGCATGGATGAACTCCTGCCCATCGTCATGGAAACGGGCAAGGTCAACCTGACCTGCATGGCTCTCCTCGACGAAGCCAACACGACGGCGTACGGCACGCCGACGCCGACGACGGTTCCCCTGACAATTGAAAAGGGCCCCTTTATCATCGTAACAGGCCACGATCTGAAGGATTTGGAACTGCTCCTGAAGCAGACCGAAGGAAAAGGCATCAACATCTATACCCACGGCGAAATGCTGCCGGCCCACGGCTATCCCCTGCTCAAGAAATACGGCCATTTGAAGGGTAACTTCGGCACAGCCTGGCAGAATCAGCAGAAGGAATTTGACAACGTTCCCGGTGCTATCCTGTTCACGACAAACTGCCTCATGCCGCCCCGCAGCTCGTACAGCGACCGCGTCTTCACGACGGAAGTCGTCTCCTACCCCGGTCTCGTCCACATCGGCGAAGATAAGGACTTTACGCCGGTCATCGAAAAGGCCCTGGCCCTGGGCGGATACAGCGAAGAACAGCATCTCACGGGCATCAACGGCGGCACGACGGTCATGACCGGCTTCGGTCACGGCACAGTTCTCTCTGTCGCCGACAAAGTCATCGACGCAGTCAAAGGCGGCGCCATCAAACACTTCTTCCTCGTCGGCGGCTGCGACGGCGCCCGTCCGGGCCGCAATTACTATACGGACTTTGTCAAGCAGACTCCGGCTGACACGGTCATCCTGACCCTGGCCTGCGGCAAATACCGCTTCAACGACCTCGACCTCGGCACTATCGGCGGCCTGCCCCGCATCATGGATATGGGCCAGTGCAACGACGCCTACAGTGCCATCAAAGTAGCAGTCGCCCTGTCAGAAGCCTTTGGCTGCGGCGTCAACGACCTGCCTCTCACCCTGGTTCTCTCCTGGTACGAGCAGAAGGCCGTCTGCATCCTCCTTACGCTCCTGTACCTAGGACTCAAGAACATTTACCTTGGCCCGACGCTGCCGGCCTTCGTATCGCCGAATGTCCTGAACTTCCTCGTAGAAAACTACAACATCACCCCCATTTCCACACCGGAAGAAGACTTGAAAAAGATTTTAGGCTAACCCCTTTCCATCAGCTCGCTGCGGCACACCTTGCCGCAGCGAGTTTTTCTATGCCTCCAGCTCATAATATAACGCCCTTCTCCCTATGGCATAAAGGCAAATCGTGATACAATACAAATAAGAATAGTAAAAAAGGAGGCGGCTATGGCGCAGCAATTAAACCGGCTAAACGACGTATTTTTCAAATATCTCCTCGGCGATGCGAAAAAGAAATTTCTCACGCTGAGCTTTATCAACGGAATCCTGAACCGGACCGACGATACGTTATTCACCGATTTAGAGTTCTTAGACAAGGAAATGACGCCCATCATGCAGGACGGCAAGGTATCTGTCCTAGATATCCGGGCGAAAATGAACGACGGCACGCAGGTCAATATCGAAGTACAGGTCTGCAAAGACCCGGACATGGCCCGCCGTTCCCTCTACTATTGGGCAAAAATGTACGGCAGCGAGCTCCGCGAAGGCGAGCCCTATGACAAGCTCATGCCGGCCATTTCCATCAACCTGATGGATTTCAACGCCTTTGCCCAGTATACGGCATGCCATCATTCATACCATATCTGCAACGATGAAACAAAGGACATCCTCATCGATGATTTAGAAATACACTTTATTGAGCTGGAAAAAATCCGCATCGGCGACATCCGCAAGCTGCGGAAATCAGAGCGCTGGATCGCCTATTTTTCCCACCAATGCAGCGACGAAGAACGGGAGGTGCTGGCTATGAGCGAACCGGCTATCAAAGAAGCGATGAAATGCGAAATGTATTTCACCCAGGACGAAAAGCTGCGCCGGAAATACGAAATTCAGGAAAAAGCGCGGCGCGACTATATTTCTATGATGCACAATATCGAAAAGAGCCGGACCGAAGGCTGGCAGAAAGGCCTCGAAGAAGGCAGGGCCGAGGGCTTAGCCGAGGGCCGTGAAGAAGGACGGGCCGAAGGGCGAAAGGAAGGCAGGGCCGAAGGGCGGGAAGAAGGTCGGCTGGAGGAACGGAAACGGCTGACGGAACAAACCGTAGCGACGATGCTCCAGGAAGGCCTGTCCCATGAACTGATCGCCCGCATCATGAACCTGCCAGTAGAAACCATCCAGGCCATTGCCGCCGCCCAGCCTGCGCCGGCAGCAGAGTAATCGTATAAAAAAACATCAGGTACGTGAAGCCGTTCCTGATGTTTTTCTTTGGCTGCCCCATGATATTGAGATAAACAGGGCAGCCCATTGGCATGGCAAGGAGATGAAATTCATGCATTCCTCTATATTAGAACCAATCAATACCTATATTCGCAGCTGTCAACGTCAATTCACAGAATTGCTGCGCCAGATTATCACCATTCCCTCGCCGACGGGACAGGAGGGAGAAAAGGCCGCCTGGGTGCTGGCATACCTGCATTCTCTGGGGCAAGGGCAGGCCTATATCGACGAGGCAGGCAACGTCCTCTGCCCCTGCCAAATCGAGGGGCAGACAGCCTTTCCGCTGTACAGCGCCCATATGGACACTGTATTCAAAGGCCCTGTGGATCTGACGCCCCGCATAGACGGCAATATCCTCGCCGCGCCGTCGTGCGGCGACAACAGCGCCGGCGTCGCAGGGCTGCTGTTTCTCATCGCCATGATCCGAGACCTGGATCTCTCCCTGCCGCAGGGAGCCCTCTTCGCCTTCAATGTCGGCGAAGAAGGCATGGGCAATCTCAAGGGCATGCGCCGCATCATGGCCGACTGGAAGGGGCGCATTACGGAAGTCGTCGCCGTCGACTGTACCTTCGACGACGTCGTCGCCATTCCCGTCGGGTCGCGCCGCTACCGCGTCTCCATCGAAGCCCAGGGTGGCCACAGCTGGATGCACTTCGGCCACACCAGCGCCATCGCTGCCGCTGCGTCTATCATTTCCAAACTCTACGCCCTGCCCGTCCCGTCTGCACCGAAAACGACATATAATGTCGGCACCCTCTGCGGCGGCACGACGATTAACTCCATCGCCGCCAATGCCGAATTCACCGTCGACCTGCGCTCTGAATCACACGACGAATTGGAACGACTGGACAAGGCCTTTCTGCGCCTCATCGCCGACGTCCGTCGGGACGGCCTGACCCTTACGACGACCCTCCTCGGCGAACGGCCCTGCAGCAGCGGCGCAGACATCTCGGCCCAATGCCGGCGCATCGCCGCCATCCGTAAGACACACTGCCTCAATACGTCCTTCATCGCCGGCAGCACCGACGCCAACATCCCCCTCAGCCTGGGCGTCCCAGCCCTGTCCTTCGGCGTCTGCCGCAGCCACGACGAACACACGACCCACGAATGGCTGGAACTCGATACGATAGAAACGGGGCTGCAAATCTTGGCAGAATATATGTTGACGGATTCAACTGCATCCATATAAAGTATCGTTTAACGAACTTGGCGGTACGCATATCTGTCTGTTATATTATAAAGAAATAAAGTAATCAAAAGGAGGGGATGGAGGTAACATCATGAGAAAGCATACTGTCATTCTGATTAGCCTGTTATTCATGCTGCTGTTTTCATGTACACATGCAGGTGCAATTGACTTAGCGCAAGGTCAGTACCTAAAAATATCTGAAGATACGGTGACGGAAGTATATGTAGACTATGTGAAGCTTTTTCTGTAAATAACTGCCAGGTATAGGTCTTCTATGATACAATCTAAATCATAGGAGGCTTACTATCATGGCAAGAGAAAAGAAACCGGTACATAAGGTCATTATGACCGAAGGAAAACGCAGCATTATTCAACAACTGTTTCAA